>NZ_JBFAMS010000007.1:0-361650 GCF_040656575.1 Micromonospora sp. NPDC049801 | reverse complement strand
TCGGGGCCGGGGTTCCCCGCCCCCCCCCACCGTGCTCACCACCGCCCCCGCGCCCCCGCCCGCCGCCGGCCCCCACACAGCGCCCCCGGGGGGCGCCGCCACGATCGTGGCGGCGCCCCGGCGCGTTCCGGGTGTGGCAAGCTCGTCCGCATGCGGCTGGAGAACGTCTGGTTGCGGTACCACCGGCGGGGTCCGTGGGTGCTGCGGAGCGTGGACGCGCAGATCGGCCCGGGTGAGGTTGCGGTCGTCCTGGGCCGCAACGGGGTGGGCAAGTCCACCCTGCTCCAGGTGGCCGCCGGGGTGTTGCGGCCGGGCCGGGGTCGGGTCGTCGACCGGCCGGCCCGGGTGGGCTGGGTGCCCGAGCGCTTCCCGGCCGATCAGCCCTTCACCGTGTCCCGCTATCTGACCGGCATGGCCCGCGCGGCTGGGCTGGGACGCTCGGCCGCCGACGAGGCGGTGACGACCTGGACGCGGCGGCTCGGGCTGGACGCGTTCCGCTCGGTGCGCCTCGCGGAGCTGTCCAAGGGCACCGCGCAGAAGGTCGGCCTCGCCCAGGCCATGCTGCGGGCGCCGGGCCTGCTGGTGCTCGACGAGCCGTGGGAGGGCCTGGACGCCGCGACCCGCGAGCTGGTTCCCGAGCTGATCGACGAGGTGCTGGCCGACGGTGGCACGGTCCTGGTCAGCGACCACCGGGGGGAGACGGTCCGGTTGCCGGCCGCGCGCCGTTGGTCGGTGGCCGCGGGCGTGCTGACCGAGGAGACCGCGCCCGCCGACGAGGAGGCCATCGCGGTGGTCGAGGTCGCGGTGCCGGCCGCGCGGGTCGCCGGCACCGTCGCCCGCCTGCGCGCCGAGGGCCATCAGATCCTCCGAGTACGCGCCGACGCCTCCACCACCCCACCCCAGGCGCATCCGCCCACCCCGTCGGCCACGTCGGCGCGGCTCGGGGCGGCCGACGCGATGGTCGAGCCCGACACCGGGGAGGGCCGATGAACGCGCTGGTGCGGATGCGGCTGGCGGGTTTCCTGCGTACCGGACGGGCGTTGGCGCCCCTGCTCGCCGGCCTCGTCGTCCTCGGCACGCTCTACGGCGGCGGCCGGTCCCAGCCGGCGGAGGCGTACGGCGTCTCGGCGGTGGTGCTCTTCCCGGTGCTCGCCTGGCAGACCAAGATCCTGCTGGACATCGAGCCGGACGTGCAGCGTCGGCTGGCCCAGGTGACCGTCGGGGTGGCCCGGGAGCGTCTCGCCGGACTCCTGGCGGCCGGCGCGGCGGCGCTGGTCGCGGTGGCCGTCGCGCTGCTCTTTCCGTGGCTGGTGGGTGGGGTCACCGGCCCGGTCGAGCCGGGTGACCGGTCGGTGCCGGTCGGCATCGCGCTGGGGCTGTGGGCGCACCTGCTGGCCGTACCCGCCGCGGTTGCCCTCGGCGCGCTGGCCAGCCGGGCGTCGGTGGGCGGTGCCGCGTACGGCGTCGCGGTGCTGGCCCTCGGCGGTGTCGGCGCGGTGGCGCTCGGCCTGCGTGGTTCCGTCGCGCCCTGGCTGGTACCGCCGATCATGGCTACCGCCCGGACGACGGCGGGTGACGCCGCCGCGCTGACCCTGCTCGGGCTCACGGCCTGGGCCCTGGCGTGGAGCGTGGCGGTCACCGCCGGCTACCTGTGGCGGCGGCGGGCCCAGGGCTGAGTGGCCCGGCGGCGTGACCCGGCTCACCGGGGGCGATTTGGCGCTGGTCCCGGCGGCACGTACTCTTAACCTCATCCGTGTTATTGCGGATAAGGAACCACCCAGAGACCGCTGGTCACCGTGCTTCGGCACGGTCGAAGGCCCCGCGACGACGGGCGACCCGCGTAGGGCGGCAAGCGTAATTCGGCAGTGAGCATGGTCCGCCGACCGTGACTTCCCGCCGGCCCTCGCCCCGTGCGCCCTGCGCCGGGGCTTTTCGTTGTCGTGCTGCCTTCGTCCCCGCTCCGGCTTCGGCCGTGCCCGGGGACCAGCCTCGAGCAACGAGAGAGGAGGGACATGGCGGACAAGCCGATCCGAGCCGACAAGGCCACGGCCGTCGCTGAGCTGACCGAGAGCTTCCGCAGCGCGGGCGCTACCGTGCTGACCGAGTACCGCGGTCTGACGGTTTCCCAGCTCACCCAGCTGCGGCGATCGCTCGGTGCCGAGACCAGCTACACGGTCGCGAAGAACACGCTGGCGAAGCGTGCCGCGACGGACGCGGGCATCACCGGCCTCGACGAGCTGTTCACCGGTCCTACCGCGCTGACTTTCGTTTCGGGCGACGTCGTCGAGGCGGCGAAGGGGCTTCGCGACTTCGCGAAGGCCAACCCGAAGCTCGTCATCAAGGGCGGTGTCTTCGAGGGCAAGGCCATTTCCGCGGCCGAGGTCACGAAGCTCGCCGACCTGGAGTCCCGTGAGGTGCTGCTGGCCAAGCTGGCCGGCGCGATGAAGGGCAACCTGAGCAAGGCCGCGGCCCTGTTCCAGGCTCCGCTCTCCAAGGCCGCCCGCGCGGCGGCCGCCCTGGCGGACAAGAAGCGCGAGCAGGAGGGCGCCGAGGCGGCCTGAGGCCGCGCGGCGCACCCACGTTCTTTAACAACCTTTAGAAAGGACGCCAGACATGGCGAAGCTCAGCACCGACGAGCTGCTCGACGCGTTCAAGGAGATGACGCTGATCGAGCTCTCTGAGTTCGTGAAGCAGTTCGAGGACACCTTCGAGGTCACCGCCGCCGCTCCGGTCGCGGTTGCCGCCGCCGGTGGCGCTCCGGCCGCCGCCGAGGCCGAGCCGGAGAAGGACGAGTTCGACGTCGTCCTCGAGGCTGACGGTGGCAAGAAGATCCAGGTCATCAAGGTCGTGCGTGAGCTGACCGGCCTGGGCCTCAAGGAGGCCAAGGACGCGGTCGAGTCCGCGCCGAAGGCCATCCTGGAGAAGGTCAACAAGGAGACCGCCGAGAAGGCGAAGGCCAAGCTCGAGGGTGAGGGCGCCAAGGTCACCCTCAAGTGACCTGAGCTCCAACCTGCGCGTACCCGGCTCGGTGAGCTGGGACACGGTCGCGTCGCGGCGGGCGGTGATCCGACACGGATCACCGCCCGCCGTGTTTCGTGGACCGGGCGACAACCGTGCTGAGCTGGGCGCCGATGGTCGGCGCGGGATCATCCGCACGAACGACCGGATCCTCCTGAGGTGGGAAAGAACCGACGACCCGGATACCGGCCCTTGACGCGGCCCCGGCCTGACAGGCACCCTGACACCAGCAAGACACCGCGCTTGCGACGGCCACGATGTGGGTAATGACAGCGACGGCACCATCGGTCGCGGTCACCCGAGCGGCCCAGTGGGGAGTTGCGTTCTGAGCGGCCCGGCAGACCCCGGTGAACGGGGGCCGAGGAGCGTTCCGCAAACGACCTGCGGGGTGGGCTGGACAGCGGTTAGCCTCTCGGCTACACTGCTAGTTTGCGCTGCCTTCCGACTTGACCCCTGCTCGGAAATGTCCGTTTACGGATAATTCTGGTGGGGTCATTGGAGTGCACGCGTACCAGCCGTTCTGCAGCACCGGTCCTCGGAAGGACGCATCTTGGCAGCTTCCCGCCCTGCGAAGACCAGTCGTACGTCGAGCGCATTCGCTCCCCGCCGAGTTTCATTCGGCAGGATCACCGAACACCTCGAGGTCCCCAACCTCCTTGCCATCCAGAACGAGTCCTTCGACTGGCTCGTCGGCAACGAGGCTTGGCAGGGCCGGTCGGCGGACGACCCGCACGCACGCTCGGGTCTCGCGGAGATCCTTGAAGAGATCAGTCCCATTGAGGACTTCTCCGGCACCATGTCGCTCTCCTTCTCGGCGCCGCGCTTCGACGAGGTCAAGGCCTCGATCGAGGAGTGCAAGGAGAAGGACCTGACCTACTGCGCTCCGCTCTTCGTGACCGCGGAGTTCACCAACAACACCACTGGCGAGATCAAGAGCCAGACGGTGTTCATGGGTGACTTCCCGATGATGACGCCCAAGGGCACCTTCGTCATCAACGGCACCGAGCGCGTCGTGGTCAGCCAGCTCGTCCGGTCTCCGGGCGTGTACTTCGACAAGCAGCCGGACAAGACCTCCGACCGCGACCTCTCCAGCGTCAAGGTCATCCCGAGTCGGGGTGCCTGGCTGGAGTTCGACATCGACAAGCGCGACACGGTCGGCGTACGTATCGACCGCAAGCGCCGGCAGGCCGTCACGGTCCTGCTCAAGGCCATCGGATGGTCGGCCGAGCGGATCCGTGAGAAGTTCGGCTGGTCCGAGCTGATGATGACCACGCTCGAGAAGGACCACATCGCCGGCGCCGACGAGGCCCTGCTAGACATCTACCGCAAGCTGCGCCCTGGCGAGCCGCCGACGCGCGAGAACGCCCAGACCCTGCTCGACAACCTCTTCTTCAACCCGAAGAGGTACGACGTGGCCAAGGTCGGGCGCTACAAGTTCAACAAGAAGCTCGAAGTCGACGTGCCGATCACCACCGGCACGCTGACCGAGGACGACATCGTCGCCACCGTGGAGTACCTGTGCCGGCTGCACGCCGGTGAGGACGGCTACGAGGCCGACGACATCGACCACTTCGGCAACCGGCGCCTCCGTACCGTGGGCGAGCTGATCCAGAACCAGGTTCGGGTCGGCCTCTCCCGGATGGAGCGGGTCGTCCGCGAGCGGATGACCACGCAGGACGTCGAGGCGATCACGCCGCAGACCCTGATCAACATCCGCCCGGTGGTGGCGGCGATCAAGGAGTTCTTCGGTACGTCGCAGCTGTCCCAGTTCATGGACCAGACCAACCCGCTGGCGGGCCTGACCCACCGGCGTCGGCTGAGCGCGCTCGGCCCGGGTGGTCTGTCCCGGGAGCGGGCCGGCTTCGAGGTCCGCGACGTGCACCCGTCCCACTACGGCCGGATGTGCCCGATCGAGACGCCGGAAGGCCCGAACATCGGCCTGATCGGCGCGCTGTCCACCTTCGCCCGGGTCAACCCGTTCGGCTTCATCGAGACGCCGTACCGGAAGGTCGTCGAGGGTCGGGTCACCGACCAGATCGACTACCTGACCGCGGACGAGGAGGACCGGTTCGTCAAGGCCCAGGCCAACGCGCGCCTGAAGGCTGACGGCACGTTCGCCGAGGACCGGGTGCTCTGCCGTCGTAAGGGCGGCGAGACCGAGGACGTCGTCCCCGGTGCCGTCGACTACATGGACGTCTCGCCCCGGCAGATGACCTCGGTCGCGACCGCCATGATCCCGTTCCTCGAGCACGACGACGCCAACCGGGCACTGATGGGCGCGAACATGCAGCGCCAGGCGGTGCCGCTGGTCAAGGCCGAGGCGCCGCTCGTGGGTACGGGCATGGAGTACCGGGCCGCGGTCGACGCTGGCGACGTGGTGGTCGCCGAGGTCGGCGGTGTGATCGAGGATCTCTGCGCCGACTACGTCACCATCCACCAGGATGACGGCCACCGCCGGACGTACCTGCTGCACAAGTTCCGCCGCTCCAACGCCGGCTCCTGCGTCAACCAGAAGCCGGTCGTCTTCGAGGGCGACCGCGTCGAGGCCGGTCAGGTCATCGCCGACGGTCCCTGCACCGACGAGGGCGAGATGGCACTCGGACGCAACCTGCTGGTGGCGTTCATGTGCTGGGAGGGCCACAACTACGAGGACGCGATCATCCTGTCGCAGCGCCTCGTGCAGCAGGACGTGCTCACCTCGATCCACATCGAGGAGCACGAGGTCGACGCCCGGGACACCAAGCTCGGTCCGGAGGAGATCACCCGCGACATCCCGAACGTCAGCGAGGAAATGCTCGCCGACCTCGACGAGCGCGGCATCATCCGGATCGGCGCCGAGGTCGTTCCCGGCGACATCCTGGTCGGCAAGGTCACGCCCAAGGGTGAGACCGAGCTGACCCCGGAGGAGCGACTGCTCCGCGCGATCTTCGGTGAGAAGGCGCGTGAGGTTCGGGACACCTCGCTGAAGGTGCCGCACGGCGAGACCGGCACGGTCATCGGTGTGCGCACGTTCTCCCGCGAGGACGGCGACGAGTTGCCGCCGGGCGTCAACGAGCTGGTCCGGGTCTACGTCGCCCAGAAGCGCAAGATCCAGGACGGCGACAAGCTCGCCGGCCGGCACGGCAACAAGGGCGTCATCTCCAAGATCCTCCCGGTCGAGGACATGCCGTTCCTCGAGGACGGCACCCCGGTCGACATCGTGCTCAACCCGCTCGGTGTGCCGAGCCGGATGAACATCGGCCAGGTTCTGGAGACCCACCTCGGGTGGGTGGCCAAGACCGGTTGGAAGGTCGAGGGTGACGACGCCGAGTGGAAGCGCCAGCTCCGCTCGATCGACGCGCACGAGTCCGAGGGTGACACCAACGTGGCCACCCCGGTCTTCGACGGTGCCCGCGAGGAGGAGATCTCCGGTCTGCTCGAGTCGACCCTGCCCAACCGGGACGGCAAGCAGCTGATCGGGCGCACCGGTAAGGCGCAGCTGTTCGACGGTCGTTCCGGTGAGCCTCTGCCGGACCCGATCGCGGTCGGCTACGTCTACATCCTGAAGCTCAACCACCTGGTCGACGACAAGATCCACGCTCGGTCGACCGGTCCGTACTCGATGATCACGCAGCAGCCGCTGGGTGGTAAGGCGCAGTTCGGTGGTCAGCGCTTCGGTGAGATGGAGTGCTGGGCGATGCAGGCGTACGGCGCCGCGTACGCCCTGCAGGAGCTGCTCACGATCAAGTCCGACGACGTGCTCGGCCGGGTGAAGGTCTACGAGGCCATCGTCAAGGGCGAGAACATCCCGGAGCCGGGCATTCCGGAGTCGTTCAAGGTGCTGCTCAAGGAGCTGCAGTCGCTGTGCCTCAATGTCGAGGTGCTGTCCAGCGACGGTGTGGCCCTGGAGATGCGCGAGACCGACGACGAGGTGTTCCGGGCCGCGGAGGAGCTGGGCATCGACCTGTCCCGGCGCGAGCCGAGCTCGGTCGAAGAGGTGTAAGTGGTGCGGGTCGGGGGCCTTCGGGCTCCCGACCCCCGCCCGTGATCTAGCTGTAAAGACGACGACATAGGGGACATAGTGCTCGACGTCAACTTCTTCGACGAGCTGCGCATTGGTCTCGCCACCGCCGACGACATCCGTCAGTGGTCGCACGGCGAGGTCAAGAAGCCTGAGACCATCAACTACCGCACCCTGAAGCCGGAGAAGGACGGGCTCTTCTGCGAGAAGATCTTCGGTCCGCAGCGGGACTGGGAGTGCTACTGCGGTAAGTACAAGCGCGTCCGGTTCAAGGGCATCATCTGCGAGCGCTGCGGCGTCGAGGTGACCCGCTCCAAGGTTCGTCGTGAGCGGATGGGGCACATCGAGCTCGCCGCTCCGGTGACCCACATCTGGTACTTCAAGGGCGTTCCGAGCCGGCTGGGCTACCTGCTGGACCTCGCCCCGAAGGATCTCGAAAAGATCATCTACTTCGCCTCGTACGTCGTGACGAGCGTGGACGCGGAGTCGCGTCACCGTGACCTCTCGACGATCGAGAACGAGATCCTGGCCGAGAAGCGGCAGTCCGAGAACAGCCGCGACTCGGAGATCGAGAAGCGGGCCGCCAAGCTCGAGGCCGACCTGGCCGAGCTGGAGGCCGAGGGTGCCAAGGCGGACGTCCGGCGCAAGGTCAAGGAGGGCGGAGAGCGCGAGATGCGCCAGATCCGCGACCGGGCCCAGCGCGAGATCGACCGCCTGGACGAGGTGCTGGACACCTTCCGCAAGCTGGAGCCGAAGCAGCTTGTCACCGACGAGCTGCTCTACCGCGAGCTGCGCGACCGGTTCGGTGAGTACTTCACCGGCTCGATGGGCGCGGAGGCCATCAAGGCGCTGGTCCAGAACATGGACCTCGACGCCGAGGCCGAGAGCCTGCGCGAGACCATCCGGTCCGGCAAGGGCCAGCGGAAGATCCGGGCGCTCAAGCGGCTCAAGGTCGTCGCGGCGTTCCTGAACACCCGCAACTCGCCGCTCGGCATGGTGCTGGACTGCGTCCCGGTCATCCCGCCGGACCTGCGCCCGATGGTGCAGCTCGACGGTGGCCGGTTCGCGACCTCGGACCTCAACGACCTGTACCGCCGCGTGATCAACCGGAACAACCGCCTCAAGCGGCTGATCGACCTCGGCGCGCCCGAGATCATCGTCAACAACGAGAAGCGGATGCTCCAGGAGGCCGTCGACGCGCTGTTCGACAACGGTCGTCGTGGCCGGCCGGTCACCGGTCCGGGTAACCGCCCGCTCAAGTCGCTGTCCGACATGCTCAAGGGCAAGCAGGGCCGGTTCCGCCAGAACCTGCTGGGCAAGCGCGTCGACTACTCCGGCCGTTCGGTCATCGTGGTCGGCCCGAAGCTCAAGCTGCACCAGTGCGGCCTGCCCAAGCAGATGGCCCTGGAGCTGTTCAAGCCGTTCGTCATGAAGCGGCTGGTCGACCTCAACCACGCGCAGAACATCAAGTCCGCCAAGCGGATGGTCGAGCGTCAGCGCCCGGTCGTGTGGGACGTGCTGGAAGAGGTCATCGGCGAGCACCCGGTGCTGCTCAACCGGGCGCCGACCCTGCACCGTCTGGGCATCCAGGCGTTCGAGCCGCAGCTGGTCGAGGGCAAGGCCATCCAGATCCACCCGCTGGTCTGCACCGCGTTCAACGCGGACTTCGACGGTGACCAGATGGCGGTGCACGTGCCGCTGTCCGCCGAGGCCCAGGCCGAGGCGCGGATCCTGATGCTGTCGTCGAACAACATCCTCAAGCCGGCCGACGGCAAGCCGGTCACCATGCCCACCCAGGACATGGTCATCGGCCTGTACCACCTCACCCACCTCACCGCCGGTGAGAAGGGCGAGGGCCGGGCGTTCAGCTCGGACGCCGAGGCGCGGATGGCGTTCGACAACGGCGAGCTGCACCTGCAGGCTCCGGTGAAGATCCGCCTGCGGAACGTGATCGGTGTCGACAACGGCGCCGGCGCCGAGGCGTGGACCGCTCCGGAGGGCTGGGTCGAGGGTGAGCCGCTGACCGTGGAGACCACCCTCGGTCGGGTGCTGTTCAACGAGACGCTGCCGCAGGGCTACCGCTTCGTGAACTACGAGATCCGCAAGGGTCAGCTCTCCGCGATCGTCAACGACCTCGCCGAGCGCTTCCCCAAGGTGGCTCTCGCGGCCACCCTGGACGGGCTCAAGGAGGCCGGCTTCCACTGGGCCACCTGGTCCGGCGTGACGATCGGCATGGAGGACGTCATCGCCCCGCCGCGCAAGGCGGAGATCCTGGCGAAGTACGAGAAGGAAGCCGACCGGATCGACAAGCAGTACCAGCGTGGTCTGATGACCGCCGAGGAGCGTCGCGGCGAACTCATCGAGATCTGGACCAAGGCGACCAACGAGGTCGCCAAGGAGATGGACACCGCGCTGCCGCAGGAGAACCCACTGTGGAAGATGATCAACTCGGGTGCTCGCGGTAACCTGCTCCAGCTCCGGCAGATCGCGGCGATCCGTGGTCTGGTGGCCAACCCGAAGGGCGAGATCATCCCGCGGCCGATCAAGGCCAGCTACCGGGAGGGTCTGTCCGTGCTGGAGTACTTCATCTCCACGCACGGTGCCCGTAAGGGTCTCGCCGACACCGCGCTGCGGACCGCCGACTCGGGTTACCTGACCCGTCGTCTGGTGGACGTCTCCCAGGACGTCATCATCCGCGAGGAGGACTGCGGCACCGACCGGGCGATCCCGATGCAGATCGGCGAGAAGCTCGACGGCAAGCTCGTCGTCCACACCCACGCCGAGACCAGCGTGCACGCCCGGACCCTGGCCGACGACATCAAGGGGCCGGACGGCACCGTGGTGGCCGAGCGCGGCCAGGACATCAACTCCATCGGGGTCGACAAGATCGTCGCCGCTGGTGTGGAGACGGTCCGGGTGCGCAGCGTGCTCACCTGCGAGTCGAAGCTGGGCGTCTGCGCGGCCTGCTACGGCCGTTCGCTGCCGACCGGCAAGTCGGTCGACATCGGTGAGGCCGTCGGCATCATCGCCGCCCAGTCCATCGGTGAGCCGGGTACGCAGCTGACGATGCGTACCTTCCACACCGGTGGTGTCGCGGGTGAGGACATCACCCAGGGTCTGCCGCGTGTGCAGGAAATCTTCGAGGCCCGGGTCCCGAAGGGTAAGGCGCCCATCGCCGACACCCCCGGTCGGATCCGCATCGAGGACGGCGAGCGCTCGCGGAAGATCATCGTGGTGCCGGACGACGGCAGCGAAGAGATCGTCTACGACAAGATCTCGAAGCGCGTCAAGCTCCGGACCCACGACGGCGGCCACGTCGCGGTCGGCGAGAAGCTGACCGAGGGCACCATCGACCCGCACGAGCTTCTGCGGATCATGGGTCCGCGTGCGGTGCAGGTCCACCTGACCAGTGAGGTCCAGGAGGTCTACCGCTCGCAGGGTGTGCTCATCCACGACAAGCACATCGAGATCATCATCCGCCAGATGCTCAAGCGGGTGACGGTCATCGACTCCGGCTCGACCGAGTTCCTGCCGGGCGTGCTCGTCGACCGGGCGCTGTTCGAGTCGGAGAACCGCCGACTCGTGTCGGAGGGTGGCGAGCCCGCCGCCGGCCGTCCGGTGCTGATGGGTATCACCAAGGCCTCGCTGGCCACCGACTCCTGGCTCTCCGCGGCCTCCTTCCAGGAGACCACGCGGGTGCTGACCGACGCTGCGATCAACTCGCGCAGCGACTCGCTGGTCGGCCTCAAGGAGAACGTGATCATCGGTAAGCTCATCCCGGCCGGTACGGGCATCAGCAAGTACCGCAACGTCCGGGTCGAGCCGACCGAGGAGGCCAAGGCCAAGGTCTACTCGATGACCGGTTACCCGGAGACCGACTACGGTTTCGGGCCGGCCAGTGGGCAGGCTGTGCCGCTGGACGACTTCGATTTCGGGTCGTACCGCTAAGCACCAGACAACGACGAGGCCCCCGGCATCCGCCCGGGGGCCTCGTCGTTCCCGGACCGCCCTGCCAGCGGACCGGGTTGGGCATGATGGAGGCATGACGACCGCATCCGGGCAGGTGTCCGTCGCCTCTTCAGGCCTGCGCCACCCGCTCGACCCGGATCCGGCCCGCGCCACCAAGGCGCGGGCGGTCTTCGCGCTGGGTCTGCTCGGCATGCTGACCGGGCTGTTCATCGGCGGGGTGGTGCCCGCGACGGTGGCGCTCCAGCTGGCCCGGCAGGCCCGCCGGGAGGCGTACGCCTCGGGGGGTTTCCTCACCGGAAGCGTCTGGCTGCGGCGGGGGGAGCGGATGGCCTGGACCGGTCTGGCGTTGGTCGCGGTCAGCGTGGTCGTCGTCGTGGTGATCGGCGTGGTCCGGCTGGCGGGCACGCCGTTCGGCCACGACTACCCCTCGAACATGGATTGAGGCATGCGGCGACCGCGCCCGGCGCGGACGGCGCCGCCTCCGGCGGTAGCCTGGCCGGTGTCCGCCGCGCGCTGGCGGCCCAGTCGACAGGAGGACTTCGTGACGGAACCGGCGCGGCCCCCGGCGGACGAACCAGCCGGGCATCCTGACGTGCCGGCTCCGGGCGCGACTCCCGGCTCGCCGGGTCCGGACGCGGCTCCCGGCTCGCCGGCTCCCGGCGTGGCCTCCTCCGCGCCGGCTCCGGACGCGGCTCCCTCGAAACCAGCTGTCGATGCCACCTCCGGCCCGAATCCGACCGCGGCGTCTTCCCCGGGGGTCGGCTCACCTGCCTCCTCCGATTCCGGTTCCACCGCGCCGGCGTCGAGCGCGTCGTCCGCACCGGTTTCGGATTTCGGGCCGATGCCCTCGGCGTGGAGTGAGTGGGCGCAACCGGAGGCGGGCGGACAGCCGGCGCCGACGACCGGCGCCCCTGCTGCGGGTACGCCCTCGTCGGCGGGCTGGGGTCCGCCGCCCTCGCCCGCCTGGGGTCCGCCCGCGGCCGAGTGGGGCGGGGTCTTCCCGCCCGGTTACCACCAGCCCCACCCTGCCGCCGGTACGCCGGTGCCGTACGGCTGGGCCCAACCGCCGTCGGGGCCCGCCGCCGCAGACGGGTGGGGGCAGCCACCGTCCGGACCGGGCACGCCGGCCGGTTGGGGCCACCCATCGTCGGGACCGCCCGGCTGGGGGCAGCCCTCGTCCGGGCCGGGCCCCTGGGGGCAGCCGGTGCCGGGGCACTTCCCCGCCTGGGGTACGGCCCCCGCCCGGCCGGTGCCGCCACCCACCGATGAGCAGCGGAGGCCGCCGAAGCGGGTGGAGGCGGTGCCCGGCACCCCGTTCGGGGTGGTGCACCTGGACGTGCCGCCGGTGACCGCCGGGCTGGCGACGGGGTCGCTGGTGGCCGGCATCGCGTCGATCCTGGTCTCGCTGCTGGTGATCTGCGTCGGTGTGGCCTTCGGGGCCCGTGGGGGAGTGTGGGTCTCGGGCGCCTTCACGGTGCTGGGGGTGCTGGCGGGGTTGGCAGCGGTCGTCACCGGCCTGCTGGGCCAGCGACAGATCCGCCGGGCGGCGGCGCCGTCGGCGGTGCGGTTCACCGGTCGGGGGCTCGCGGTGGCCGGCGTCAGCTGCGGCGCGGCGGGCGCCCTGCTGAGCCTGTTGGGTCTGGGGCTGGGGTTGCTGATCAGTCTGACGTGACAGGGGCGCGGGGACGGGTCCGTGGATCAGGTGGTGCCTGGGGGCCTGCCCGGGGGCGACGGGTGCTTCGGCGGGGAAGCCGGTACACTTGTGTTTGTAGGTGCCCATCGCGGGTGCCGAGGCGGGACGCGATCCGGCCGGCGAGGGGTGAGACGTTCGCCGACCCATTCCGTTTTGACCTGGGCGGCTGTGGTAGGTACTCTTTCCCCTTGTGCCCGGGCGTGCCCGGGCAACTCGTGCGTGCGCTGGTTCCGGAGTCCGGACGGCGGCATGACAAGCCAAAGATCCGGAGCGGGGCGATCCGCGTGCCGGTGACAGAAAACCCGGTACGTCCGCGACAGCGTCCGCACCGGGACCGTGAGCTGGGCGACACGCCCGACCGCGGGTGCCGGGGCCTCCGCAAGGTGACCCTGGTCGGAATGTAGGAGAGCCGGTCATCAGGCTGGCTAACGAGCAGACGGCGCGGCCGCAGACAGCGGCCGAAGGGAGCGGAGAAACCCGGTGCCCACCATTCAGCAGCTGGTCCGAAAGGGCCGTCAGGCCAAGACGACCAAGACCAAGACCCCTGCGCTCAAGGGGTCTCCCCAGCGGCGCGGCGTGTGCACCCGCGTGTACACCACCACCCCGAAGAAGCCGAACTCGGCGCTGCGCAAGGTCGCTCGTGTCAAGCTCAGCAGCCAGATCGAGGTAACCGCGTACATCCCGGGTGTCGGCCACAACCTGCAGGAGCACTCGATCGTGCTCGTGCGTGGCGGTCGTGTGAAGGACCTCCCCGGCGTGCGTTACAAGATCGTCCGCGGCTCGCTGGACACCCAGGGTGTCCGCAACCGCAAGCAGGCGCGCAGCCGTTACGGCGCGAAGAAGGAGAAGAGCTGACATGCCGCGTAAGGGACCCGCTCCGCGGCGGCCGCTGGTCGCTGACCCGGTGTACAACTCGCCGCTGGTCACCCAGCTGGTGAACAAGATCCTGCTGCGCGGCAAGCGCCAGCTCGCCGAGTCGATCGTGTACGCGGCCCTCGAGGGCTGCCGCGAGAAGTCCGGCACCGACCCGGTCGTCACCCTCAAGCGGGCGATGGACAACGTCAAGCCGACCCTCGAGGTGCGCAGCCGTCGTGTCGGTGGCGCCACCTACCAGGTGCCGGTCGAGGTTCGCCCCACCCGGGCGACCACGCTGGGCCTGCGCTGGCTGGTGACCTACTCCCGCGCCCGGCGCGAGAAGACCATGGTCGAGCGGCTGATGAACGAGCTGCTGGACGCGAGCAACGGCCTCGGCGCCGCCGTCAAGCGGCGCGAGGACACGCACAAGATGGCCGAGTCCAACAAGGCCTTCGCGCACTACCGCTGGTAACACCTGAGGTTCCGGCGCCCACCGGGCGCCGGAACCGCCACCAGTTGAGTCGAGACGACGATAAGTAGGGATTGAAGTGGCCGCCGCAGACGCGCTCGCCAACGTACGCAACATCGGCATCATGGCGCACATCGATGCCGGTAAGACCACGACCACCGAGCGAATCCTGTTCTACACCGGCATCACGTACAAGATCGGTGAGGTCCACGAGGGCGCCGCCGTCATGGACTGGATGGAGCAGGAGCAGGAGCGTGGTATCACCATCACCTCCGCTGCCACCAAGTGTGAGTGGAAGGGCCACACGATCCAGATCATCGACACGCCTGGCCACGTCGACTTCACGGTCGAGGTCGAGCGGTCGCTGCGGGTCCTGGATGGTGCGGTCGCGGTCTACGACGGTGTCGCCGGCGTCGAGCCGCAGACGGAGAACGTCTGGCGGCAGGCCGACAAGTACAACGTCCCGCGGATGTGCTTCGTCAACAAGCTCGACCGGACCGGTGCCGACTTCTTCCGCTGCGTGCAGATGATGATCGACCGGCTCAACGCCACCCCGCTGGTGCTCCAGATCCCGATCGGGCTCGAGGGCGACCACATCGGTGTCGTCGACCTGGTCGGCATGCGCGCCCTCACCTGGCGCGGGGAGACCCAGAAGGGTGAGGACTACGCGATCGAGGAGATCCCGGCCGAGCTGGCCGACTCCGCGGCCGAGTGGCGCGAGAAGCTGATGGAGACCCTCGCCGACGTCGACGACTCGGTGATGGAGAAGTACCTGGAAGGCGAGGAGGTCTCCATCGAGGAGATCAAGGCCGCCATCCGGCGTGCCACCATCGCCGGCAAGGCCAACCCGGTGCTGTGCGGCTCGGCGTTCAAGAACAAGGGCGTCCAGCCCATGCTCGACGCCGTGGTCGACTTCCTGCCGTCGCCGCTGGACGTTCCGGCGATCGAGGGTACGGCCACCGACGGTGAGACCCCGCTGCTGCGCAAGCCGTCCAACTCGGAGCCCTTCTCCGGTCTGGCCTTCAAGATCCAGACGGACAAGCACCTGGGCAAGCTCACCTACGTGCGCGTCTACTCCGGCACGCTCGACTCCGGCTCCCAGGTGGTCAACTCCACCAAGGACCGCAAGGAGCGGATCGGCAAGATCTACCAGATGCACGCCAACAAGCGGGAAGAGCGTCCGTCGGCGCAGGCCGGCGACATCATCGCCGTGCAGGGTCTCAAGCAGACCACCACCGGCGACACGCTCTCCGACCCGGCGAACCCGGTCATCCTGGAGTCGATGACCTTCCCGGAGCCGGTCATCTCGGTGGCGATCGAGCCGAAGACCAAGTCTGACCAGGAGAAGCTGGGCACGGCCATCCAGCGCCTGGCCGAGGAGGACCCGACCTTCCGCGTCCAGCTGGACGAGGAGACCGGTCAGACGGTCATCTCCGGCATGGGCGAGCTGCACCTGGACATCCTGGTCGACCGGATGCGCCGCGAGTTCAACGTCGAGGCCAACGTCGGCAAGCCGCAGGTGGCGTACCGCGAGACCATCCGCCGCAAGGTGGAGAAGGTCGAGTACACCCACAAGAAGCAGACCGGTGGCTCCGGCCAGTACGCCCGCGTCATCGTGAGCGTCGAGCCGCTGCCGCTGGACAACGACTCGCCGACCTACGAGTTCGCCAACGCCGTCAGCGGCGGTCGCATCCCGCGGGAGTTCATCCCGTCGGTCGACGCCGGTGCGCAGGACGCCATGCAGTACGGCATCCTCGCGGGCTTCCCGCTCGTCGGTGTGAAGCTGACGCTGCTGGACGGTCAGTACCACGAGGTCGACTCGTCGGAAATGGCATTCAAGATCGCCGGCTCGATGGTGATGAAGGACGCGGCCCGCAAGGCCGATCCCGCGTTGCTTGAGCCGATGATGGCCGTTGAGGTCACCACTCCTGAGGAGAACATGGGTGACGTCATCGGTGACCTCAACTCCCGCCGCGGCATCATCCAGGCGATGGAGGAGCGCAGCGGCGCCCGCATCGTGAGGGCTCTGGTGCCGTTGTCGGAGATGTTCGGCTACGTCGGCGACCTGCGGTCGAAGACCCAGGGCCGGGCTAGCTACAGCATGCAGTTCGACTCCTACGCGGAGGTTCCGCAGAGCGTCGCGAAGGAGATCATCGCGAAGGCAACGGGCGAGTAACTGCCCCGAGCAGGTGATTCGTGGTCGGTCGCGGGTGACTCAACCCGCCCGCGGCCACCACGATCGGATCGCGTGAGACCGGGCCTGTAGGCTTCATCGCCGCAGAACCCACAAAGGCTCTCCGGCCGTCAGGCCGGAAAGGCTGTCGACAGAGTCCTAAGCGCCGACCGGCGCGCCGGGCGTACGAACCAAGAAGTCCACAGGAGGACACCAGTGGCGAAGGCTAAGTTCGAGCGGACTAAGCCGCACGTCAACATCGGCACCATTGGTCACATCGACCACGGTAAGACGACGCTGACGGCGGCCATCACCAAGGTCCTGCACGACCAGTACCCGGACCTGAACCCGTACACGCCGTTCGACGAGATCGACAAGGCGCCGGAGGAGAAGGCCCGCGGCATCACGATCTCGATCGCGCACGTCGAGTACCAGACCGAGTCGCGGCACTACGCGCACGTGGACTGCCCCGGCCACGCGGACTACATCAAGAACATGATCACCGGTGCCGCGCAGATGGACGGCGCGATCCTGGTGGTCGCGGCGACCGACGGCCCGATGCCGCAGACCCGTGAGCACGTGCTGCTCGCGCGTCAGGTTGGCGTGCCGTACATCGTCGTGGCGCTCAACAAGAGCGACATGGTCGACGACGAGGAGCTCCTGGAGCTCGTCGAGCTCGAGGTCCGTGAGCTGCTCTCCTCGCAGGAGTACCCGGGTGACGACCTGCCGGTCGTGCGGGTTTCGGCGCTGAAGGCCCTCGAGGGTGACCCCGAGTGGACCGGCAAGCTCCTGGACCTGATGACCGCGGTCGACACCGCGATCCCGCAGCCGGAGCGCGAGACCGAGAAGCCGTTCCTCATGCCCATCGAGGACGTCTTCACGATCACCGGTCGTGGCACCGTCGTCACCGGTCGCGCCGAGCGCGGCATCCTCAAGCCGAACGAGGAGGTGGAGATCGTCGGTATCCGCGAGAAGTCGCAGAAGACGGTCTGCACCGGTATCGAGATGTTCCGCAAGCTGCTCGACGAGGCCCGCGCGGGCGAGAACGTCGGTCTGCTGCTGCGTGGCATCAAGCGCGAGGACGTCGAGCGCGGCATGGTGGTCGTCAAGCCGGGCACCACGACCCCGCACACGGAGTTCGAGGCGACGGTCTACATCCTCTCCAAGGAGGAGGGCGGCCGGCACACCCCGTTCTTCCAGAACTACCGCCCGCAGTTCTACTTCCGGACCACGGACGTCACCGGTGTCGTCACCCTCCCCGAGGGCACCGAGATGGTCATGCCGGGTGACAACACCACCATGTCGGTGAAGCTGATCCAGCCCATCGCCATGGAGGAGAACCTCAAGTTCGCGATCCGCGAGGGTGGCCGCACCGTCGGCGCCGGGTTCGTCACCAAGATCCAGAAGTGACCTGGGTAACCCCGATTAGACCCGCCGCCGGTCGTGCGGCATACTAGTCAGGTTGCGTAACGACAGTTCGTCGCCTGTGTTCGGCTTTCGCTGAACCTCCGGGTGGCGAGACAGTCGAGCGTAGGGTGGTTGGCGGCCCAGTCGCCAACCACCCTCGCACGGCGTTCAGGTCGCGGTAGTGCGATCGGCGCCTTGACCCACCGCGCGGTCAGCACCACTCCGGAACCCCGGGGCGGAGCCTGGCCCGAGGGCGCGACACGCCCGACCGCGGGGGTCGGCGAAGTGGGCCTGTGCCAGCCGGTACAGGCGCCCGCAACACAGCGGCATCGAGAGAAGGAACAGAAGCCACCATGGCGGGACAGAAGATCCGCATCCGGCTCAAGGCCTATGACCACGAGGTCGTCGACTCCTCGGCTCGGAAGATCGTCGAGACGGTGACGCGTACCGGGGCGCAGGTCGCGGGCCCGGTGCCGCTGCCCACGGAGATCAACCGTTTCTGCGTTATCCGCTCGCCGCACAAGTACAAGGACTCGCGCGAGCACTTCGAGATGCGCACGCACAAGCGGCTGATCGACATCATCGACCCGACCCCGAAGACGGTCGACTCGCTCATGCGCCTCGACCTGCCGGCTGGCGTCGACATCGAGATCAAGCTGTAGGGACCGGACAAATGGACAGGCAAGTCAAGGGGATCCTGGGCGCCAAGCTCGGCATGACCCAGGTCTGGGACAACAACAAGGTTGTTCCCGTGACCGTGGTCGAGGCCGGCCCGTGCGTCATCAGCCAGGTTCGTAGCGCCGAGAAGGACGGTTACTCCGCGGTCCAGCTGGCGTACGGCACGATCGACCCGCGCAAGGTGAAGAAGCCGGTCAGCGGGCACTACGCGAAGGCGGACGTGGCGCCGCGCCGGCACATCGTCGAGCTGCGCACCACGGACGCGTCGGAGTACTCGCTCGGCCAGGAGGTCACGGTCGAGGAGTTCCCGGCGGGCGTCACGATCGACGTCACCGGCAAGACCAAGGGCAAGGGCTACGCCGGCCCGATGAAGCGGCACGGCTTCCACGGTCTGCGCGCCAGCCACGGTGTCGAGCGCAAGCACCGCTCGCCCGGCTCCATCGGCGCCTGCGCCACCCCGGGTCGTGTCTTCAAGGGCACCCGGATGGCCGGCCGCATGGGTGGCGTGCGCTACACCGTGCAGAACCTCACCGTCCAGGCGGTCGACACCGAGAACAACCTGCTGCTCGTCCGGGGTGCCATTCCTGGTCCCAAGGGCGCGCTCGTTCTGGTCCGTACCGCGGCCAAGAGCAAGGTGAAGAAGGGCGGTGCGGCCAAGTGACCACCGTTGACGTGCGCACCGTCGAAGGCACCACCAGCGGCTCGGTCGAGCTGCCGGCGGACATCTTCGACGTGCAGGCCAACGTCGCGCTGATGCACCAGGTCGTGGTGGCCCAGCTCGCGGCGGCCCGACAGGGCACGCACAAGGCCAAGACCCGCGGCGAGGTCGCCGGTGGCGGCAAGAAGCCGTACAAGCAGAAGGGCACCGGTCGCGCCCGGCAGGGCTCGATCCGCGCGCCGCAGTTCGCCGGCGGTGGCGTGGTGCACGGTCCCGTGCCGCGCGACTACAGCCAGCGGACCCCGAAGAAGATGAAGGCCGCCGCACTGCGGGGTGCCCTCTCCGACCGGGCCCGCGCCGGGCAGGTGCACGTCGTCGAGGCGTTCGTCTCGGGCGAGAAGCCGTCGACCAAGGCCGCTCTGGCCACGCTTGCCAAGCTCACCGAGGCCCGTCGGGTCCTGGTCGTGCTGAGCAGCACCGACGAGCTGAACTGGGTGTCGCTGCGCAACGAGCCGCGGGTGCACCTGATCGAGTCCGGCCAGCTGAACACGTACGACGTGCTGGTGGCCGACGACGTGGTCTTCACCAAGGACGCCCTGGACGAGTTCCTGGGCGTGCCCGCCGAGACCACCGAGGAGGGTGGCAAGTGAGCACGATCGCCGACCCGCGCGACATCATCGTGGCGCCGGTCGTCTCGGAGAAGAGCTACAGCGAGCTGAACCGGAACTGGTACACCTTCCTGGTGCACCCGGACGCGAACAAGACCGAGATCAAGATCGCTATCCAGCAGATCTTCGACGTCCGCGTCCTGACGGTCAACACGCTCAACCGCCAGGGTAAGCGCAAGCGCACCAAGACCGGCTTCGGTCAGCGCAAGGCGACCAAGCGGGCGATCGTGAAGCTGGCTGACGGTGACCGTATCGAGGCCTTCGGCGGCCCGGTCAGCTGAGGGGTGTAGACAATGGCTATCCGTAAGTACAAGCCGACGACGCCGGGCCGTCGTGGCTCCAGCGTCGCCGACTTCGCCGAGATCACCCGGTCTACGCCGGAGAAGTCGCTGCTGGCTCCGTTGCCGAAGAAGGGCGGGCGTAACGCCCACGGCCGGATCACCACGCGGCACCACGGTGGCGGTCACAAGCGCCAGTACCGTCTGATCGACTTCAAGCGGGTCGACAAGGACGGCGTGCCGGCGAAGGTCGCCCACATCGAGTACGACCCGAACCGCACCGCGCGCATCGCGCTGCTGCACTACGCCGACGGCGAGAAGCGGTACATCATCGCGCCGAAGGACATGAAGCAGGGCGACCGCGTCGAGTCCGGTCCGGGCGCCGACATCAAGCCGGGTAACAACCTGCCGCTGCGCAACATCCCGGTCGGTACCACGATCCACAACGTGGAGCTGCGTCCGGGCGGCGGGGCCAAGCTCGCCCGCTCCGCCGGCGTCGGCATCCAGCTGCTCGGCCGCGAGGGCGTGTACGCGACCCTGCGTATGCCGTCCGGCGAGATCCGGCGGGTGGACGTGCGTTGCCGCGCCAGCATCGGCGAGATCGGCAACGCCGACCAGTCGAACATCAACTGGGGTAAGGCCGGCCGGATGCGGTGGAA
Organism: Micromonospora sp. NPDC049801; assembly: GCF_040656575.1. Classification (NCBI taxonomy): domain Bacteria; kingdom Bacillati; phylum Actinomycetota; class Actinomycetes; order Micromonosporales; family Micromonosporaceae; genus Micromonospora; species Micromonospora sp. NPDC049801. The sequence continues at coordinate 341,125 of NZ_JBFAMS010000007.1, read as the reverse complement.
GGGCAAGCGCCCGACCGTCCGTGGTGTCGCCATGAACCCGGTCGACCACCCGCACGGTGGTGGTGAGGGTAAGACCTCCGGTGGTCGCCACCCGGTCAACCCGCAGGGTAAGCCCGAGGGCCGCACCCGCCGTAAGGGCCAGGCGAGCGACAAGCTGATTGTCCGCCGCCGCTACGCCACGCGTAAGCGCGGCTGAGGGAGATAAGACATGCCTCGCAGCCTGAAGAAGGGCCCGTTCGTCGACGACCACCTGCTCAAGAAGGTGGAAGTTCAGAACGACAAGGGCTCCAAGAACGTGATCAAGACCTGGTCGCGGCGCTCGACGATCATCCCCGAGATGCTCGGGCACACGATCGCCGTGCACGACGGACGCAAGCACGTCCCGGTGTTCGTGACCGAGGCGATGGTCGGGCACAAGCTCGGCGAGTTCGCGCTGACCCGCACCTTCAAGGGTCACGAGAAGGACGACCGGAAGAGCCGTCGGCGCTGACGCCGCCAGGCATACGGATAGAGGGAACAAGGGGTTACAGCGATGCCAGGAAAGGGCGACGCTCCGGTGCTTCCGGGCGCGCGGGCGGTTGCGCGGCACGTGCGCATCTCGCCGATGAAGGCGCGCCGGGTGGTCAACCTCGTCCGCGGCCTGCCCGCGAAGGAGGCGCTCACGGTGCTGCAGTTCGCGCCGCAGGCTGCGAGCGAGCAGGTGTACAAGGTGCTCGCTAGCGCGATCGCCAACGCGGAGAACAACGAGCGGCTGGACCCCGACGCGCTGCTCGTCAGCGAGGCGTTCGTGGACGAGGGCCCGACGATGAAGCGGTTCCAGCCGCGGGCGCAGGGTCGGGCGTACCGGATCCGCAAGCGCACCTGTCACATCACCGTGGCGGTCGAGGCGGTCGCGCCGGCAGCGCCGAGGAAGGCCGCGGCGAAGAAGGCCGCCCCGGCCACGCAGGCCGCACCGGCCGAAGCGCAGAGCAAGACGGAGGACGCCGAGTAATGGGTCAGAAGGTTCACCCCACTGGGTTCCGGCTCGGCATCTCGACCGACTGGAAGTCCCGTTGGTTCGCGGACAAGCTCTACAAGGACTACATCGGCGAGGATGTCAAGATCCGCCGCATGATGTCCAAGGGCCTCGAGCGTGCCGGGATCTCCAAGGTCGACATCGAGCGCACCCGCGACCGCGTCCGCGTCGACATCCACACCGCCCGGCCGGGCATCGTCATCGGCCGTAAGGGTGCGGAGGCCGACCGGATCCGCGGCGAGCTGGAGAAGCTCACCGGCAAGCAGGTCCAGCTGAACATCATCGAGGTGAAGAACCCCGAGTCGGACGCTCAGCTCGTCGCGCAGGGCGTGGCCGAGCAGCTGTCCAGCCGGGTCAGCTTCCGTCGGGCGATGCGCAAGGCCATGCAGTCGGCCATGAAGAACCCGGTCTGCAAGGGCATCCGGGTTCAGGTTTCGGGTCGCCTCGGCGGCGCCGAGATGAGCCGGACCGAGTTCTACCGTGAGGGCCGGGTTCCGCTGCACACGCTGCGGGCCAACATCGAGTACGGCTTCTTCGAGGCCCGTACCACGTTCGGCCGGATCGGCGTGAAGGTCTGGATCTACAAGGGCGACGCCGTCCCGGGCCGGGAGGCTCCGGCCGAGGCCGGTCCGTCCCGCCCGCGTCGTGGTGAGCGCGGCGACCGTCCCGAGCGTCCGCGCCGTGGCCGGTCGGGTTCGTCCGGCACCACGGCTGGTGGCACCGAGGCCGGTCGGGCTGCTGCGACCACCATCGCGCAGCAGGCCGAGACGCCGAGCGGCGAGCCGGTCGACAGCGCTGCTGTCGCCGCCACTGCTGCTCCGGCTGAAACGCAGCAGGAGGGCTGACAGATGCTGATGCCGCGCAAGCCCCCGAAGGGCTTCCGCAAGCCGCACCACCCGGACCGCCACGGCGCGTCCAAGGGTGGTAACCGGGTGGTGTTCGGCGAGTTCGGGATCCAGGCTCTCGAGCCGGCGTACGTGACCAACCGCCAGATCGAGTCGGCGCGTATCGCGATGACCCGTCACATCAAGCGTGGCGGCAAGGTCTGGATCACGATCTTCCCGGACCAGGCCCTCACCAAGAAGCCTGCCGAGACCCGGATGGGTTCCGGTAAGGGTTCGCCCGAGTGGTGGGTCGCCAACGTCAAGCCGGGACGGGTTCTCTTCGAGATGTCGTTCCCCAACGAGCAGATCGCGCGTGAGGCCATGCGTCGCGCGATCCACAAGCTCCCGATGAAGTGCCGCATTGTTACGCGCGAAGTGGGTGAATCCTGATGGCAGCGGGCGTTAAGGCGACCGAGCTGCGTGAGCTCTCCGAGGAGGAGCTGGTCACGAAGCTGCGGGAGGCCAAGGCGGAGCTGTTCAACCTCCGCGTGCAGGCCGCAACCGGGCAGCTGGACAACAACCGGCGGCTGCAGGTCATCCGTCGGGAGATCGCCCGGATCTACACGATCATGCGCGAGCGCGAGCTGGGGCTCTCGGCCGCGCCGACTGAGGTGACTGCATCATGACCGAGAACACCACCGCTGACGCCACCCGCGCGCGCCGCAAGGTCCGCGAGGGCCTGGTGGTCAGCGACAAGATGGACAAGACCGTCGTGGTCGAGGTCGAGGACCGGGTTCGGCACGCGCTGTACGGCAAGATCATGCGTCGTACGAGCAAGCTGAAGGTGCACGACGAGCAGAACGCCGCTGGCACCGGCGACCGGGTCCTGATCATGGAGACCCGGCCGCTGAGCGCCACCAAGCGTTGGCGGATCGTGGAGATCCTGGAAAAGGCCAAGTAGCGAAGGCTCGAGCTCGCCCGGCGTTGCGTCGGGCGTAGGTTCCGCCAGGCTCCGGCCGCCACGGCGGCCGGAGAACCGGCAGACATAGGAGATAGACGTGATTCAGCAGGAGTCGCGACTGCGCGTCGCCGACAACACGGGTGCTCGGGAGATCCTGTGCATCCGGGTTCTCGGTGGCTCCGGTCGGCGCTACGCGAGCATCGGCGACGTCATCGTGGCCACGGTCAAGGACGCGATCCCGGGTGCCGGTGTGAAGAAGGGCGACGTCGTCAAGGCGGTCGTCGTTCGCACGGCCAAGGAGAAGCGGCGGCCGGACGGCTCGTACATCCGCTTCGACGAGAACGCCGCCGTCATCATCAAGGACGGTGGGGACCCGCGTGGAACCCGTATCTTCGGCCCGGTGGGCCGGGAGCTGCGGGACAAGCGGTTCATGAAGATTATTTCCCTCGCGCCGGAGGTGTTGTGACCGTGAAGGTCAAGAAGGGCGACACGGTCGTCGTCATCGCCGGCAAGGACAAGGGCGCCAAGGGCAAGGTCATCGCGGCCTACCCGCGGCAGGACAAGGTCCTGGTCGAGGGCGTGAACCGGGTCAAGAAGCACACCCGCATCAGCACCACCCAGCGTGGCGCCAAGACCGGCGGCATCGTCACCCAGGAGGCCCCGATCCACGTCTCGAACGTGCAGGTCCTGGACTCCGACGGCAAGCCGACCCGCGTCGGTTACCGGATCGACGACAACGGCCAGAAGGTCCGCATCGCGCGTAGCACCGGTAAGGACCTGTGATGACCACGGCTACCGAAAAGACCATGCCGCGCCTCAAGGAGCGGTACCGCAACGAGATCGTGGCCCAGCTGCGTGAGCAGAACAGCTACGGCAACCCCATGCAGGTGCCGCGGCTGGTCAAGATCGTCGTCAACATGGGTGTCGGCGAGGCCGCTCGCGACGCCAAGCTGATCGACGGCGCGGTCCGCGACCTCGCCACGATCACCGGCCAGAAGCCGCAGGTGCGGCGGGCGACCAAGTCCATCGCGCAGTTCAAGCTCCGCGAGGGCATGCCGATCGGCGCGAAGGTGACCCTCCGCGGCGACCGCATGTGGGAGTTCCTGGACCGGCTGCTCTCCATCGCGCTGCCGCGTATCCGCGACTTCCGCGGTCTGGACGGGCGCAAGCTGGACGGGCACGGCAACTACACGTTCGGTCTGACCGAGCAGTCGGTGTTCCACGAGATCGACCAGGACCGGATCGATCGCCAGCGGGGCATGGACATCACGGTGGTCACCACCGCCACGACCGACGACGAGGGCCGGGCGCTGCTCAAGCTCCTGGGCTTCCCGTTCAAGGAGAACTGAGATGGCCAAGAAGGCGCTGATCCTCAAGGCGGCCGCGAAGCCGAAGTTCTCGGTTCGCGCGTACACCCGCTGCCAGCGGTGCGGGCGTCCGAAGGCGGTCTACCGCAAGTTCGGGCTCTGCCGGGTCTGCATCCGGGAGATGGCCCACCGCGGTGAACTGCCGGGTGTGTCCAAGGCTTCCTGGTAAGGGCGACCGCGTCCCGGCTCCGGCCGGGAACTCCTGCACCGATTAGGTATTGCTCTTCGCCGTAGGCCCGGGGCTGGTGCCCCGGGAACCCCGGCGAGAAAGGCTGACGAAATCCATGACGATGACCGACCCGATCGCAGACATGCTCACGCGTCTGCGTAACGCCAACCAGGCGTACCACGATCAGGTGAAGATGCCCTACTCCAAGATCAAGGCGAACATCGCCGAGGTCCTGAAGGCCGAGGGTTACATCGCCACCTGGTCGGTCGAGGAGCCCGAGGAGGGCGCCGTCGGCAAGCGACTGGTCGTCGAGCTGAAGTACGGCCAGAACCGCGAGCGGAGCCTGGCCGGCATCAAGCGCGTGTCCAAGCCCGGTCTCCGGGTGTACGCCAAGTCGGACGGGCTCCCGCGGGTGCTCGGTGGGCTGGGCGTGGCGATCATTTCGACGTCCCAGGGACTGCTGACCGACCGGCAGGCCCGCAAGCGGAGTGTTGGCGGGGAAGTCCTCGCCTTCGTCTGGTAACGGGAGACTGGTAGAAATGTCGCGAATTGGACGTAAGTCGATCCCGGTGCCATCCGGCGTCGACATCACGATCGACGGGCAGACCGTCAAGGTCAAGGGCCCGAAGGGCGAGCTCCAGCACACCATCGCGGAGCCGATCACGATCGAGCGCGCGGAGGACGGGCAGCTGAACGTCAGCCGCCCGAACGACGAGCGCAAGGCCAAGGAACTGCACGGCCTGAGCCGTACCCTGGTCGCCAACATGATCGTCGGCGTGACCGAGGGTTACCGTAAGAGCCTGGAGATCGCGGGCACCGGTTACCGGGTCACCGCCAAGGGTTCGGACCTCGAGTTCGCGCTCGGGTTCTCGCACCCGGTGGTCGTCCCCGCCCCGGCGGGCATCACCTTCACGGTGGAGCGGCCGACCCTGTTCCACGTGGCCGGCATCGACAAGCAGCAGGTCGGTGAGGTCGCCGCCAACATCCGGAAGATCCGTCCGCCGGAGCCCTACAAGGGCAAGGGCGTGAAGTACCAGGGCGAGGTCATCCGCCGCAAGGCTGGAAAGGCAGGTAAGAAGTGAGCGCCACGCTGCTCAAGCGCCGCCGCGGCGTCGCCGCCAAGCGCGCCGTTGGGCGTGCGCGTCGGCACTTCCGCGTCCGCAAGAACGTCACCGGTACGGCCGAGCGTCCGCGCCTGGTCGTCACCCGTTCGCTGCGGCACATGGTCGCCCAGATCGTCGACGACACCAAGGGCCACACCCTGGCGTCGGCGTCGACCCTGGACGCCTCGCTGCGCGGTACGGAGGGCGACAAGAGCGCCCTCGCCGGCAAGGTGGGCGCCCTGCTCGCCGAGCGGGCCAAGGCCGCTGGCGTCTCCAAGGTCGTCTTCGACCGCGGTGGCAACCGGTACGCGGGCCGAGTCGCCGCGCTTGCCGACGCCGCCCGCGAAGCCGGGCTCGAGTTCTAACAACCCCGTCACGAGAGATAAGGAAGGCTGCTGATGCCAGGTCAACAGCGCCGTGGCGGCGGGTCCGGTGGCAACGAGGGTGGTCGCCGCGACAACCGCCGTGAGGGCGGCCGCGGAAACGCGCCCGTCGAGAAGACCCCGCACCTTGAGCGGGTCGTCGCGATCAACCGCGTCGCCAAGGTCGTGAAGGGTGGTCGTCGCTTCAGCTTCACCGCCCTGGTGATCGTGGGCGACGGCGACGGCACGGTCGGCGTGGGCTACGGAAAGGCCAAGGAGGTGCCCGCGGCCATCGCCAAGGGTGTCGAGGAGGCCAAGAAGCACTTCTTCAAGGTGCCGCGGATCGGTCAGTCGATCCCGCACCCGGTGACGGGTGAGGACGCGGCCGGTGTGGTGCTGCTCAAGCCGGCCTCGGCCGGTACGGGTGTCATCGCCGGTGGTCCGGTGCGTGCCGTGCTGGAGTGCGCCGGTATCCACGACGTGCTCTCCAAGAGCCTCGGTTCGTCGAACCCGATCAACATCGTGCACGCCACCGTGGCGGCCCTGAAGGGGCTCGAGTCCCCCGAGCAGGTCGCAGCGCGTCGTGGTCTGCCGGTGGAGGACGTCGCGCCGGCCGCCATGCTGGCGTCGCGGGCGGGGGTGGCGCGCTGATGGCACGCCTGAAGGTCACCCAGCTCCGGTCCGGTATCGGGACCAAGCAGAACCAGCGTGACTCGCTGCGTTCGCTCGGTCTCAAGCGGATCAACGACGTGGTGGTCAAGGAGGACCGGCCCGAGATTCGCGGCATGATCTTCACGGTCAACCACCTCGTGAAGGTCGAGGAGGTCGAGTAATGACGATCAAGGTGCACCACCTGCGCCCGGCGCCCGGTTCCAAGACCGCGAAGACCCGTGTGGGTCGCGGTGAGGGTTCCAAGGGCAAGACCGCCGGTCGCGGTACCAAGGGCTCCAAGGCCCGCAAGAACATCTCGGCGGCGTTCGAGGGTGGGCAGATGCCCATCCACATGCGCCTGCCGAAGATGAAGGGCTTCAAGAACAGGTTCAAGGTGGTCTTCCAGGTGGTCAACCTGGACCGGCTCGCCGAGCTGTTCCCGAACGGCGGCCAGGTCGGCCCGATCGAGCTGGTCGAGGCCGGCGCGGTCCGCAAGGGCCAGCCGGTCAAGGTCCTCGGCACCGGGGATCTCGGCGGGGTGGCGCTCCAGGTGTCGGCGCACGCGTTCAGCGCGTCGGCCAAGGAGAAGATCGCCGCCGCCGGTGGCTCTGCCACCGAGCTGTAAGGCGTACGACCTCGGCGCCCGTCCAGTTGCGAGCAACTGGCGGGCGCCTAGGTCTGCCTGGGGCCTGAGCGCCCGGTAATATCGGAATCGGTTTATGTAGCCGGGCACACCTGCCCGGAGTGGGACAGGGCTGTTAGAGTCCCATCCCAGCCATGGATTCCGGGCACTCGCCCGGGATTCACCCCGACCCGCCAGGGATCACCGGCGGCCCGCCTCGCGCAGGAGGAAGAAGTTGCTGTCCGCCTTTCTCAGTGCGTTCCGTACGCCTGACCTGCGCAAGAAGCTGCTGTTCACAGTAGGCATCATCGCGGTCTACCGGCTGGGTGCCACGCTGCCCAGCCCCGGCGTCTCGTACGGCAACGTGCAGAAGTGCCTCGACTCCATCTCGGGCGACACGACGGGCCCGCTGAATCTGCTCAACCTATTCTCCGGCGGAGCGCTGCTCCAGCTCTCGGTCTTCGCGCTGGGCATCATGCCCTACATCACGGCGTCGATCATCCTGCAGCTGCTGACCGTCGTGATCCCGCGCCTTGAGCAGCTCCGCAAGGAGGGCCAGGCCGGCCAGGCGAAGATCACGCAGTACACCCGCTACCTGACCCTGGGTCTGGGTGTCCTGCAGGCGTCGGCGTTCGTGGCCCTGGCCCGCTCCGGGCAGCTGTTCCAGAACCGCTGCGACCAGTTCCCGATCATCCCCGAGGGCACCGGCATCCCGGACTGGCTGACGCTGTCCATCCTGGTGATCACGATGACCGCCGGCACCGGCATGGTCATGTGGCTCGGCGAGCTGATCACGGACCGCGGCGTCGGCAACGGCATGTCCGTCCTGATCTTCACCTCGATCGCGGCCCGCCTGCCCAGCGAGGGCTGGCAGATCAAGACCAGCAAGGGCTGGGACATGTTCGCCCTGGTCATCGCGCTGGTCCTGGTGGTCATCACGGCGGTCACCTTCATCGAGCAGGCGCAGCGCCGGATTCCGGTGCAGTACGCCAAGCGGATGATCGGCCGGCGCATGTACGGCGGCACCTCGACCTACATCCCGCTCAAGGTCAACCAGGCGGGCGTCATCCCGGTCATCTTCGGGTCGTCGCTGCTCTACCTGCCGCAGCTGGCTCTCCAGTTCTTCGACCAGAACGACCCGGGCAAGGTCCAGGCCTGGATCCAGAACAACCTGGTCGCCCCGGACAGCCCGATCTACATCACGGTCTACTTCCTGTTGATCATCTTCTTCACGTACTTCTACGTGTCGATCACGTTCAACCCGACCGAGGTCGCGGACAACATGAAGAAGTACGGCGGTTTCGTGCCGGGCATCCGTCCGGGCAAGCCGACCGCCGACTACCTGGACTTCATCCTCAGCCGGATCACCCTGCCGGGCGCGCTCTACCTGGGCGTCATCTCGATCCTGCCGAACTTCTTCTTCATCTGGCTGGACAACCAGCAGTACCAGAACTTCCCGTTCGGTGGCACCGCTGTGCTCATCATGGTCGGCGTCGGTCTGGAGACCGTGAAGCAGATCGAGAGCCAACTCATGCAGCGGAACTACGAAGGGTTCCTGCGGTAGATGAGACTCGTTCTGGTTGGCCCGCCGGGCGCGGGCAAAGGCACGCAGGCCGAGTTCATCGCCGCGCACCTCTCGGTGCCCAAGATCTCGACCGGGGACATCTTCCGGTCGAACGTCACCCAGGGCACGCCACTGGGCGTCGAGGCGAAGCGCTACATGGACGCGGGCGAGCTGGTTCCGGACGAGGTCACCATCAACATGGTCCGGGATCGGCTCGCCGAGCCCGACGCCAGCGAGGGCTTTCTCCTCGACGGCTTCCCGCGGACCACTCCGCAGGCAGCCGCTCTGGACAAGCTCCTCGCCGACCTGGGCACCGCTCTGGACCTGGTCCTGGAGCTGGTGGTCGACGACGACGAGGTGATCCGGCGGCTCTCCGGCCGGCGTACCTGCCGCGGCTGCGGCAAGATCTGGCACGTCGAGTTCGACGCCACCACCCGTCCGGGCATCTGTGACCGGTGCGGCGCCGAGCTGTTCCAGCGCGACGACGACAAGCCGGAGACCATCGCCACCCGCCTGCGGGAGTACAGCGAGAAGACCGCCCCCCTGGTCGACTACTACGGCGCCCAGGGCAAGCTCGTCGGGATCGACGCCACCGGCCCGGTGGAGGACGTCACGACCCGGGCCATCGACGCCCTGCGGTCGTACGGCGGCTGAGGCCCGGCCGCACCGCGGCGGATAGAGTGCGAACAGCGGGGTACGCGAGACGTGCCCCGCTGTTTCGGCAACGAAAGGTAACCGCTCCATGCGTCGTCCCCAGCTGGACATCCAGCTGAAGACCCCTGACCAGATCGAGAAGATGCGCGCGGCCGGACTCGTGGTCGCCGAGGCGCTCCGCCGGATGCGCGAGGCTGTTGCGCCCGGTGTGAGCACCGCCGATCTGGACGCCATCGCCGAGTCGACGATCCGCGAGGCGGGCGCCGTCCCGTCGTTCAAGGGGTACCACGGCTTCCCGGCGTCGATCTGCTCCTCGGTGAACGAGCAGATCGTGCACGCCATCCCATCGTCGAACCAGGTGCTCGCCGAGGGCGATCTGATCTCGATCGACTGCGGTGCCGTGTTGAACGGGTGGCACGGCGACTCGGCGATCACCGTCGGGGTCGGCGAGGTCGATCCGGCGCTGTTGAAGATGGCTGAGGTGGCCGAGGACGCCATGTGGGCCGGTATCGCCGCCGCGGCCCGTGGTGCGGCCAGCGGCAAGGGCCGGCTCACCGACATCTCGCACGCCGTGGAGACCGCGGTCCGCAAGGGCGGCCGGTACGGCATCGTCGACGGTTACGGCGGGCACGGCATCGGCACCGAGATGCACCAGGATCCGCACGTGCTCAACCACGGCCGGCCGGGCAAGGGGCCGCGTCTGGTCCCGGGCATGGCCCTGGCGATCGAGCCGATGATCACCATGGCCTCGCCCCGTACGGTCGAACTGGCCGACGGCTGGACGGTGGTCACCCGGGACGGGTCGATCGCGGCGCACGTCGAGCACTCGATGGCGCTCCTGCCCGACGGCGTCTGGGTGCTCACCGCCTTCGACGGGGGCCGGGCCCGACTCGGCGACCTCGTGACGGCCCGCCAGCCCGCCGCCTCCACCACCCCCTGACGGCCCGCCGCCTCCACCACCCCCTGACGGTCCCGACCGGGCGGGCCAGTCGGTTGATCGACTCGGGTTCCGGAAGGTCGCCCTGTCCCACCGCCATGGAAACCCCGATTGCCCTGATGTCGGGTCGATCGAGGGCAGGGCAACCGGGCGGGACGGATTGGTGGGGCGGTGGCATGCTTGCCGGCATGGACGGGCGCGACGGGATGCGAGCGGCGGACGCGGACCGGGAAGCGGTGGCCGAACGGTTGCGGGCCGCCCTCAACGAGGGTCGGTTGGACCTGCACGAGTACGACGAGCGGTTGCAGCGGGCCTACGCTGCGCGGACGTACGCGGAACTGGATCCGCTGCTGTCGGACCTGCCGCCGATGTCGCCTGCGGCGCAGCCGGCCCCGCAGTCGCCTGGCCCGGTGGCCCAGCCGTCCAGCGGCCGACTCGCCTCGTTCGCGATCGGCGACACCAATCGTTGGCTGGGCGAGGTGTGGTTCCCGTACCTGAAGGTGCTTGCCATCGTGGTGACCATCTGGGGCGTGACCTCGCTGCTGAGTCAGGACCTGCTCTACTTCTGGCCGGTCTGGGTGGCCGGGCCGTGGGGTGTGGTGCTGGTGCTTCGGACGGTGGGTGGGCTGGCCGCGGGGGAGCCCCGGCGGCAGGCGATCGAGCGGGAGCGTCGTCGCCAGCGCAAGCGCGCCAAGCGAGAGCGCAGACGCCAACTCCGCTCCACCGAACCAGACAAAACCCCACCCCCCACCTGACTCACAAACCCCACCCAGATCCCCGTCGATCATGAAGTTACTGCCCTCGGGGCCCGGCGTGTCATGGCGATAACTTCATGATCAACCAGAGGCTGCGGGTCGTGGTGGGTGGGTGGTTTGGCGGTGGGCGGCAGGCGGGCGTACACTTTCTGATCGGCGCACAGCGTCCACTCCGGCATGCCCACCCTGCGCTTCGGTGGGTCCCGGAGCCGCGGCTGGCGCGGTCTTCTGATTCTGGTCAGATTTCCGTGTAAGACGTTGTGGGTCGCCCGGAGCAATCGACGTCAGGACAGCGGAGGACATGCCGAAAAAAGACGGAGCCATTGAGATCGAGGGTCGGGTCATCGAGCCCCTGCCGAACGCCATGTTCCGCGTGGAGCTCGCGAACGGCCACAAGGTGTTGGCTCACATCAGCGGCAAGATGCGGCAGCACTACATCCGCATCCTGCCGGAGGACCGGGTCGTCGTCGAACTCTCGCCGTACGACCTGACCCGCGGGCGCATCGTCTACCGCTACAAGTAGTCCTGACGGCGGCCGGGAAGTCCCGTGTCCGTCTTCGACGTCCGGTCTCGCGCATGGCGCGTTGCCGGGCCAGATGGGAAGTAAGGCAACCGTGAAGGTCAAGCCGAGCGTCAAGAGGATCTGCAACAAGTGCCGGGTTATCCGCCGGCACGGCCGGGTCATGGTCATCTGCACCGACCCGCGCCACAAGCAGCGCCAGGGCTGACTCAGCCCGTCCGGCCGAACACGGCCGGGTGGTGTTGGTCCGGGCAGTTCCTCAGCGACACACACATCACACATGCTCGTCCCAGCCGCGAGCGGTACGCGAGGCGTACTCCTTTCGTGGCTGACCCCCGGTCGGAGGCCGGGGCCCGCTTGGGCAGCGACCGATCCCGGTCGCCGGCGCTGATGGCGTCGGAAAGACGGGACGGCCGGTAGCGGGGTGGGACGGGTCCACACCTCCGCCACACATCACGAGGAGTACGCCCGCACATGGCACGTCTAGTCGGCGTGGATCTCCCCCGCGAGAAGCGGATGGAGATCGCGCTCACCTACATCTTCGGGGTCGGTCGAACCCGCGCCCTGGAGACGCTCGCCGCTACCGGCATCTCGCCGGACAAGCGCGCTCGGGACCTCACGGACGAGGAGCTCGTGCAGCTCCGCGACCACATCGAGGGCAACTACAAGGTTGAAGGCGACCTGCGCCGCGAGGTCGCCGCTGACATCCGCCGCAAGGTTGAGATCGGCTGCTACGCCGGCATCCGGCACCGCCGGGGCCTGCCCGTGCGTGGCCAGCGGACCAAGACCAACGCGCGGACCCGCAAGGGCCCGAAGCGGACCGTCGCCGGCAAGAAGAAGCCCGGCAAGAAGTAATAGGAGCGCACAGACTTATGCCACCGAAGGCTCGTGCCGGAGCCGCTGTCAAGAAGGTCCGGCGCAAGGAACGCAAGAACGTCGCCCACGGGCAGGCGCACATCAAGAGCACTTTCAACAACACCATCGTGTCCATCACGGACCCGACCGGTGCGGTCATCTCCTGGGCCTCCGCGGGCCAGGTTGGCTTCAAGGGCTCCCGCAAGTCGACTCCGTTCGCCGCGCAGCTGGCCGCCGAGGCCGCCGCGCGTCGCGCCATGGAGCACGGCATGCGCAAGGTCGACGTGTTCGTCAAGGGCCCCGGCTCCGGCCGGGAGACCGCTATCCGTTCGCTGCAGGCCGTCGGGCTGGAGGTCGGCCAGATCGCCGACGTCACCCCGCAGCCGCACAACGGGTGCCGTCCGCCTAAGCGTCGTCGGGTCTGAGAGGTAGAGAGAGATGGCTCGTTACACCGGTGCTGACTGCCGCCGTTGCCGGCGGGAGAAGATGAAGCTGTTCCTCAAGGGCAGCAAGTGCGATGGTCCGAAGTGCCCGTTCGAGTCCCGGCCGTTCCCGCCCGGGCAGCACGGCCGCGGCCGCACCAAGGAGACGGAGTACCTGCTCCAGCTCCGCGAGAAGCAGAAGGCCCGCCGCGTCTACGGCGTGCTGGAGAAGCAGTTCCGTGGCTACTACGAGGAAGCCGTCGGCAAGCAGGCCAAGACCGGTGAGGTCCTCTTGCAGATCCTCGAGTCGCGGCTGGACAACGTCGTTTACCGGGCCGGCTACGCCCACTCGCGGGACATGGCCCGCCAGCTGGTCAAGCACGGTCACTTCACGGTGAACGGCAAGAAGGTCGACATCCCGTCGTACCGCGTCAAGGAGCACGACATCATCGAGGTTCGGGGCAAGAGCAAGGAGCTCACCCCGTTCGTGGTGGCGCAGGCTCAGGCCGGTTCGAAGACGGTTCCGGCGTGGCTTGAGGCCATTCCGAGCCAGATGAAGGTGCTCGTGCACTCCCTCCCGGCCCGGCAGGTCATCGACACGCAGGTCCAGGAGCAGCTGATCGTCGAGCTCTACTCCAAGTAGTCGGGCTCGTTGCGGTGGCCTGCCCTTCGGGGCGGGCCACCGGAACAGTTTGTGTCGTGGGCGTCAAATAGCGGGCGTCCCGGAAGAGAAGAGACAAGATGCTCATCAGTCAGCGACCCTCCCTCTCCGAGGAGTCGATCAACGAGACCCGGTCGCGGTTCGCCATCGAGCCGCTCGAGCCGGGCTTCGGCTACACCCTGGGCAACTCGCTGCGGCGTACGCTGCTGTCGTCGATCCCGGGTGCGGCGGTCACCTCGATCAAGATCGACGGCGTGCTGCACGAGTTCACCACGATCCCCGGTGTCAAGGAGGACGTGGTCGAGCTCGTCATGAACATCAAGGAGCTGTGCGTCAGCTCCGAGCACGACGAGCCGGTCAGCATGTACCTGCGTAAGCAGGGCCCGGGCGACGTGACGGCGGGCGACATCCAGCCCCCGGCCGGCGTCTCGGTGCACAACCCGGACCTCAAGCTCGCGACCCTGAACGGCAAGGGCCGGCTCGACATGGAGCTGACCGTCGAGCGGGGCCGGGGCTACGTGACGGCCGCTCAGAACAAGCAGTCCGGCGCCGAGATCGGCCGGATCCCGGTCGACTCGATCTACTCGCCGGTGCTGAAGGTGACCTACCGCGTCGAGGCGACCCGCGTCGAGCAGCGCACCGACTTCGACCGGCTCATCATCGACGTCGAGACCAAGCCGTCGATGGGCCCGCGTACCGCGCTGGCCTCCGCCGGTTCGACGCTGGTGGAGCTGTTCGGTCTGGCTCGTGAGCTGGACGAGACGGCTGAGGGCATCGACATCGGGCCGTCCCCGCAGGACGCCCAGCTGGCGGCGGACCTCGCTCTGCCGATCGAGGAGCTGGACCTGACCGTCCGCTCCTACAACTGCCTCAAGCGCGAGGGCATCAACTCCGTTGGTGAGCTCATCGGGCGTACCGAGGCCGACCTCCTCGACATCCGCAACTTCGGTCAGAAGTCGATCGACGAGGTCAAGATGAAGCTCGCCGGGATGGGTCTCGGGCTGAAGGACTCGGCTCCGAACTTCGACCCGGCGCACGTCGTGGACACCTTCGGCGAGGCCGACTACGACACCGACGACTACCGCGAGACCGAGCAGCTCTAGTCCGCGCTGCCGCCACAACTGAGGAGCACCAAAAATGCCCACGCCCACCAAGGGCCCCCGCCTCGGCGGCAGCCCCTCGCACGAGCGGCTGATGCTCGCCAACCTGGCGACCGCGCTGTTCCAGCACGGCAAGATCCAGACCACCGAGACGAAGGCCCGGCGGCTCCGTCCGCTGGCCGAGCAGCTCATCACCAAGGCCAAGCGCGGTGACCTCGCCTCGCGGCGTCGGGTGCTGGGTGTCGTCAAGGACAAGGACGTCGTCTACGCCCTGTTCGACCAGATCGCGCCCCGGTACTCCAACCGCCCCGGCGGTTACACCCGGATCGTGAAGACCGGTCCGCGCAAGGGTGACAACGCGCCGATGGCGATCATCGAGCTGGTGGAGGAGCTTCAGGTCGCCGAGCCGAAGGCGAACAAGAAGACCGCCGCCCGCAAGGCCGCGCAGCAGGACAAGGTCGAGGCGCTCGCCCCGGCCGAGGACGCTCCGAAGTCGGCCGACGCCGACCAGGACTCCGAGGCGCCGGTGTCGGCCTCCGGCGACACCGCCGAGGCGCGCGAGGACAGCGACCTCGCCACCGAGGAGAACAAGGCCTGACCTCGGGCATCAGTGCGGGCCCGGCACCCCTTTCGGGGTGTCGGGCCCGACCCGTAACAGGAGGTACGAGGTGGACGAGCGGATCCGGCTGCGGCTGGACGTCTCGTACGACGGCGCGGACTTCTCCGGGTGGGCGCCCCAGCCGACGCGGCGGACCGTCGCCGGGGTGCTCGTCGAGACCCTGGACCTGGTCCTGGGCGCGGGTACGGCGACCGGTCTGACCGTCGCGGGCCGGACCGACGCGGGGGTGCACGCCCGCGGGCAGGTCTGTCACCTGGACCTACCCGTCGAGGTGTGGCGGGAGCACGAGGGGCGGCTGCTGCGCCGGCTGGCCCGGCTGCTCCCCACCGACGTGCGGGTACGGGCGATGACCGAGGTGCCCACCGACTTCGACGCCCGCTTCTCGGCCACCTACCGGCGCTACGAGTACCGGGTGACCGACGCCCCGTACGGCGCGGAGCCGCTCCGTCGGCACGAGGTGTTGGCCTGGCCGCGGGCGCTGGACCTGGCGGCCCTGAACGCCGCGGCCGAGGGCCTGGTGGGGGAGCACGACTTCGCCGCGTACTGCCGACGCAAGGAGAACGCGACAACGCTGCGCGAGGTGACCCGGTTGGACTGGCGGCGGGACCCGGACGGCATCCTGGTCGCCACCGTACAGGCGGACGCGTTCTGTCAGGCGATGGTGCGCAGCCTCGTGGGGGCGATGCTCGCGGCCGGCGACGGCCGCCGGCCGGTGCGGTGGCCGGGCAGCCTGCTGACCCGGCAGGAGCGGTCCAGCGAGGTGACGGTGGCGCCGGCGCACGGGTTGACCCTGGTCGCGGTCGGCTACCCGGACGATCCGGCGGACTACGCGCGCCGTGCCGACCTGACGCGCCGGCTGCGCGTGCCGGTCGAGGGCTGACGGGCGAACCCGGTACGGACGACGACGGGTGTGCCACCTCGGCGGCACACCCTTCGGACCGGTCGCGGGTCAGTCGCCGTCCTCGCCGCCGCTCTGGCTGCCGCTGCCGTCGGTGGACGCCCCCGTTGGCTGCCCGGCCGTGCCGATGTCGGCCCGCCGTTGGAGGACGCCCTTGCTGAGGTGGGCCTCGATCATGTCGAACAGGACTTCCCGGATCTTGGTGTCGCCGGGCTTGACCGCGGTTCCGTCGGCACGGACCACCAGCGCGTACGCCAGGTAGTGGCCGCGGACCTGCCAGCCGACCCGGGCCGGGGCGCTGGTCAGCGCATCGGTGTCGTCGCCGGCGGTGAGCCCGAGGAACCGGCCCTGCCGTTCGTCGAGGATCTGCCGGATCCGGTCCCGGGCCCGCTCGGCGTTGGCCCTGTCGGTCAGGTTGAACAGGCCGGTGGTGACCAGGTGCTCGCCGCCGGGACTCCGCAGGGTGGCCCGGACGACCTGGTTGCAGCCGAGCCGGACCAGCAGGTCCGCGACCTCGTCCGTGGCGGCGACGGCGCAACTGCCGCTGGACTGGGTCTTGAGCACCTGGTAGGCGGGCTGGCCTTCGGCGAGCTTCAGATCCTTGCCGGGGAAGAGTTCCTTCGCGGTGAGCGGCGCCTGGTCGGTGTCCCGCGAGTCGAGATCCTGCGGCTGCTGGACGCTGGCGGACGGCGCGGCGTTCGGCTGGTACGTCGGGGTGGACTGTGGTGTCGCGTCGCGATCCAGCAGCAGTGCGGCGGCGCCCAGGCCGCAGAGCGCGAGCAGGACGAGGACGGCGGCGCCGCCGATCACCACCTGCCAGAGCCGCCCACCGCCACGCCGGGCGGACGGCTCCACCGGCTGGGCCGAGGTGTAGACCTGGCTGCGGGGAGCCGCCACCGACGGGGTGACGCGGTGGGCCGGCGGCGGCTGGTTCGACGGCAGCACCAACTGGTTGGGTCGGGGCAGCGACGGCGCGGGGAAACGCGACGGTGAGGGGCCGGCCGGTGGAGGGGGACCTGCGCCGACCACGTCCAGGTCGGAGCCGGGCTCGGGGTCCTCGAATGCGTCCTCTTCGGACTGGTACCGATACACCATGTCGCCCAGAGTAGGAGTGATTGTCCCTTTAGGGGGTAATATCAGGGAAATGTGGGTGTGGGCAGTGTCGTGAGCCGCCCGAGCCGATGCGAGAATTGCCGACGTGACCGGCGACCACTACTTCACCGCGCAGCCCGCCAGCGACGCACCGGCGCGCGAGGTCGAATTCTCCGTCGCCGACCGCGACTACCGACTCGCCTCGGCCGGCGGTGTCTTCTCCGCCAGCCGTCTCGATCCCGGCACCGCCGTACTCCTGCGCAAGGCCGACCTGCCCGCCGCCGACACCACGGGTGACCTGCTCGACCTCGGCTGCGGGTTCGGACCCATCGCGTGCGTCCTGGCCGACCTCGCGCCTACGAGCACCGTCTGGGCCGTCGACGTCAACTCCCGCGCCCGCGACCTCACCGCCGCCAACGCGGCGAGGATCGGCGCCGGTGACCGGGTCCGGGTGAGCGCGCCGGACGACGTACCGGCGGAGGTGACCTTCGCCCAGCTCTGGTCCAACCCGCCCATCCGCGTCGGCAAGGACGAGCTGCACGAGCTGCTGCGGCGCTGGCTGCCCCGGCTCGCCCCGGACGGCGTCGGCTGGTTGGTCGTCGCCCGGCACCTGGGTGGCGACTCGCTGCAGCGCTGGCTCGTCGAACAGGGCTGGCAGGTCGAGCGGCACGCCAGCCAGAAGGGCTTCCGGGTGCTGCGGGTCACCCGGTAATTGGATGTCCCTACCGGTCCCGGTTGGGGCAGGATCCCGGCGTGGGATACGTGGACGTGGCAGCGGTCGGGCACACCCTGCCCGACGGTCGGGAACTCTTCGCCGACGTGTCGTTCCGAGTCGGTGAGGGCGCCAAGGTCGCCCTGGTCGGGCCGAACGGCGCCGGCAAGACGACACTGCTGAGGATGGTCGCCGGTGACCTTCCGGTACGCGCGGGCAGCATCGCGCGGGCCGGCGGGCTGGGCGTGATGAGGCAGTTCATCGGCATGATCGGCGACGAGACGACGCTCGCCGACCTGGCCCTGTCGCTGGCCCCGCCGGCACTTCGCGACGCCGGCCGCCGGCTCGGCGAGACCGAGGCGGCCATGCGGGCGGCCGAGACCCACGGCAAGTTCAGCAACGCCGCGGGCAAGGCGCAGTTGGCGTACGCGGACGCGCTCGGCGCCTGGGGCGAGACCGGCGGGTACGACGCCGAGGTGCTCTTCGACACCGTCGCCACCATCGTGCTCGACCAGCCGTGGGACGCCGTACGGGACCGACCGGTACGGACGCTCTCGGGCGGGCAGCAGAAGCGGTTCGCCCTGGAGTTGCTGCTGCGCGGCCCGGACGAGGTGCTGCTACTCGACGAGCCGGACAACTTCCTCGACGTGCCCGGCAAGCGCTGGTTGGAGGGGCGGCTGCGGGAGTCGACGAAGTCGGTGCTCTACGTCTCGCACGACCGTGAGCTGTTGGCGCAGAGCGCCGACCGGGTGGTCGCCGTCGAGGGCGGCAGCGCCTGGGTGCACCCGGGTGGCTTCGCCAGTTGGCACGAGGCCCGGGTGGCCCGGCACGCCCGCCTCGACGAGCTGCGTCGACGCTGGGACGAGGAGCACCAGAAGCTGCGCGAGCTGATGCTGATGTACAAGCAGAAGGCCGCGTACAACGACGGGTTGGCCTCGCGGTACCAGGCCGCGCAGACCCGGCTGCGCAAGTTCGAGGAGGCCGGGCCTCCGCCCGTACCCCCCAAGGACCAGGACATCCGGATGCGGTTGACCGGCGGGCGGACCGGCAAGCGCGCGGTCGTCTGCGACCAGCTTGAGCTGGACGGCCTGACCTTCCCCTTCGACCTGGAGATCTGGTACGGCGACCGGTTGGCGGTCCTCGGCGCCAACGGCACCGGCAAGTCGCACTTCCTGCGTCTGCTGGCGCGCGGCGGCACCGATCCCGACCCGGCGAACGGGCCGGTCGACGGCGCGGGCGCGCTCGCGCCGGTGGTGCACGACGGCGTGGCCCGGCTCGGCGCGCGGGTCCGCCCCGGGCACTTCTCCCAGACGCACGACCGACCGGAGCTGATGGGAAGGACGCTTGTCGAGATCCTGTGGCGGGGCGACGAGCACCGCCAGGGGATGGACCGGCACGCGGCGATGGGGGTGCTCAGTCGGTACGAGCTGGCCGGGCAGGGTGATCAGCGCTTCGGCACCCTCTCCGGAGGGCAGCAGGCCCGCTTCCTGGTGCTCCTGCTGGAGCTGTCCGGGGCGACCCTGTTGCTGCTCGACGAACCCACCGACAACCTCGACCTGGCCAGCGCGGAAGCCCTGGAGGCCGGCCTGAACGCCTTCGAGGGAACGGTGATCGCGGTCACCCACGACCGCTGGTTCACCCGCTCCTTCGACCGTTTCGTACTGTTCCGCGGCGACAACGAGGTGGTGGAAACCCCCGAGCCGGTCTGGGACGTCGGCTGACGCGAAAGGAAGGGCCCCTTATTAGACACCAGGCGTTAGTAAGGGGCCCTTCCTTCACGGGGCATAGGGTGGAACTCGTGACTGAGATGACCTATCGCCGGCTGGGCGACTCCGGGCTCGTGGTGTCCGTCGTCGGAATCGGCTGCAACAACTTCGGCCGCAAGCTGGACCTCGACGGCACGCGAGCGGTGGTGGACGCCGCCCTGGACGCCGGGATCAACCTGTTCGACACCGCCGACATCTACGGCGAGCCGCAGGGTGGCTCGGAGGAGTTGCTCGGGCAGGCGCTCAAGGGCCGCCGCGACGACGTGGTGGTGGCCACCAAGTTCGGTATGGACATGAACGGCCTGAACGGTCCGGACTTCGGGGCCCGTGGCGCGCGCCGGTACATCGCCCGCGCGGTCGAGGCGTCGCTGCGCCGGCTCGGCACCGACCACATTGACCTGTACCAGATGCACGAGCCCGACCCGGGCACCCCGATCGACGAGACCCTCGCCGCCCTGGACGACCTGGTCCGTGACGGCAAGGTGCGCTACCTGGGCAACTCCAACTTCGCCGGCTGGCAGATCGCCGACGCGGACTGGGTCGCGTCGTCCAACGGCCGGGCCCGTTTCATCAGCGCGCAGAACCACTACAGCCTGCTGGAGCGCTCGGTCCAGGCCGAGGTGATCCCGGCGTGTGAGCGGTTCGGCCTCGGCATGCTGCCGTTCTTCCCGCTCGCCAACGGCCTGCTCACCGGCAAGTACAAGCGCAGCGAGCAGCCTCCGGCCGGCAGTCGGCTCTCCGGCGGCGGCCGGTACGCCGACCGGCTCGCGGCGGCCGACTGGGACACCATCGAGGCCATCGAGGCGTACGCGAACGAGCGGGGTCTGACCATGCTCCAGGTGGCGATCGGTGGCTTGGCCGCCCAGCCCGCGGTGACCTCGGTGATCGCCGGTGCCACCAGCGCCGAGCAGGTGCACGCCAATGCCGCCGCCGGCACCTGGGAGCCCACCGACGAGGACCTGACGGCCCTGCGCGACATTCTCTGAGCGCGGGCGCCGCGTGCCGCGTCGTGATCCACTCGCGTTCCTTGAATGCGGGGTGACCTGCGGTCGGGGATGCCCCGACTTCAAGGAACACGAGTCGATCACCAGCCGGCCGGCCGGACGGAACCGGGCCGGGCCGCTCGTCGCGGCCCGGCCCGGTCGTCGGAGTGGCGCTGGAGCGCCGACAGGTCAGTCGTTCGGCGTGGCGGAGCGGCGGCGGCCGAACAGCATGGCCACCCCCATCGCGGCGGCGATGAGCACCAGCCCGGCCGCCGCGAACGGCCACCAGCCGGCAGCCGCCCCGCGTCCGTCGGCCCGGTCCGCGGTCACCGCGACCGGCGTGGGCACCGGCGGAGACTGTGCCGCCTTCGCCTGCACCGTCGCGGTGGCCTTGCTCTGCAGCGGAGCGGGGGAGTTCACCGTCACCTTCCACGTGCCGGTGGAGAGCACCGGGCCGCTGCTGTAGAAGCCCTGCCCCTCGGGCTGCGGTTCCAGCTGCACCGGGCCGACCTTCTGCCCGTCCGGGCCGGTGGCGGTGAGCACCAGTCGTACCACCCGGTCCAGCCGACGACCGTCGGCGTAGGTGGCCTGGATGGTGACGCCCTCGGCTCCGTCGCCGGCCACCGTCAGCTTGAGTTTGTCGGCCTGCGCGGCCGCCGGGGTCGCGGCGAGCAGGGTCAGAGCCAGTCCGGCGAACACGGCGGCCAGCACCTTGCGGATACGCGTCACGGACGTCTCCTCCCTAATGAGGGAGGCCCCTCCCCGACGCCGGAGCGTCGGGGAGGGGCCTCGATCGGATCAGAGCTGGCGACCGGGTGCCAGCCGGGTGGCGTCGCCACCGAGCCGTCCCGTGCCCTTGACCGGCTCGCCGTCATTGGCCTTGACGCCGGCCTTGCTGGCCGTACCGCCGAGCCGCACGATCATCGCGTCGGCGTCCCGGGTGAGGGTGTCCCGGATCTCGGCCTCGGCCACCAGGGTGGCGTCGGTGGCGAGGTCCCGGAACTGGGTCAGCTGCTTGATCGCCTTGCTGTCGTTGCCGGCCGCCTCGGCCTGGCGGGCCGCGTCGAGCTTGGCGGTCAACTGCTTGTGCGCCTTGGCCGACAACCGCCCCGTCGCCTTGAACCGGTCCAGCAGGAACTGCATGTCCCGGAACGAGGTGGTGACGAAGAACCGGACGTTCGAGGTCGTCTTGTTGCCGGCCTTGTCGGTCGCGGTGACGGTCAGCTCGTGCAGGCCGAGCGACAGCTCGTACATGGCCTGCAGGGTGCCGCTGGCGTACGTGTTGCCGTCGAGCTGGCCGACCACGGACGCGATGCCCGAGGTCGGGTCCACGGCCTGCCAGGACACGCGGACGTCCTGGCTGTCGCCGTAGAGCTGGCCGTCGGCGATGCCGGAGACCAGCAGCGTCGGCTTGGTGCCGTCGATCTTCAGGATCGCCGACTTGAGCGTCTCGACGTTGCCCGCCTTGTCGGTGGAGCGGTACAGCAGCTCGTGCTGCCCGTCACCGGTCACCTCGACCGGCGTCGTGTACGGCGTCCACGCGCCACCGTCCAGCGACCACTCGACCGTCTTGACCCCGGAACCGGCGTCGGTCGCGGCGAGCACCACCGGGATGGTCCCGTTGTGCCAGCCCGCGTCGTTCGCCGGGGCGAACGTCGCCGTGGTCACCGGCGCGGTGGCGTCGATCTTGACCGTGACGGTCTTCGTCGACTCCACGTTGCCGGCCTTGTCGGTCGAGCGGAACCGCAGCTCGTGCTCGCCGTCACCGCTGATCGCCACCGGCGCGGTGTACGCCGTCCACGCGGTGGCCCCGTCCAGCTGGTACTCCGTGCTGGCGAGCCCGCTGCCGCCGGCCTCGTCGGCGGCGGTCAGGGTGACCGTCACCGGGCCGGTGTACCAGCCGTCGGTGGGGGTGCCGGACACCGCCGCGGTGGTGACCGGCGCCTTGTCGTCGGCCACCTTCGTGCTCAACCGGAAGTAGTCGAACGCGGCCGTCTTCGACGCCGTCTGGTTGGCGCCGAGGGTGAACAGACCCACCTTCGGGGTCGCGCCCACCGCGCTGTTGGTCAGCGCCTCCAGCGTGGTCCAGGTCGTCCCGTCGGCCGAGTACGACGCGGTGAAGGTGTCGCCCACCCGGGCCAGGCGCAGGTACCACACCGCCGAGGTGAGGCTCGTCGCCTCCGGCTGCGGGCTCTGCACCGTCCCGGCGATCTCGCTGCGGAACTCGATCCGCCGCGTCACCGCCGAGCCGGCCGTGTTGTCGGCGATGAAGTCGAACTTCAGGTAGTTGTCGTCGTCGGCCTGCACGAGCAGACCGGCCTGCTGGTACTGCTCGTTCAGCAGACTGCCGTCGACCTTGGTCTCCAGGGTCCAGTCGCCCGAGGGCGCGGTCTGGAGGATGAAGTTCTTCGGCCCGGTGTTGTCGGTGCCGTAGATGTCACCGTTCGGCACGTCGATCCGCAGCGCGCCGTCGGTCACCCGGTAGCCGTTCGGGTCCTCCCGAACGATGGCGTCCCACCGGCACTTGTCCAGCGTGCTGCCGGTGAACTCGTCCGACGGCTCGACCGGGCCGGCCGGAGCGTCCGGCGTGACCACGAACGAGTCGAACGCGGCGTCCACCACCGGGGCCTCGGTGCCGCCGTTGAGGGCGAACACCCCGATCCGCGGGTTGGTGATGCCGGCCAGCGCTGCCGAGCGGCCGACCGTGGTGAACGTCTGCCCGTCGCCCGAGGTGGCCGCGGTCAGGTTCGTACCGTCGCTGGTGACCCGCAGGTACACGGTGTCACCGGCCGGCGCGTTGGCGGCGTCGGCGGCGTCGTTGCGCGGCGTCCCGGCGGTCTCCCGGATGAACTCCACCCGACGGCTGCCGTTGTAGAGCAGGTCCACCTTGGCGTAGTTGTCGTCGTCGCCGTACACCAGCAGGCCGGCCTGCTGGTAGTTGGCCGTCACCGGGAGGGTGACCTTGGTGGTCATCTCCCAGGCGCCGGTCGGCGCCGGCTGGAGCACCAGGTTGGTGGCGTCGTTGCGGGCGCCGTAGAGGTCACCCACGGCGGTGGGCAGCTTCAGCGCGCCGCCGCTGAGCGAGTAGAGCTGGTTCTCCCGGACCACGGTGGTCCACCGGCTCTTGTCCAGCGTGTTGCCGTTGAAGTCGTCCGAACGCGCCCCGAGGCAGGACGTGTCCGGAGCGTTGACCCGCACCGGCACCGTGGCGTACGACTTGGCACCCTTGCTGTCGGTCACCGTGAGGGTGGCCGTGAAGGCGCCGACGCTGGTGTACGTGTGGCTGGCGTCCAGGGTGGACGCCGTACCGCCGTCACCGAAGTCCCAGGCGTACGTCAGCGGGGTGTCACCCTCGGCGTCGGTGGCCGTGCCGTCGAAGGCGACGGTGACCGGCGCGGTGCCCGTGGTCGGGGTCGCGGTGGCGGTGACCACCGGCGGCCCGTTCTCGGTGACGCCGCGACCGACGAAGTCCATCCAGTTGACGTTGAACAGCGAACCCGTTCCGCCGTTCGGGTCACGGGCCACGAAGTACAGCCCGCCGCTCGCGGCACCGGTCACCGGCGCGCTCACGTCCGTGTACGTCTGCCACCCGCCGGTCGCCGGAACGGTGGCCGTGGCCACGACCGGTCCGTCGACCGCACCGGCGTGGACCTCGATCCGACCGCCAGCGGCGGCCGAGGCGGCCCGGAACCGGATCTCGGTGATGTTGGTGAGGTTCGCCGGAACGACCGACCACCAGTCGCCGTCCTCGATGAACGCGATGCTCTGACCGCCACCGGCGGTGTCGGTCGCGGCCTCGCGCTGCACGCCGGCGTCGCCGCCGCCCGTGCTCACCGGGGTACGCCCGGTGGCGGTGAAGTACTCGGCCTGCTTCTGCTTGGGCTGCAGGATCTCGATCTGCCGGCCGGTGAGCGCGCCGGAACCGCCCGCGCCACCCTTGTCGGTGTAGGTGGCCTCGAAGACCGCGAACACGTTCGCCTCGGCGCCGTGCCCGGAGGCGAGCGACGTCTGGACCGTGCCGGTGCAGCCGGTGTGCTGCTCCAGCGGGTGGGCGTGCTCGTCGTGACCGAGCAGCACCTGGAGGTTCACCTTGGTGCAGTCGATCTGCCCGTCCTCGGGGTCGGTCACCTTGACCGTGTAGCGGACCTGGTCACCCCAGTTGAAGAAGCCACCGTCCGGCGGGAACTCGATGGTTACCGTCGGCGCGGTGTTGCCCACGGTGACCGGTACGTTGGCCACCGCCGTGCGGCCCTTCGGGTTGGTCACGGTGAGCTGCGCCGTGTAGTTGCCCGCCGTGGCGTAGGTGTGCGTCGGGTTGGCCTCGGTGGAGGTCTGCCCGTCACCGAACGCCCAGGCGTAGGTGAGCGTTCCACCGTCCGGGTCCCGGGAGCCGGCGCTGGAGAACTCCACCGTCAACGGGGCCGGACCCGAGGTCGGGTTGGCGGCCGCCGCCGCGATCGGCGCACGGTCACCGGCGGTGTAGTCGATCCGGTAGACCCCGGAGTTGTCGTTGTTGCCGCCGAAGCCGCTGCCCCACTCGATCAGGTACAGCGCGCCGTCCGGACCGAACTCGAAGTCCATCGGCCGGATCATCGACATGCCGGGCAGCAACTGGTTGATGTCCACCAACGACTTGCCGTCGGCGGTCATCTGCATCGTGTACATCTTGTTCTGGTTCCACTCGCCCAGCAGCGCCTTGCCGTCGAAGTAGGCCGGCCACTTGCGGGTCGAGTTGAGGTTGGCGTCGTACCGGTAGGCCGGGCCGCCCATCGGGGCGCCACCGCCACCGATCTCCGGGTACCGCGCGTCACCGGCGTAGCCGTAGTCGACGGTGGCCGGGACGACCGGCGGGAGGTTGGTCAGGCCCGTGTTGTTGGGCGAGTTGTTGACCGGCGCGGCGCAGTCGAACTTCGGACCGCTCGGGCCGGACGGGAACGTGTAGTCGTTGTAGGCCTCGTTCGTGCCCGTGCAGTACGGCCAGCCGTAGTTGCCGGGGGTCACGACGTTCCACTCGACCAGACCCCGCGGGCCCCGGTCCGGGTTGTTCGAGTTGGCGTCCGGCCCGTAGTCACCGACGTACAGCGTGTCGGTCTTCGGGTCGGTGCCGATCCGGAACGGGTTGCGGAAGCCCATCGCGTAGATCTCGGGACGGGTCTTCTCGGTGCCGGCCGGGAAGAGGTTGCCGGACGGAACGGTGTACGTCCCGTTGTCCTCCGGGTGGATCCGGAGCACCTTGCCGCGCAGGTCGTTCGTGTTGGCCGACGTGCGCTGCGAGTCGTAGTCCTGGCGACCCGGACGCTCGTCGAGCGGCGCGTACGCGTTCGACTCGAACGGGTTGGTGTTGTCACCGGTGGCCAGGTACAGGTTGCCGGCGCTGTCGAAGGTCATGCTGCCGCCCGCGTGGCAGCAGGTGTTGCGCTGGGTGTCGACCCGCAGCACCTGTTTCTCGCTCGCCAGGTCGATGGTGTCGCCGGTCACGGTGAACCGGGACAGCAGGTTGCGCGTGACGTTGTCGTTCGGGGCGTAGTAGAGATACACCCACTTGTTGGTGGCGAAGTCCGGGTCGAGCCGGATGCCGATCAGGCCGTCCTCGTTGCCGGTGAAGACGTCCAGGTCGACGGCGGTGACGGTGTTGCCGGTGTCCGGCTTGATGATCTGCACCCGACCGTCGCGCTCGATGTAGAAGACCCGCCCGTCGGGGGCGATGTCCAGCTCCATCGGGTTGCTGGTGTTGCTGTCCAGCGTGACCTTCTCGAAGTTGGAGGTCTTCGACGCGCCGCAGTCGGCGTCGACCACGCCGGCCGCCGTCTGGATGCCGCCGAGCAGGTGCTTGAGGAACTCGGGCTCGGCGTACGACTCACGGGTGTGCCCGCCGCCGGTGTACCAGGAGCGGCCACCGTCGAAGTCCTGGCACCACGCCGTCGGGTGGTCGGCGCCCATCGCGCCGGCGCCCGGGGTGTAGCTCTTCTCGTCCAGGCTGGCCAGGACGTGCACGTCCGACCGGGGGTTGGTCTGGAAGTTGTACCACTCGTCGAACCGGGACCAGCGTTCCGGCAGTCCGGCGGTGGACGGGTGGGCCGGGTCCTCCACCTTGACGGTGGCCTGCTGGTTCTGCGGGTGGTTGGCGAAGTACGCGCCGACCAGGTCGCCGTACCAGGCCCAGCTGTACTCGGTGTCCGAGGCGGCGTGGACGCCGACGTAACCGCCGCCGGCCTTCACGTACCGCTCGAAGGCCGCCTGCTGGTCGGCGTTGAGAACGTCACCGGTGGTGGAGAGCCAGATCACGGCCTTGTACTTGGCGAGGTTGGCGTCGCTGAACGCGGCACCGTCCTCGGTGGTGTCCACCGTGAAGCCGTTGGTGGCGCCGAGCTGCTGGATGGCGGCGATGCCGGTGGGGATGGCGTCGTGCCGGAAGCCGGCGGTCTTCGAGAAGATCAGGACGGAGTAGGGGTCGGCCGCAGCGGCCTTCGGCGCGTTCGGCGCCGCCTGGGAGAGCGGAGCCGCGACAGGCACGTCTCGCGCGGGGATCTGTGCTCCGGTCGGAGCCGCCTGCGCCGGGGACCCGATGAGGGCCGTCGACGTCAGGGCGAGGGACAACAGGGTAGCGGTGAGTGGTAAACGGGCACGACGAGAACGGGACACGCCGCCTCCAATGTCGCGGTGGACAGGGATCGCGGGGCCGGCTCGCCGAAGACCGTCCCAGATGGAGCCGGTGGGGACGCCGTGCCAGGGCGTCCACGCCGGCATTTTGTCGAATCGCTGAACAAATTAGTTCTGCTGCATCGATGTCCGGCAAGATGCCGGCGGGTAACGGTTCTGCAACGGCGGGCGACATTCCGAACAGGACAGGAGAAAGCACCCCGATCGATACGCCGCCTCGGGTCGATGACCCACCCTTGGCAGCGGAGGCCGAACTGTCGTACGGTGACACGCAAGTAACCCACGGGAGCCCGGTGTACCGGGCTGAGAGGGGGGCTGACAGCCCCCGACCGTCGAACCTGATCCGGGTAATGCCGGCGCAGGGAGGAGCGTTGCCGTGCCGTCCCTTGGACGACTGCATCTGATCACCGACACCCGACCCGGGCGCGATCCCCTCACCGTGGTCCGGGCCGCCCTCGCGGCGGCCCACGCCGACCTCGTCGTGCAGGTCCGGGTCCAGGACTCCGCCACCGACCGCGAGGCGTACGACCTGGCCGCCCGGGTGCTCGCGCTGTGCGCGCCGTACGGGGCGACGTGCCTGATCAACGACCGACTGCACGTGGCGCTGGCGGTCGACGCCGCCGGTGGACACGTCGGCGCCGACGACCTGCCGGTCGCCGCGGCCCGGCACGTGCTCGGCCCCACCGGCGTGCTGGGCGTCACCGCCCGCGAGCCGCGCGGCGCGGTCGAGGCGGTCGTCGCCGGGGCCACCTACCTCGGCGTCGGCCCGTGCCACGCCACCAGCACCAAGTCCGGCCTGCCCGACCCCATCGGGGCAGTCGGGGTACGCGACGTCGTCGACGCCGTCGACGTGCCGGTCATCGCGATCGGGGGAGTGACCGCCGACCGGGTGCCGGCGCTGCGCGCCGCCGGGGCGTACGGGGTGGCCGTGGTCGGGGCGGTCTCCTCGGCCGCCGATCCGGGACGGGCTACCACCGACCTGCTGCGGGCGCTGGCGTGACCCGCGCCGACGTGGCGGTGGTGGGCGCGGGCCCGATCGGGCTGGCGATCGCGTGGCGCTGTGCCACCCGTGGCCTGCGCGTCGAGGTGCACGACCCGACGCCCGGGTCGGGGGCGTCGGCCGTCGCCGCCGGGATGCTCTCCCCGGTCGCCGAGGCGTACTTCGGGGAACGGCGACTGACCGAGCTGCTGGTGGCCTCCGCCGCGCGTTGGCCCGCGTTCGCCGCCGAACTGACCGACGCCAGCGACGCCACGATCGGCTACCGGACCGAGGGCACCCTGATGGTCGGGCTGACCGGCGACGACCTGGCCGAGGCCCGCCGGCTGTGGGCGTACCAACAGGGTCTGGATCTGCCGGTGACGGCGCTGCGCCCCACTGAGCTGCGCGACCGCGAGCCGGCGCTCGCGCCCCGGGTTCGCGGCGGCGCGTTCGCGCCCACCGACCACCAGGTCGATCCCCGGCGGCTGGTGCCGGCGCTGCGCACGGCCGCGCGGCGGGCCGGCGCGGCGTTCGTGCCGCGGCCGGTCCGGCGATTGTCCGAGGTGGAGGCCGGAGTCACGGTGGTCGCGGCCGGTTGCGGCGCCGCCGCCCTCACCGGCCTGCCGGTTCGGCCGGTGAAGGGCCAGATCCTCCGGCTGCGCGCGCCCGGCGGCGTCGCGCCGGGCTTCCGGCACGTGATCCGGGGGTACGCCGACGGCGAGCACGTCTACCTGGTGCCCCGCACCGACGGCGAGGTGGTGCTCGGCGCGACGGTCGAGGAGCGGTCGGACACCACCGTCACCGCCGGCGCGGTGCAGCGGCTGCTGCGCGCCGGGGTCGACCTGCTGCCCGAACTGACCGAGTACGACCTGGTGGAGGCCGTCGCCGGGCTGCGGCCCGGTACCCCGGACAACGCGCCGATCCTCGGGCCGCTGCCCGGCCGGCCGGACGTGCTGGCCGCCACCGGGCACCACCGGCACGGCATCGTCCTGACCCCGGTCACCGCCGAGGCGATCACCGAACTGGTGCTCACCGGAACGCCCGACCCGCTGCTCACCGGCTTCGGCGCCGACCGGTTCGCCGGCCCGAGAAGCAGTTTCGAGGAGGAGTGATGGAGCTGACGGTGAACGGAGCCGGGCGCAGCGTCCCCGGCGGTGTGTCGGTGGCCGACCTGGTCCAAGACGTCGCGCCGCACCAGCGTGGCGTCGCGGTCGCGGTCAACGGCGAGGTGGTGCCCCGGGCCGGCTGGCCGGCCACGGAGCTGCGCGACGGCGACCAGGTCGAGGTGCTCACCGCCGCGCAGGGCGGGTGAGCGGCGTGCCGTTCGAACTGGGTGGGGAGAGGTTCGGCTCGCGGTTGATCCTCGGCACCGGCGGGGCCGCGAACCTGCACGTGCTGGAGCAGGCGATCCGGGCGTCCGGCACGGAACTCGTCACGCTGGCACTGCGCCGGGTGGACACCGCCCCGGGCACCGGAGGCGGGCTGCTGGACCTGCTGGACCGGTGCGGCGTACGGCTGCTGCCGAACACGGCCGGCTGCCACACCGCGGCCGAGGCGGTGAAGGTGGCCCGGCTGGCGCGCGACGCGTTCGATACCGACTGGGTGAAGCTGGAGGTGATCGGCGACGAGCGGACGCTGCTGCCCGACGGGGTGGAGCTGCTCCGCGCCGCCGAGGAACTCGTCGCCGACGGTTTCACGGTGCTGCCGTACACCAGCGACGACCCGGTGCTCGCCCGCCGCCTCGCCGACGTGGGCTGCGCCGCGGTGATGCCCGCCGGGGCGCCGATCGGCTCGGGACTCGGCATCGGCAACCCGCACCACATCCGGCTGATCCGGCAGAGCGTGGACGTGCCGGTGATCCTCGACGCCGGCATCGGCACCGCCTCCGACGCGGCGCTCGCCATGGAGCTGGGCTGCGACGCCGTCCTGCTGGCCAGCGCGGTCACCCGGGCCGCCGACCCGGTGGCGATGGCGACGGCGATGCGGTACGCCGTCGAGGCCGGCCGCCTGGCGGCGGGCGCGGGCCGGATCGCCCGGCGCTTCCACGCCCTCGCGTCCACCCCCGACGAGGGAAGACCGAACCTGTGACGGGGTCGCCGCCGGCCGGGGTGGTCCTGTTGACCGATCGGCTGGTCGCCAGGAGCGGTCTCGAACGGGTCGTGGCGGGGGCGGTCGCCGGGGGAGTGCGCTGGGTCGTGCTGCGGGAGAAGGACCTGCCCCGCGCCGAGCGCGCCGCCCTCGCCGTCGAGCTACGCGCGATCCTCGCCGACGCCGGCGGGACCCTCATCGTGGCCGGCCCCGACCCGCTGGGCGGCGACGTCGTCCACCTGCCGGCCGCCGGCCCGTACCCGCCGCCACGCCACGGTCTGGTCGGCCGCTCCTGCCACAACGAGACCGAACTGAACCGCCTCACCACCGAGCACTACGCCACCCTCTCCCCGATCTGGCCCACCACCACCAAACCCGGCTACGGCCCACCCCTACAAGCAACGGGCCTGCGAAAGCTGATCGAGATCAGCCCGGTGCCCCTGTTGGCGCTGGGTGGCATCGAAACCCCGGAACAGGTAACCGCCTGCGTGCAGGCAGGAGCCGCCGGAGTGGCAGTACTCGGCGCACTCATGCGCGCAAGAAACCCCGAAGAGGCAGCGGCAAACCTGACCAGCGCCTTCGAAGAGGCGGTCACCCAGAAGGTCCTAAAAGGCCGGCACGGGCGCACGGAGGTCCCCCGGTCAGGGCTGCGGCCGACCGTGCCCACGCAGGGATCAAGCCTGACCGCCCGGAGTGGGCACGGTCGGCCGCCGCCCCAAACCGCGACCACGAAGGAAAGCCAGTGACCCCGAAAACCACGCTAACCATCGCCGGCTCCGACTCCGGCGGTGGCGCGGGCATCCAGGCGGACCTCAAGGTCTTCGCGGCGCTCGGCGCGTACGGCACGAGTGTCCTCACGGCGGTGACCGCGCAGAACACCCGGGGTGTCGACGCCGTCCTGCCGTTGCCACCGCGCACGGTCGCGGAGCAGTTGGACAGCGTGCTCGCCGACTTCACCGTGGGCGCGGTCAAGACGGGGATGCTCGGCACCCCGGCCGTCGCCGACGTGGTGGCTCAGGCGGCCCGGGACGGTCGGTTGCCCCAGCTCGTCGTCGATCCGGTGCTGGTCGCGACGAGCGGTCACCGGCTGGGCGTGGTGGGCGCGGTGGAGCGGCTGCTTCCGTACGCCCGGGTGGCGACGCCGAACTGCGCGGAGGCCGCGGCCATCACCGGACGTGGCGTGGACGACGTGGCGGGGATGGTCGTGGCCGCCGAGGCGCTTGCGGCCGGCGGCCCGGAGTACGTGGTGGTCACCGGCGGCGACGTCGCTGGGGACGAGGCGGTCGACGTGCTGTGCGGCGCTGGCGTCACCACTCTGCTGCGCGGTCCCCGGGTGGACACCCGGCACACCCATGGCACCGGCTGTTCGTTCTCGGCGGCCGTCGCCGTGCGGCTGGCGCTGGGGGATCCGGTGCCGGCGGCGGTGCAGGTCGCCAAGGAGTACGTGTTCCGCGCGCTGACCGGCGGGCGGGGCTGGGAGCTGGGCACGGGGCGCGGGCCGCTGGATCACTTCGGCTGGTCCGCCTGATCACCAGGGAGGTTGTCATGCAGGCACGAGGCAAGGTGTACGTCGAGGGGTCGCGGCCGGATGTGCGGGTGCCGTTCGCGGAGGTGACGCTGACCGGTGACCATCCGCCGGTACGGCTTTACGACACGTCCGGCCCGGGGTCGGACCCGGCGGTGGGGTTGCCGGCGCTGCGTGGTCCGTGGATCGCCGAGCGCGGTGACGTGGCCCCGGTGCGGGGCGCGGGCACGCCGCTGGCCGGCGCGGAGGGTCGTCGGCCCACGCAGTTCGCGTACGCGCGGGCGGGTGTGGTGACGCCGGAGATGGAGTTCGTGGCGATCCGGGAGAACGTCGACCCGGAGCTGGTCCGGACCGAGATCGCCGCCGGTCGGGCGGTGCTGCCGCTGAACGTGAACCACCCGGAGTGCGAGCCGGCGATCATCGGTAAGGCGTTCCTGGTCAAGGTGAACGCCAACATCGGCACGTCGGCGGTCAGCTCGTCGGTGGCCGAGGAGGTGGAGAAGCTGACCTGGGCGACCCGGTGGGGCGCGGACACCGTGATGGACCTGTCCACGGGCAAGCGGATCCACGAGACCCGTGAGGCGATCGTGCGCAACTCCCCGGTGCCGATCGGGACGGTGCCGATCTATCAGGCGTTGGAGAAGGTCGGCGGCGACCCGGTGAAGTTGAGCTGGGAGGTGTTCGCCGAGACCGTCATCGAGCAGGCCGAGCAGGGCGTGGACTACATGACGGTGCACGCCGGGGTGCTGCTGCCGTACGTGCCGCTGGCCGTGGACCGGGTGACCGGGATCGTCTCCCGGGGCGGCTCGATCATGGCGGCCTGGTGCCTGGCGCACCACGAGGAGAACTTCCTGTACACCAACTTCGCGGAGCTGTGCGCGATCCTCGCGCGCTACGACGTGACGTTCTCGCTCGGTGACGGGCTGCGGCCCGGTTCGATCGCGGACGCCAACGACGAGGCGCAGTTCGCCGAGCTGCGCACCCTCGGTGAGCTGACGAAGGTCGCCTGGGAGCACGACGTGCAGGTGATGATCGAGGGCCCGGGTCACGTGCCGATGCACAAGATCAAGGAGAACGTGGACCTCCAGCAGGAGTGGTGCCACGAGGCGCCCTTCTACACGCTCGGTCCACTGACCACCGACATCGCGCCCGCGTACGACCACATCACCTCGGCGATCGGCGCGGCGATGATCGGCATGTTCGGGACCGCCATGCTCTGCTACGTCACCCCGAAGGAGCACCTCGGCCTGCCGGACCGGGACGACGTGAAGGCCGGCGTGATCGCGTACAAGATCGCCGCCCATGCTGCCGACCTGGCCAAGGGGCACCCCGGCGCGCAGGCGTGGGACGACGCGCTGTCGAAGGCACGGTTCGAGTTCCGCTGGGAGGACCAGTTCAACCTCTCGCTGGACCCGGAGACCGCTCGGTCGTACCACGACGCGACGCTGCCGGCCGAGCCCGCGAAGACCGCCCACTTCTGCTCGATGTGCGGCCCGAAGTTCTGCTCCATGAAGATCACCCAGGAGCTGAAGGAGTACGCCGCCCGCGGCATGAAGGACAAGTCGGAGGAGTTCGTCTCCGGCGGCGGGAAGGTCTACCTGCCCCTGGCCTGACGGTTTGGCGCGGTCGACCCCGAGTTCCGGGAAGTCGGGGCGTCCTGGCCGGCAGGAAGGCCCGAATTCACGGAACCCGGGGTCGGTCGGTTCAGTCGCGGTGGTGGCGGCCGGTGGAGCGCAGCGAGCGACGGCCGCTCTCCTGCTCGGGCTCGTTGTCGGTGACCGGCTTGCTCAGGCCGGCGACCCAGTCGACGAACTCCTCGTCCTGCGAGGGCAGCGGCTCCGCCGCATCGGGCGCGGGCCGGCTCTCCTCGTCGGCCCGCACCCGGTTACGCCGGAACAGCCCGCCGAGCCGCCCTCGCCGGGAGGACCGCCCGTCGTCCGTGGACGTCCGCGCGGGGTCGTTCGCCGGCTCGGCCCTGCCGGCGGTGGTGGACGCGTCGCCCTGCTCCGGTACGACCGGAGTGATCGACGGCGGCACGATGGACCTCGCCAGGGCGGCCATCGCCCTGGCCTGGTCGGTCGTACCGGCGGGGGTCTGGACCGGCGTGCTGACAGCAGGTCCGGCGGTGCCGGCCTCGGCCGCGCTGGTGTTCTGGTCCGGCGTACCGGTGCTCTGATCCGATGCTCTGGTGCGGCGGGTGGTGTCGAAGGCGTCCCAGGTGGGCACCCGGCTCAGGTCGGGCAGGGGTGCCCGGTGCCGGAAGCGGGGCGTCCAGTCGGTCGACTCCTCGGCGCTCACGGGCGCATCCGCCGGTTCCGGGTCGGTCGACGTCGTGTTCCACGACGGGGTGGCCGACCAGGCCGGCGCTGCCGGCGTCCACCGGTCGGCCCCCGCGTCGCCCGCAGTCGGCTCGCCGAACAGCGAAGCGCCGGTGCCACCCTCCGCCGTCGCCGGTCCGGTGCGGCGGCCCGCCCCGGGCTCCGCGACCGGGATGGAGCCGTCGGCGGGCAGGACCGCACCCTCTTCGGCGGCCAGGGCGTCGGGTTCCGCTCCAGCGGTCCGTGCCGCTTCGCCGGGCTCGACGCCTTCACCCTCGGGGGAGGGGCGCGGCGCGTCCTGGCCGAGCGGCTGGTCGGCGCTTGTCACGTCGGCGCCCTTGCCGGCGCGGGCCGTCCGCTTGGCGCGTCCGCCGGTCGTCGCTTCGGTGCTCGTACCGGTGGGCGCCGCTCCGGCGGTTGCCGTCGCGTTGGTGTTCGTCCCGGTGGCCGCTGCCGTGCCGTCCTCGGCCGCGGTCGTCGAGGTGGCGGTCGTCGAGGTGGCGGCCGGTACGGACTTCGGCTTGCGTGAGCGACGCGGCTTGGGCGCGGACACGTCGGCGGCGCTGCCCGCGTCGGCGGCGCTGCCCGCGTCGGCGGCGCTGTCCGTGTCGGCGGCGCTGTCCGTGCTCGTGGTGCCGGCGACCTCCACGACCTGCGGACCCGTGCTCGGCCCAGCCACGTCCACGACCTGCGGGCCTGTGCTCGGCGTGCCGGCATCGGCCACGACCTGCGGATTCGTGCCCTGCGTGCTCGGGGTGCCGGAATTGGTCGCGACCGGCTCGCCGGTGTCGCCCGCGCTCGGCGTGCCCGCGCCGCCCCTGGCCCGCGTGCCTGCCCTACGGGCGACCGGAGTGACGGTGGCGCCCGCAAGCGGAGTGCTCGTGTCACCGGAGCCGTCCGTGCCGACCGGGGCTTCCATGTCGGGCGGCGCTTGCGTGGCGCTGATCGTCGTGCGGTCGCTGCCCGGCTTGTCCCAGCCGGTCGTCGCGCTGTCTGTCGCGCCGTCGCCGCCCGCGTCGGGCGTCGGGCTGACGGCTGCCGATGCGGGCGTGGTGGGCGTCGGGCTGACGGCTGCCGATGCGGGCGTGGTGGGCGTCGGGCTGACGGCTGCCGATGCGGGCGTGGTGGACGTCGCAGCGGTACGGGCCGGGTCGGCGGCACCGCCGGTCGCGTCCTCGTCGCGGCTCGACGGCTGCCGCCCGGCGGTGAACTCGCCGGTCGGGTCGGTCAGCCAGGAGGCGCGGGCCGGTGTGCGGTCGTGCCGTGCGCCGGTGGCGAACGGGTCCGGAGTCGCGGCGTCCGCTGCCGACCCGGCGGCGTCGGACCGCTGGCGGGGGCCGGCGGGTCGAGGGGTCTCGCCCGCGCGCGTCGCGTCGGCGGGGACCGGGCCGTGCTGGCCGCTCACCGTGGCAGACGGCCAGTCCCAGTGGGCGGGGACGGTGCGTACACCGGTGGTGTCGTCACCGGCACGCGGACCCGCAGCCGTCTCGACCAGCTGTCGGCCGGCGGGCCCGGGGTGGTCCTCGGCCTGGTCCGCCGGCGTCGCCTGGTCACCGCCCGGCAGCGTCGGGCCGGTGGGCAGCGGACGCAGGATGTCGGTGGGCGCGATCGCCTCGGAGTCGGCGGCGCGGACGCCGACGGGCCAGCGCAGCAGGGCGGCCGCCGCAGCCCCGAGGGCGCCGGCGAGGACGGCGATCAGCGCGCCGTAGTAGGGGGTCGTCTGGTAGCGGTCGACGGCGTCGCCGGGGCCGGCGGTCAGGTAGGCGAACGCCACCAGCACCGGACCCGCCACCCCGGTCGCCGCGCTGATCAGCGGTATCTGGCCGCGCCACCGGGCCAGTCCGGCGGTCGCCGCGCCCGCGAGCAACGCCACCAGGGGCAGCACGAGCAGCGCCAGGCGCTGCGCGGCCGCGTCGTTGAGCCAGTTCGGTTCGAGTACGCCGAGTCGGACCGTGGGCAGCGGGCCGGACGTGCCGAGCGACGGCAGAACGGAGACCAGCGCCAGCAGCCAGATCGTCCCGGCAACGGCCGCCATGTTCCAGCCCAGCACCGGCCGGAGCAGTACGGCGATGGCCGCGCCCGCTCCGATGACCGCGCCGAGGATGGCGCAGATGCCGACCGCCCAGACCGGGTCCACCGAGATCAACTCGGCGGCTCGGGCGGGCTGCATACAGAGCGGGGCGACGGCGGTGGCGCCGAGCGCGGCAGCGCCAGCGATGGCGAGGTGCCGGCCGGTGCTGGCCGGCGGGGTGTCCCGGCGGGCCAGTCGTCCGGTCAGGACGGCGCCGGCCACGGCGGCGTTCGCGGCGAACCAGCCCACCCAGACGAGCTGGGCCGGCCACTGGTTTACCGTCGAGCCGGTGAAGGCGCCGGTGAGCCGGACGATGCCGAAGCCGTACGCGACGCCGAGTTGGCCGGCTCCGGCCAGCACACTCACCCCGAGCGCCGTGAGCAGCAGTCTGCCCCAGGTCCGATAGGCCATGTCGGGCACGTTACGCACCTGGTACACCCGATCGCCACCGGCGCGCCGCGCGGCGCGCCGGGGCACGCCGGGCGGGTCTACTTGAGTTCGACCAGTCGGGCCAGGTATGTCGTGTCCCCGACATTGGTGAGCATGTGTACCGCGCCGGGGTCGCGATAGACGACACCGCCGGTGGGCTCGTCGGCGTCGATCCGGGTCCCGTCGATCGTCTGCACGACGTTCTTCGCGCCCTGGATCGCCACCACCAGGTAGGGGTGGTCGTGCCGGTGCAGGGGCTGACGCTCACCCGGTTCGAGCCGGATGTGCCAGACCCGGACCCGGTCGTTCTCGTACACGACCTCCTGGCCCACGGGCCCGAGTTCGGTGCCGTCGATCACGTCGGTCATCGTCCACCGTCCAGTTGGGGAAGCACCTCGGCGGCGATCAGCTCGAGGTGGTCGAGGTCGTCGAGATCGGTGAGGCGCAGGTGCACCCGGCTCGCGCCGATCTCGGCGAACTCGCCGATCCGCTGCACCAGCTCTGCCGGCGAGCCGACCACCGGGTCCTCCGGCGGCAGCGCGCTCTTCTCGTGCAGGGGCGCGGCCCGTCGGGCGGCCTCCGCGTCGGTACGCCCGATGGCCACCACGATGCCGGCGGAGAGCACCAGCGGCGCTCGCCCGGTCTCGGCCCGACCGGTACGGTCGCACGCCTCCCGAACGCGGTCGTACGCCCCGGCGGTCTCGGCCACGGACTTGAACGGCATGTTGAACTCGTCGGCGTACCGGGCGGCCAGCTCGGGGGTCCGCTTGGGACCGCGGCCGCCCACGATGATCGGCGGACCGGGCACCTGCGCCGGCTTGGGCAGCGCGGGCGCGTCCACCAGCCGGTAGTGGTCACCGGTGAAGCTGTACGTCTCGCCCACCGGGGTGGACCACAGCCCGGTGATCACCTCAAGCTGCTCGGCCAGCCGGTCGAAGCGTTCGCCGACGGCCGGGAACGGGATGCCGTACGACGTGTGCTCGCGCTGGTACCAGCCGGCGCCGATGCCGAGGTCGACCCGGCCGCCGCTCATCTGGTCGACCTGCGCGACCAGCACGGCGAGGGGGCCGGGCAGGCGGAAGGTGGCCG
The DNA here is from genome assembly GCF_040656575.1 of Micromonospora sp. NPDC049801. Taxonomy (NCBI): domain Bacteria; kingdom Bacillati; phylum Actinomycetota; class Actinomycetes; order Micromonosporales; family Micromonosporaceae; genus Micromonospora; species Micromonospora sp. NPDC049801. The sequence continues at coordinate 303,354 of NZ_JBFAMS010000007.1, read as the reverse complement.
ACGTCACCAGGGTGCCGAGCCGGATCCGTTCGGTCTCCCGGGCCAGCGCGGCGAGGGTCAGCCAGGCGTCCGTCGGGCCGGGCAGGCCCGGGTCGTCGCCCATCGACTGGTAGTGGTCGGCCCGCAGGAATCCCTCGAAGCCACCGGCCTCGGCCAGTCGGGCGAACCGGAGCTGGGTGTCGTAGTCGGCACCCCGGTGCGGCTCGGTGAACACCGACACCCGCATGGTCATCGTCCCTCCGCGCCGGCCGTGGCCGGCTGGTCGCGTTCCATCAACAGTTCGTGCAGGTCGGCGCTGACCCGGGCGACGTCGGCGAGGTGGGCGTTGCGGCCCAGGGTGCGTGGACGGGGAATGGCCACCTCGACCACCTTGCGGATCCGGCCGGGCCGGGGGCTCAGCACGATCACCCGGTCGGCGAGCAGCACCGCCTCGTCGATCGAGTGGGTGACGAAGACGATGGTGGGCTTGTTCTCCATGTGCACGCGCTGGAGTTCGCCGGACAGCTCCTCGCGGGTGAGCGCGTCGAGCGCGGAGAACGGCTCGTCCATCAGCATCACCCGGGGTTCGCCGATCAGCGACCGGCACAGCGACACCCGCTGCTGCATGCCGCCGGAGAGTTCGTGCGGCAGCCGCTTCTCGAACCCGGCCAGGCCGGCCACGTCGAGCAGTTGCCGGGCCCGCTCGCGGTGCTTGGCGCGACTCCAGCCGAAGATCTCCACCGGCAGCAGGACGTTGTCCAGCACGCTGCGCCAGGGCAGCAGCGCCGGCTTCTGGAACAGCATGGCGATGTCGCGGCGGGGTCGCGTGATCGGCGTACCGGCCACAGTGATCTCGCCGGAGGTCAGCGGGAGCAGCCCGGCGATCAGCCGCAGCAGGGTGGACTTGCCGCAGCCCGAGCGCCCGAGGACGGCGACGAACTCGCCCTCGGCGACGTCGAGGTCGATGCCGCGTAGGGCTTCGACCTGGCCGGACCGGCCTTCGAAGGTACGCGACACCCCGGACAGTCGGATCATCTGCGGCGGACCTCCGCTGAGTGGACGGTCAGGAATCCGACAAAGGCTAGCCGCCCTGTTGACATGTCGCACCGTCCGGGGTCGTCGTCAGGTTGTTTCCGATCCGCAACCCGGTACGCCTGGCGTCGCAACTGTGGGTTTCTCGTACGCTGTGCCCGCGAAGAGTCCCCTCACGATGGCGGTGCCCGGCTTGCCCCTCCCGCCGGTACCGCCGCGACAACCCCCTCCGGTGGCCTGCGGCCCCGGTCGGAAAGGACATGGTGCTACTGATGAGAAGGCTGACCCGTACGGTCGCTACGGCCGCGCTGGCCACTGCCCTCGCCCTCGTCTCCGCCTGCAGCAGCGGGTCGGACTCGTCCGACGACGCCAAGGGTGGCAAAGACGGAGCACTGGAGAAGGTGACCTACCTCACCTCCTTCGGCAACTTCGGCCGTGACTCCTACGCCTGGGTGGCGAAGGACAAGGGCTTCTTCAAGGAGGCCGGCTTCGACGTCGAGATCAAGGCCGGCCAGGGCACCGGCGGCGTGATCCAGACGGTCGTCGGCGGTCAGGCGGACTTCGGGCCGATCGACCTCACCGGTGGTCTGCTCCAGCTCGGCAACGGTCAGGCGAAGGACTTCACCGCCGTGGCCGCGATCCAGCAGCGCACGATGGCGGGCATCGCCACCGTCGAGGGCAAGAACATCAACTCGCCCAAGGACCTGGAGGGCAAGAAGCTCGCCGACACCCCCGGCTCCGTGGTGCGCAACCTGTTCCCGACGTACGCCCGGCTCGCCGGTGTGGACGCCAGCAAGGTGACCTGGGTCAACGGTGAGGCGCAGGCGCTGATCGGCACGCTGGCCTCCGGCTCGGTGGACGGCATCGGCCAGTTCGTCGTCGGTCAGCCGACGATCGAGGCGGTGTCCAAGAAGAAGGCCGTCATGCTGCCGTACAGCAACGTGATGCAGGACCTCTACGGCAACGTGCTGATCACCTCCAGCAAGATCGCCAAGGAGAAGCCCGAGATGGTGAAGCGGTTCACCGCAGCGCTGCTCAAGGGCCTCGAGTACAGCCTGGCGAACTCCAAGGAGGCCGGCGAGATCCTGAAGAAGAACGTCGACGCCGCCAACCCGGTGGCCGCCGCCGCCGAGCTGGACCTGATGGCCGCGTACGTGCGCTCCGGCAACTCCGGCACCGCGATCGGCACGCTGGACAGCGGCCGGGTGGCGAAGAGCATCGCGATCCTGCAGGGCGCGGGCGCGCTCAAGCAGAACATCACCCCCGAGCAGATCATCGACTTCAGCCTCGCGCCGAAGGCCTGATCGTCCGGTCGTCACCAGGGGGTACGTTCCACCGGTCTCCGGTGGGGCGTACCCCCCGTCGCTTGTCGGCCCTCGGGGCCGGCGAATCCTGTCGGCCCTTGCGGGGCCGGCGAACAACGAGGAGGACAAGATGACCGACGTCCGCTCAGCCGAGCCGGCGATGACGGGGCCCGCACCCTCGGGCGCCGGCCGCCAGGCGCGTCGGGCGGGTCGGGGCGCCGGCCTGCGCGCGGGGACCGGGGCGGCGCTGTTGCCCGCGGCCGGTCTCGTGGTCGCCCTGGCCGTGTGGTGGCTGGTCGCCCGGCTGGAGCTGGTCCACCCGGCCGCCCTGCCGCCGCCGGGGGACGTGCTCAGCGCGTTCGTCGACAAGCCCGCCCAGATGCTGGAGCACACCTGGGCCACCCTGCTGGAGATCCTGATCGGGTTCGTCCTGTCGGCCGCCGCCGGTGTCCTGATCGGACTCTCCCTGGCCAGCTCCCACACGGTCGAGCGGATGTTCACGCCGCTGCTGGTCGCGGTGAACGCCGTGCCGAAGATCACCCTGGGCCCGCTGCTGGTGGTGGCGCTGGGCTGGGGGCAGAAGCCGATCCTGACCATGGTGTTCCTGCTCTGCTTCTTCCCCATCGTGCTGTCCACCGCGACGGGGTTGACCACCACGCCGGCCGACCTGGCCGAGCTGGTCCGGTCCTGGAACGCCTCCCGTTGGCAGGCGTTCCGCAAGGTGCGGTTCCCGGCGGCGCTGCCGCAGATCTTCGTCGGGCTCAAGGTGGCCATGCCGCTGGCGGCCATCGGCGCGGTGATCGGCGAGTTCCAGGCCGGGGAGAAGGGCCTGGGCTACGTGATCACCCAGTACGCGGGCGTCGGCGACACCGCCACCGCCTGGGCGGCGATCATGCTGGTGGCGCTGGTCAGCATCCTGCTCTACTCCGCGCTCGTGCTCGTCGAGCGGATCGCGCTGCCCTGGGTACGAGAGACCACCAGCAGCCGCTGACCCGGTGAGGCGGGAGGCCAGGGTAGATCTTGGGCAGCCCGGCACGGTCGTCTACCAGTCACAACTTCGGTGATACTGCTGCTTCCCGAGTGCCGGAGGCAGCAGTATCACCGAAGTTGCGTGGATCTTGGCGGGTTACCCCGCGAGCCGCCAGCGCCCGTTGCGCGCGACGAGCGTGGTGAGCGCCTGCGGCATGAGCCCCGAGTGGTTGTCGGGCGTCATGCGGATCGGGCCGGAGAGGCCGTCGATCTGGGACGTCTCCAACACGTCCCGGATGCCGTCCCGGTCGACCTTCCCCGCCGGGCCGCCGGCCCGCAGTTCGGCGTCGGCGATCAGCTGGATCGCGTCGGCGGCGAAGGAGGACGAGCCGTTGTAGCCGCCGAAGCGGGCCGTGTAGTCCTGGAACCACTGCCGCCGGGCCGCCTTCGCCGGCGTGGTGGCGATCACGTCGTCGATGACCATGGTCTGGGTGAAGACCATCGTGGCCTTCTCGGTGGCCCGGGCCGCCGCGCCGAGGAAGAGGTCGCCGGCCGCTCCCGCGTCGAAGAAGAGCGACCCGCGGAACGCGGCCTGCTGGGCGCTGGTCGCGGCGAGCGCGGCCTGCTCCGGCGGGGTCCAGACGACCAGCGCGTCGGGCTTGAGCTTGACGAGCTTGCCGATCTGCTGGCCGACCTCGGTGTCGGTGGTCTTCACCGATTCCTCGCCGGCCACCTTGATGGTGGTCTTGCCCAGTTCGCGGCGCAGCGCGAGGACGCCCTCGCGGCCGTAGTCGTCGTTACTGGCGAGCAGGGCGACCTTGCGGACGTTCTTGCGACGCAGTTCGGTGGTGAGCGCCGAGGCGCTGTCGGCCGCGTTCGGGCCCAGCTTGAACACGTAGCGCCGGTCGGCGACCGGGCTCGAGATCGCCCCGGAAGCGGCCAGCGCAATGGTGGGAATCCGCTTCTCGTTGATGACGCCGACCGCGCCGACCGCGCATTCGCTACAACCGCCCATGACGATCGCGCTGACCCGGGAATCGCTGCTGAAGTCCGCGATGTTGCGCAGTGACTCGGCAGCGTCGGAACGGTTGTCCTTGATCCTAAGGTCGATCTTCCGGCCGTTCAGTGCTCCGGAGGAGTTCAACTGGTCTCTCTTGAGTTCCAGCGCGCGCTGGTATGCCCGGCCCATTGGTGCCGCGGCACCGGAGAGCTCGAGGTCGGCGGCGATCACGATCGGACTCGTGTCCTGCTCCGCTTCGCCGAACTGGCAGCCGGTGAGCGTGGTGGCCACGAGGGCCGATGCGAGCGCCGCGATGGTCGCGGAGCGGATGGGGCTCAACTCAGTCCTCCAGGTGCGGGCGCGGGCGCTGCCCGGTCACCGCCGCTAATCCGTCCTCAGTGGAGGACGGGATCTCCTCTGCCGTACGGTGTGTGCGCGAAGCCTGCAAAACCTTGCCAACGGCCGGCGCTGTGGTCAAGCGCGGACCCCGGTTGCATTTTCGGGACGGTCATCCCACATGCTGGGGTAACGCAATGTTTGCAAAACCTCACTTTGCATACACGCGTGACCACTCTGGAGTTACATGCCCTGATCAGGGGCTTGCGGAAATGAAGGTATCAGTTGACCGGATCAAGGGTTCCGCGCCGTCCGACCGTTTCCTACCTCACTGCGGCTTCCCAAACACGATCTTCTCTGATGAAATCGCGGCCGTGCCGCGCGTGGTCCCCTCCGCTCCCGGCACGGCTCGGCGGGTCAGGCGGGGAAGAAACGACGGAGGCGATGTCGTGAGCACCGGACCGACGACCCTGCCCGCGATCGGCGGCGATACCGGGCGTACGCGCCGGCGCATGCCGAGGCTGCGGGACGCCCGGATCCGGTCCAAACTGGCGCTGATCCTGGTCGTTCCGGTGGCCGCGGTGATCGCGCTCGCCACCGTCCGACTCATCTCGATCGGCGAGGGCGCCTACGACGCCACCCGGGCCCGGTCGCTCACCGCGCTCGCCATCGACGTCAGCGCGCTGACCCAGGATCTGCAGGCCGAGCGGATGGCGGCGGCGGCCTACCTGGCCACTCCGCAGCAGCCGGCCGACGCGTACAACCTGCGGGTACGCCAGACGCAGCAGCGGGTGGACGAGTACCGCGCCGAGCGTGACCGGATCGGCGAGGTGCCGACGGCGGTGCGGGACCGGCTGGCGGCGATCGACGACCACCTGGCCACCCTGGACGGCACCCGCCAGGAGGTGCTGGACCGCCGGCAGATGGCGGTCGCCGAGGCGGTCCTGCGCTACGGCGTCATCCTCACCGATCTGATCAGCTACGGCGACGGGCTGGCCCAGCTACCCGGCGACGAGAGCCTGGCGGACAGTCGCCGCGCCGTCGCCGCCTTCGCCCGCGCCAAGGCGTCCGTCGCCGAGGAGGAGGCGGTCGCCTTCACCGCGCTGACCGCCGGCCAGCTCGACCCGGAGCAGTTCTCCTCCTTCGTGGCCACGCTGACCAGCCAGCAGGAGGCGCTCGTCGCCTTCTCGCTCGCCGCCGACCCCGTGCAGCGGGCCCTGGTCGACAGCACCGTCTCCGGTGACGCCGTCGGCCTCTCCGACCGGGTCGCCACCGACATCACCCGCTCCGTCGGGCAGCGCGCGCTGGTGAGCGCGCAGGACGCCACCGCGGCCATCGGCGCGGTGAACGACCTGATGCGTTGGGCCGAGATCCAACTGCAGGACCGGCTGCTCGACCAGGCCGACGAGGCACGCTCGGACGTCATCCGGCAGGCCGTGGTCGAGTCGATCCTGGTGCTGCTCACCCTGATCATCGCCGTGTCGCTGGCTGTGGTGCTGGCCCGGTCGCTGAACCACTCGCTGCGCCGCCTGCGCGAGGGCGCGCTCTCGGTGGCCAACCACGACCTGCCGGACGCCGTGCAGCGACTGCAGAACATGGGCAGCGTCGGCGACGGCGGGGTGGACGAGATCGTCCGGCAGGTCCGGGATCCGATCCAGCTCAACAGCCGCGACGAGGTCGGTCAGGTGGCGTCGGCCTTCAACGTCGTCCACCGGGAGGCGGTCCGGGTCGCGGCCGAACAGGCCGCGCTGCGCACCAGCGTCTCGGCGATGTTCCTCAACCTGGCCCGCCGTAGTCAGACCCTGGTCGACCGGATGATCGGCGAGCTGGACGCGATCGAGCGCGGCGAGGAGGACCCGAAGCGGCTGGCCCAGCTCTTCGAGTTGGACCACCTGGCCACCCGAATGCGCCGCAACGACGAGAACCTGCTGGTCCTGGCCGGCGCGGACTCGGCCGTACCGCGCCGCGACGACGCGCTCGTCGTCGACGTGCTGCGCGCCGCCCAGTCCGAGGTCGAGCTGTACAACCGCATCGAGTTCGGCACCGTCGACACCGACATCTCGGTGGCCGCGCACGCGGTCAACGACGTCGTACGCCTCGTCGCCGAACTGCTCGACAACGCCACCCGGTTCTCGCCGCCGAACACGACGGTCGTCGCCGACGGTCGCCGCATCCGCGACTACGTCCTGATCCAGATCGAGGATCGCGGGCTCGGCCTCACCGACGAGCAGCTCGACTCGCTCAACCGTCGGCTGGCCGCCCCGCCGAGCGTGGACGTCGCCGCGTTCCGGCTGATGGGTCTGGCCGTGGTGAGCCGGCTCGCGTCCCGCTACGGCATCCGGGTGGAGCTGCGCCGCAACGTCGAGGGCGGCACGGTCGCCCAGGTGACGCTGCCCGCCGCCACCGTGATCCTGCCCAGCAGCCGGGGACGCGAGCAGGCGCTCACCCGCCCGCGTCAGCCGATGGCCGTCGAGCAGACGCCGCTCACCCCGGTCGGCCACGCCGAGTCGTACGCCGGCGCGACCACCACGGCGGCCACGCTGCCGGACCAGTGGCGGAGCAACGCCCCGGCGCCCGCGCAGTGGCAGTCCCCACTCGACACGCGGGACACCACCCCGGCCGTGCAGGCCGGCGGATACACCGGTGCGCGTCCGACGGTGCCGCCCGCCGCCGCGCCGGCCGCGCCGGCACCGCCCGCGCGACCGTCGTACGGCAACGGCAACGGCACTTCGGCGGGTAGCCCCACCGTGGCGTACCCGACCATCGACGCGCTGCCCCGGCGGGGCGCGGCGGCCGACACCACGGACGCCCGGAGCGCGTCGGTGCTGCCGGTCGGTCCGGTCGCCGGGCCGGGCGCGGTCGCCCCGCCGGCGCCGCCCGCGCCGCCGCTCCCGCCCGTGCAGCCCGCCACGCCGTCGCTCCCGCCCGTGCAGCCCGCCGCGCCGGTCGCGCCGCCGACGCCGGCCGCGCCGGTCAGCAACCGGCCGGAGTTCCCCGCCGAAGCGCCGATCTTCCGGGAGATGGAGGCGGTCTGGTTCCGGTCGCACGGCGACGACGCCACCGCGATCTTCACCCGGCCGCAGTTCGACACGCCGCCCCCGCCGGCCGACGCCGGCACGCGGGTCACCAACGGTGGCCCGTCGAGCGCCGCGAAAGCGCCGGCCCGACCGCCGCTGCCCACCCGGACCCCGGGCAGTTCCGAGGGCACCGGAGCGCAGAGCATGGGAAGCATGGACGGATTCGGCACCGCGAAGGCCGGCGGTCGTACCGCCTCGACGCCGACGCCACCACCGTCCTACGCCCCGGCGCCGGCCGCTCCGGCGGCCCCCGTCGCGGCTCCCGCGCCGGCCGCCGCGCCGCCGGCCCCGGACCCGGACGCCTGGCGCACGGCGGCCGACGAGGGGTGGACGCTGGCCAGCCGGGCCGCCGAGCCGGCCCCCGCCGGCACCACCCGCTCGGGTCTGCCGAAGCGGGTGCCGCAGGCGCAGCTCGTGCCGGGCGGTATCGAACCGAAGGGTGGCCGGGACCGCAGCCGGCGGACCCCCGACGAAGTACGCGGCCTGTTGTCGGCCTACCACCGTGGCGTGCAGCGCGGTAGGTCGGCTGGTACGGACCTGAACAGCACCTCGACCAAGGAGAGCCGATGAACAGGCCAGCTGCCATGCAGGACATGGGTTGGCTGCTCACCAACTTCGCCGACAGCGTGGCCGGTATCGCCCACGTGGTGGCGGTGTCCGCCGACGGGCTGCTGCTCGCGTCCTCCCGGGACCTGCCGGGGGACCGGGCCGACCAGCTCGCCGCGATCACCTCCGGCGTGGTGAGCCTGACCGAGGGTGCGGCCCGGATGTTCAGCGCGGGCGGTGTGTTGCAGACCGTCATCGAGATGGACAGCGGTTACCTGTTCCTCATGTCGATCAGCGACGGTTCGTCGATGGCCGTGCTGGCCGCGCGGAGCTGTGACGTGGGCCAGGTGGGCTACGAGATGGCGCTGCTGGTGGAACGGGTGGGCGCGGCGCTGGTGCCGCTGCCCCGGGACGCGGTGCGTTCGTAGCGCCACAGTCCGGCGCGCGGACCGCGCGCCGGAGCAGGGAGGGGAGGCGGTCTCTACCGGCTCCGCGGGAGACGAGGAGGTGATCGGGGATGGACCAACGACGCGTTGACCCGCGTGGCGCGTTGGTGCGTCCGTACGCGGTCACCCGTGGTCGTACCGAGCCCCGGCAGGACATCGCCCTCGAGGCGGTCCTCACCTCCTCTCCCACCCAGGTTGCCGAGTCCCGTTTCGCGGGGCACGACAAGCACCGAATCGCCACGGTCTGCGAGGGCCGTGCACAGTCGCTGGCGGAGATCGCCGCGTACACCCGGATGCCGCTGGGCGTCGCCCGGGTGCTGGTCGCCGACATGGTGGCCGAGAGCCTGCTGACGTTACACACTGCTGCTCCCGCCGAGGGGTTCGAGGAGCGGATGGAACTGCTTGGAAGGGTGCTAAGTGGACTTCGCAGGCTATGACCCCGCTGGGGGGCGGCAGCCGAGCCGGGGAATCGTCTCCGCGAAGATCGTCGTCGCGGGCGGTTTCGGCGTCGGTAAGACGACCCTGGTCGGCGCGATCTCCGAGATCACGCCGTTGACGACCGAGGCGGTGATGACCGCGGCCGGTGTCGGCATCGACGACCCGTCCAAGGTGCCCGGCAAGGAGACCACCACGGTCGCCATGGACTTCGGTCGTATCACCATGGCCCAGGACCTGATCCTGTACCTGTTCGGTACGCCGGGTCAGACCCGCTTCTGGTTCATGTGGGATGAGATCATCCGAGGGGCGGTGGGTGCCGCCGTCCTGGTGGACACCCGTCGGATCACGGACGCGTTCGCCCCGCTGGACTACTTCGAGAACCGGAACCTGCCGTACGTGGTGGCGCTGAACAACTTCGACGGCGCTCCCCAGTATGAGCTGGAGGAGATCCGCGAGGCGCTGGCCATCTCGCCGCAGGTGCCGCTGGTCATGACCGACGCCCGGCAGCGGGACTCGGTCAAGCAGGTGCTGGTGACGGTGGTCGAGCACGCCATGCTCCGCCTCCAGGCGGAGCACGGCCGGGGCTTCCCCACGCCGGTCGGCTGAACCCACGGTCACGGCCGGCTGGATCCACGGTCACCGCCGACTGAACCCACGGCCACGGCCGGCTGGCGACAGCCGGCCGTGGCGCGTTTCAGTCGACCCGGAGCCGGTAGCCGCGCTTCACCACGGTCTGCACCACCCGGGGCGCGCGCAGACCGGCACGCAGCCGGGCCACCGCCATCTCCACGGCGTGCTCGTCCGCGCCCCGGGGCAGGGTCCGCAGCAGGGCGGTACGCGACAGCACCCGGCCCGGGGACTGCGCCAGCGCCCGCAGCACCGCCATCGGCGCGGGAGCGAGGGGCCGCAGGTCGCCGTCGATCACCGCGGCGTGCCCGCGCAACGTGAGCAGGTGGCCGCCGGCCTTGAAGGTCACGGTCCGCCGGGGCAGTTCGTCGACGATGGTCCGAACCAGGGCGCCCAGCCGGGCGCGGCCGGGCGCGCTCACCGGCACCCCGAGCCGGAGCAACGGCTCGGCGGTCACCGCGCCGACGCAACAAGCCAGCACGTCGGTGCGGAACGCGGACACCACCGCGTCGGTACGGTCGCCGGCCGCCCGCAGCAGCGCCTCGACCGCCGGCGCGGAGGTGAATGTCACCGCGTCCACCAGCCGGCCGGCGATCAGGTCGATCAGCCGGTGCAGCGGAGCAGGGTCCGTCGGTGGCGCCCAGCGGTAGACCGGCACCTCGATCACCGTCGCGCCGGCCGCCTCCAGCGCGAGGGTGCACTCGGGCTGCCGCTCACCGTGCAACTGCATGGCGATCACCTGCCCGGCCACCCCCCGCCGACGCAGGTGGTCGACCACCTCGTCGCAGCTCTCCGACGCCGGTGACCACTGGTCGTGCAGGCCGGCCGCACGGATCGCGCCGCGCGCCTTGGGACCCCGGGCGACGACGTACGAGCTGGCGAGCACCGAACGCAGCGGCTCGGCCAGCCCCCAGCCCTCGGCCGCCTCCAGCCACCCACGCATCCCGATGCCGGTGTTGGCCATCAGGATGTCGGGTGGCTGGTCGAGGCAGGCGCGGGTCGCTTCGCGCAGTTCGCTGTCGTCGGACAGCGGCACGATCCGCAGCGCCGGGGCGAGCACCACGCGTGCGCCCCGGCGTTCGAGCAGCGCGGCCAACTCGTCGCGCCGCCGGTCGGCGGTCACCCCGATGGTGAAGCCGGCCAGTTCTTCCCGCATCAGTCCTCCCGTCGCAACCGCACTTCGACGATCCCGTCGTGGCAGCGCGTGTCGTGCCGGGCCACGGTCACCCCGGGCAGGTCGAGGCACTCCCCGGTGCGCAGGTCGTACACCTGCTTGTGCAGCGGCGACGCGACCGTCGGCACTCCGCCACGGCTGCCCACGATGCCCCGGGACAGCACGTACGCGCCGGTGACCGGGTCACGGTTGTCGATCGCGAACAGCCCGTCCACGGTGTGGAAGAGAGCCACCTGCACGCCGTCGACCAGGGCGGCGACACCCCGCTCCGGTTCCAGCCGGTCGAGGGGGCAGACCGCCGTCCAGCCGAGGGTGGTCCGGGTGGTCATCGTGATGCTCATCGCCGTACCTCCGGAAGGCCGAGCGTGACGGGACGACGGCCGTGGCCGTCGGGTGGGGTGCCGCCGCGCGCCGGCACCGGCTGGCCGCGCTCCACGGCGAAGGTGATGGACGGGTCGGGCACGTCGGGGGCGTTGACGAAGGAGGTGTAGCGGCGCAACCGCTCCGGATCGTCCAGCACGTCGCGCCACTCGTCCGAGTACGACGCCACGTGCTGTGCCATGGCCGCGTCGAGGTCGGCGCAGATGCCGAGCGAGTCGTCCACGATCACGGCCCGCAGGTGGTCCAGGCCGCCGTCCATGGCCTCGATCCAGCCGGCCGTGCGTTGCAGCCGGTCGGCGGTGCGGATGTAATACATTAAAAATCTATCGATTAGTCGAATCAGGGTTTCTGTTGACAAATCAGTGGCGAACAGGTCGGCGTGCCGGGGCCGGAAGCCGCCGTTGCCGCCGACGTAGAGGTTCCAGCCGGTCTCGGTGGCGATGATGCCGAAGTCCTTGCTGCGGGCCTCGGCGCACTCGCGGGCGCAGCCGGAGACCGCCGACTTGAGCTTGTGCGGGGCGCGCAGCCCGCGATAGCGCAGCTCCAGCGCCACGGCCAACCCCACCGAGTCCTGTACGCCGTACCGGCACCAGGTCTCGCCGACGCAGGACTTCACCGTGCGCAGCGCCTTGCCGTACGCGTGGCCGGACTCGAAGCCGGCGTCGACCAGGCGTCGCCAGATCTGCGGTAGCTGCTCCACCCGGGCCCCGAACAGGTCGATCCGCTGCCCACCGGTGATCTTCGTGTAGAGCTGGAAGTCCCGGGCCACCTCGCCGATCACGATCAGCTTTTCCGGGGTGATCTCGCCGCCGGGGATGCGGGGCACCACCGAGTAGCTGCCGTCGCGTTGCAGGTTGGCCAGGAAGTGGTCGTTGGTGTCCTGCAACGACGCCTGCTCGCCGTCGAGCACGTGCCCGTTGCCCAGCGAGGCCAGGATCGAGGCCACCACGGGCTTGCAGATGTCGCAGCCGCGTCCCCGGCCGTGCTCGGCGACCAGCCGGGAGAAGGTGCGGATGCCGCGTACGCGCACGATCTCGAACAGCTCGCGGCGGCTCACGTCGAAGTGCTCGCACAGCGCCGTGGACTGTGCCACCCCGGCCGCGTCGAGAAGCTGCTTGAGCATCGGCACGCAGGAGCCGCAGCTCGTGCCCGCCCTGGTGCACGCCTTCAGCGCCGGCACGTCCGAACAGCCGCCGGCGATGGCGGCGTCCACGTCGCCCCGGGTCACCGCGTTGCAGGAGCAGACCTGCGCGGCGGCGGGGAGCGTCCCGGCGTCCGCGCCGCCGCCGTCGGGGGCGAGCAGGGCCAGCGGCGCGGCCGGCAGCGGGCCACCCACGCTGGCCCGCAGCGTCGGGTACGCGCTGGCGTCGCCCACCAGCACCCCACCGAGCAGGGTGTGCGCGTCGTCGGAGAGGACCAACTTGGCGTACACGCGGGTAGCCGGGTCGGTGAACGTGACGTCCAGGCAGCCCTCGGTGGTGCCGTGGGCGTCGCCGAACGACGCCACGTCCACCCCGAGCAGCTTCAGCTTCGTGGCGGTGTCCGCGCCCGGGAACGTCGCCGCGCCGCCGACCAGCCGGTCGGCGACCACCTCGGCCGTCGCGTACCCCGGTGCCACCAGGCCGTGACAGGTGCCGTCGACCGCCGCGCACTCGCCGACGGCCCAGACCCGCTCGTCGGCCGTGCGGCAGGTCTCGTCGACCAGCACCCCACCGCGCGGACCCAACGGCAGCCCGGCGGCCCGCGCCAGCTCGTCGCGGGGTCGGATGCCGGCGGCCACCACGACCAGTTCGGCGTCGACCACCCGGCCGTCGGACAGCTCCAACGCGGCCACCGTGCCGTCGGCGCCCGCGCGGATCGCCGTGGTGGCGACCCCGAGGTGGGTACGCACACCCAGGTCGTGGACGTAGCGGCGCAGCATCGCGCCGCCGGCCTGGTCCACCTGCACCGGCATCAGCCGGGGCGCGAACTCGACCACGTCGGTGCTCAGGCCGAGCAGGCGCAGGGCGTTCGCCGCCTCCAGCCCGAGCAGCCCGCCGCCGATCACCGCGCCGACCCGCCGACCGGCGGCGTACGTGCGGATCGCCGCCAGGTCGTCGAGCGTCCGGTAGACGAAGACGCCGGGCAGGTCGGCCCCGGGCACCGGCGGCACGAACGGGTACGACCCGGTGGCCAGCACCAGCGCGTCGTAGTGGTAGTCGCCCTCGGCGGTGCTCACCACCTGCCGTTCCCGGTCGATGGCGGTGGCCGGCTCACCGAGGTGCAGCCGCACCCCGTCGTCCGGGGTGTGCACGTTCAGTTCCTCTTCGCTCACCCCGTCGAAGTACGCCGAGAGACGCACCCGGTCGTACGCCGGACGCCTCTCCTCGGCCAGTACCGTGACCCGCCAGTGGCCCTGCGGGTCACGGGCGCGCAGTGCGTCGACGAAGCGCTGCCCCACCATGCCGTTGCCGACGACGACCAGGTCCGCGCCGCTCATCGCGTCACCTCCACAGATTCCGCTTCGGACAACCAGTCGACGATGCCGCCGACCGCGTCGCGGCATCCGCCGCATCCCGTGCCGGCCCGGGTGCCAGCCACCACCGCGTCGACCGTCCGCGCGCCGGAGCGCCAGCAGCGCACCAGCGCTCCCTTGGTCACGTTGTTGCACTGGCAGACGACGGCCGCGTCCGGCATCAGCGCCGGTGACGCGCTCGGCGTCGAGACGGCCCCGCCGAGCGCCCGGCCGAGCAGCAGGGCCCGCCGGTCGGCCGGTACCGGGTGACCCCGGTCGAAAAGTTGGATCACCGTGCCGATCGCCGGGTTGTCGCCGAGCAGGATCGCGCCGATCAACCGCTCGTCATGGATGCGCAGCCGGGCGTACGTGCCCCGGGTCGGGTCGGTGAACGTCAGCTCCTCGCCCGGCGGGCCGCCGACCGCCTCGCCCATCGCGGCCAGGTCGATCCCGGCCGCCTTGAGCCGGGTCACCACCGGGCGGGGCCGGTACCGGGCGAGCGGGTCCGTGCCGGTCAACACGTCGGCGAGCACCCGCGCCTGGGCCCACGCGGGCGCGACCAGTCCGGTGAGCGTCCCGTCGTGTTCGGCGCAGTCGCCGAGCGCCGAGATGGACCGGTCGTTGGTGCGCAGCCGGTCGTCCACCACCACGCCGCGCCGCACGGCCAGCCCGGCGGCCTGCGCGAGGGCGGTGTCCGGGCGTACCCCGCAGGAGAGCACCAGCAGGTCGGCGTGCAGCGACCGGCCGTCGGCCAGGTCGAGTCGGACGCCGCTGTCGTCCGCCGCCACCCCGGTGGCGGGCACCCCGAGCTGGATCGTGACGCCGAGCCCGGCGAGTGTGCTGGCCAGCACCGTGCCGGCCGCCGGATCGAGTTGCCGTTCCATGAGGTGGTTGGTCGGGTGCACCACGGTGGTGGCCAGCCCGCGCGTGGCCAGGCCCCGGGCGGCCTCCAGCCCGAGCAGCCCGCCGCCGAGCACGATCGCGGCGCGTGCGTCGCGCGCCACGGCCAGGATGCGGCGGCAGTCGTCCAGGGTGCGGAAGGGGACGACCCGCCGGGGCAGGTCGGCCGGGTCGAGGCCGGGCAGGGGCGGCACCACCGCCCGCGCGCCGGTGGCCAGCACCAGATGGTCGTAGGCGATCCGTTCGCCGTCGGCCGTGCGGACCTCGCGGGCGGACCGGTCCACGGCGGCGACCGTCACGCCCGAGCGCAGGTCGATGCCGTGCCCGGCGGCCTCGGTCAGCTCCACGTCCGGTTCGTCGATGCGGCCCGCCAGCAGCGTGGACAACATGATCCGGTTGTACGCGCGGTGCGGTTCCGCCCCGAGGACGGTGACCTTGCGCTCGTCCCCGCGGGCGTGCAGCTCGGTCGCGAGCCGGGCGCCGGCCATGCCGTTGCCCACGATGACCACCCGGGCGGTCATGCCTTCTCCACCCGGACCGCGCAGATCTTGAACTCGGGCATCCCGGAGATCGGGTCAACCGCGTCGTTGGTCACCGAGTTGGCCCGCCCGGCGCCCGGCCAGTGGAATGGCGCGAAGACCGTGTCCGGCCGGATACCCGGGCTGAGCCGGGCCGGGGCGCGCAGCTCGCCCCGGCGGGACGTGACCCGCACCGGGTCGCCGTCGTCGATGCCCAACCGGGCGGCCAGGTCGGGGTGCAGCTCGACGAACGCCTCGGCCGCCGCGCGACGCAGCGCCGGTACCCGGCGGGTCTGCGTGCCGGACTGGTACTGGGCCAGCACCCGGCCGGTGGTGAAGTGCAGCGGATACGTGGCGCACACCTCCTCGGCGGCCGGCCGGTGGTCGACGGGGTGGAACCGGGCCCGGCCGTCCGGGGTGGCGAACCTGTCGGCGAAGAGTCGTGGCGTGTCCGGCCCGTCCGCGCTGGGACACGGCCAGTGGACGCCGTCGGTGGCGTCGATGCGCTCCCAGGTGATGCCGGCGTAGTCGGCGATGCCGCCCGCGGAGGCGCGGCGCAGATCGCCGAAGACGGTGGCCGGGTCGGTCGGGAACCGCGCCGCCGCCGTCTCGGCGTCGCCCAAGCGTCCCGCCAGGTCGGCGAGGATGGCCAGGTCGGTGCGGACGTCCGGCGGCGGTGGGCGCAGCGCGCGCCGACGCAGCACCCGACCCTCCAGGTTGGTCATCGTGCCGTCCTCCTCGGCCCACTGGGCGGTGGGCAGCACCACGTCGGCCAGCGCCGCCGTCTCGGAGAGCAGTAGGTCGGCGACGACCAGCAGGTCGAGGTCGCGTAGCCGGCCCTCGATCCGGGCGGCCCGGGGAGCGGAGACCACCGGGTTCGAGCCGAACACCAGCAGCGCCCGGGGACCGTCGGCGGTGCCGAGCGAGTCGAGGAGCTGGTACGCCGGCACACCGGGACCGGGCAGCTCGTCGGCCGGTACGCCCCAGACGCCCGCGACGTGTTCCCGGGCCGCCGGATCATCGATCCTGCGGTAGCCGGGGAGCTGGTCGGCCTTCTGCCCGTGCTCCCGCCCGCCCTGACCGTTGCCCTGGCCGGTGAGGCAGCCGTACCCGGAGCCCGGTCGGCCCGGCAGGCCCAGGGCGAGGGCCAGGTTGACGTACGCGGTGACGGTGTCGACGCCCTTGGCGTGCTGCTCGGCTCCGCGCGCGGTCAGGATGATCACCCGGCCGCCGGTGCCCAGCGCGCGGGCGGTCGCCTCGAGATCGGCCACCGGCACCCCGGAGAGCTGTTCCGCGCGGGCCGGCCACCAGGCGGCGACGCTGCGGCGGACCGCGTCGAAGCCGGTGGTGCGCTCGGCCACGTACGCCTGGTCGACGCAGCCCTCGGTGAGCGCGATGTGCAGCAGCGCGTTGGCCACGGCGAGGTCGGTGCCGGGCAGCGGTTGCAGGTGCAGGTCGGCCTGGCGGGCGGTGGCGGTGACGCGGGGGTCGACGACGATGAGCTTCCCGCCGCGTTGGCGCTGCTCGGTGAGCCAGCGCACCAGCGGCGGCATGGTCTCCGCCGGGTTGGCGCCGACCAGCAGCAGCGTGTCGGCCTGACCCAGGTCGGACAGGGGGAACGGCAACCCTCGGTCGATGCCGAAGGCGCGCATCCCGGCGGCGGCCGCCGAGGACATGCAGAACCGCCCGTTGTAGTCGATGTTGCGGGTACGCAGTGCGACCCGGGCGAACTTCCCCAGCGCGTACGCCTTCTCGTTGGTCAGCCCGCCGCCGCCGAAGACGGCGACCGCGTCCCGCCCGGAGCTGTCCTGGATGGCGCGTACGCCGGTGGCGACCCGGTCCAGCGCGGCGTCCCAGGTCGTCGGGCGCAGCTCGCCGCTGACGGTGTCACGCACGAGCGGGCTGGTCAGCCGGTCCGGGTGGTCGAGTAGCTCCGCCGAGGTCCAGCCCTTCTGGCACAGCCCACCCCGGTTGGTCGGGAACTGGCGGGGGAGCACGCTCACCCCTGCCTCGTCCTCGCGCAGGGTCATCCCGCACTGGAGAGCGCAGTACGGGCAGTGCGTCGCCACCTCCCGGGGCGTACGCCCCGATCGAGTTGCCGGCCGTGCACCGTCTGTCATGTCGGCAAAGCGTGCCGCCGGGCAGTTTCCAGTCCGGGTCCCTTCTGTTTCGGTCCTGTCAAGTGGGCCTCACACCGCACGGGAGCAACGGGCGTGACGGGTAGGTGGCGGCGGACCGACAGTCACCCCTCCAGGTCGGCGCGGTTCGGTCGGCGGGACAGCGAAAGCCAGCCCAGAAACCGGGCGTGAAGTGCCCGCAGGTCAGGATCAAGACCCAGGGCGTACCGGTCGGCAACCGCGTCCTGCATGTTCGCTGCCAGGTAGAACGCCAGGGCGATCGAATGGCCGTGGAACTCGGTCGCGAGGTGAAGCTGTGCCGGCGGGCACGGCCAGGGAGCGGCACAGTTGCCGCAGAGCCACGCCGGGCGCATCGGATGGTGCGGGCGAGGACGACGGGTCATCGAACACGCACCGGACCGCGCCTGACGGGAGTGCGGGTGGTCGAGCGACGGGCCGCCGGGGCGGACGCGCCCGCCCAGATCAGGCCCACCGGCATCACGAACAGGGACCGGCGCGCGACCGCGTCGCCATTCGGGGCCAGCTCGTAAGCGTCAATCCACAGCCACCCGTCGTACGTCGGCCAGTCGAGCACGCGAATCACGCGGACGAAGATCGGGTGCAGGAACTGCACACTCGCGGCACGCGTCAGGTGCAGCACGTCACCCGTGTGTGGCTTCCGCGGTGTGGGCTTCGGTGTGGGTCTCCGATCCGGCGGCTTGTCCGGCACGGTGCTCTCTCCCCCTGGTCGTCACTGTGGGAAGGGGCCGCCCCGCGATGCCCACGGGCCAGGGGCGGCCCCGATACGAACGCGTCCGCCGGGCTCTGATCCCTACCGGCCGCACCGCCTGATCTCACCTTGCGGGCAGTAACAGGACAAGAACAGCCCGTAGCGATATGGTCGCGAGACATTCCGCGCATCCGAGGGGGGAAGTCGTGAACGATGCGCTACGCGCCGCGCTAGCAGAGACGGGTCATTCGATTGAGTCCCTGGCAGGGCTGGTCGGGGTCGATCGGAAGACGGTCGCGCGCTGGCTGAACCACGACCACATTCCCCACCCCCGACACCGGGAGGCGGCGGCGAGTGCGCTCCGACGGCCCATAGGGGACATCTGGCCGGACACTTCAAGACGCCGCGAGCCAATTTGGTTCCGACCATGGCAGGAGATTGAGCGCGAGGCGATCTCGCTGCGGTCGTTTCAGTCGACCGTCCTCCCCGGCCTCCTCCAGACCGAGGCATATGCCCGCGCCGTGCTCGCCGGAGCCGACGTCATCGCCCGCAGCGACGTCGAGCGACACCTGGCCTCACGGCTCGCCCGGCAAAGCATCCTGACCCGTGAAGACCCGCCACACTTCACCGCCGTTGTCGACGAAGCCGTGTTGCGGCGGCCGGTCGGTGGACGCGCCGTCATGCGTGAGCAGGTACGGGCCCTCGTCGCCGCGTGCGGGGCCCCGCACGTCCGCGTGCACATCGTCCCCTCCACCGTCGGCGCGTACGCTGGCCTGAATGGACCCTTCGTGATCGCCGTGGGGCCTGAGCATCGGATTGCCGGTTACCTCGACAATCAGCTTCAGGGGCAGGTCGTCACCGGTGCTGAGGACATAGCGGCGATGCTGGCCGCGTGGGAGAACGTGCGCGGTGAGGCGTTGTCCCACTGGCAATCCGTCGAGCTACTTACGGAGATGGCGAAGACATGGAACTGACCGGCGCGCAGTGGCGTAAGAGCACCCGCAGCAGCGGCAATGGCGGCGACTGCGTCGAGGTTGCGGACAACCTGCCTGGCATCGTCGGTGTGCGGGACTCGAAGGACCCGGCAGGGCCGGTGTTGGCCTTCGGGTCAGCGGCTTGGCAGGCGTTCGTCGGTATGGCGAAGGCACACGACCCGGCCTGAACAGCTAGACGTAGCGGCCCCCGGCTCCTGAAACCCACGAAGGGTGCCGGGGGCTTTCGCGTATCCGGGGTCGGCGGCGTTGGCCCATCGGCGCTTATAATGTGGGAAATCTGTCTCACTAAATGGGAGTGCGCGCGATGAGTGTGGTGGACGTTTTCGACGCGGTGGCCGGCACCTACGACGAGGCGCGGCGGCGGCTGGTGCCCTGCTTCGACGCCTTCTACGGCACGGCCGTCGAGGTGGCCACACCACCGCTGCGTGCCGCGCTGGCGGCGGGGCGTACCCCCGAGGTGCTGGACCTGGGCGCGGGCACCGGGCTGCTCTCGCTCCTGCTGGCCGCGGCGGTGCCCGGGGTCCGGCTGACCCTTGTGGACGCCGCGCCGGCGATGCTGGCCCGCGCCACCGACGAGCTGTCGGCGCGTTCGGTGCCGCACCGGACCGTCCAGGCGGACCTGTCCGACGAGCTGCCCCCCGGCCGCTACGACGCGGTGGTCAGCGCGCTCGCGATCCACCACCTGGACGACGACGGCAAGCGGGCGCTCTACCGGCGGGCCGCCGCCGCCCTGACGCCCGGTGGGGTGTTCGTCAACGCCGAGCAGGTCGCGGGGCCGACTCCCGCGCTCGACCAGCGCTACGACGAGGTGTGGATGGCGCGGATCGCCGAGTTGGGGTCGTCGCCGGAGGAGATCGCCGCCTCTCGGGGCCGCATGCGCTACGACCTTCCGGCGACCGTCGCCGACCAGTGCCGATGGCTCGACGAGGCCGGCCTGGTCGACGTCGACTGCTACTTCAAGGAGTGGCGTTTCGCGGTGTTCGGCGGACGTGCCCGCTGACGATATGCACGTTTCGACACCCGGGAGCGAGCCGGCCACCGCGTGGATGACTGACAGTCATACCGATGGGTAGTCTCACCGGCATGACTGCCAAGGTGACGCTGTCGTTCACGGACGAGACGATCGAGGAGGCCCGACGCTTCGCCAAGCGCGAAGGGCTGTCCCTCTCGGCGTGGATGGACCAGGCCGCCCGGGAGAAGGCGCTGCGCGAGGTCTTCACCGCGCACGCCGCCGCCGTGGGACGCGCCGGCCTCGACCTGGAGTCCGCCGCCCTCGCCGACGCCCGCGAGGTGGGCATGGTCAACGACCTCTTCTCCGGTGAACCGCCGCGTGCTGCGCAGGGGTGAGGTCTGGCGCATCGAGGGCGCCCGGGAACGCCTCGGTCTGGTGATCAGCTCGGATGTCTACAACTCCACCGACGTGCCCATCGTGATCGTCGTCGAGGTGGTCGAGGAGTCGCTGCTGCGCGACTCGCCCCTGGCCGTGCCGATGGGCGCGTACGTGGTGATGCCCGACCGGATCTCCTCGCCCATGAAGAAGTGGTTCACCGAGTGCGTGGACGTCGCCGACACCGACACGATGCTCCGGGTCGGCCGCGCGCTGCGCATCCTCCAACAGCTCTGAATCGACGGACCTCACCAACGCCCCCGGCCCGTGGTGCGGCAGGCGTTTCCGGGCCGACCCACGACAGGCACTGCCAGGTAACTCCACCTTCCTAGCGTTTTTCCTCGTCAGATCGACGAGGAGGAGCCGCCGTGAGCACGCTCACCAGCACCGCAGTCACCGCCGACCCACCTGCCGTCACCGGGCGTCGACGCCCGCTGGACGACTGGCGGCCCGAGGACCCGGACTTCTGGCGTACGACGGGCGCGCCGATCGCCCGCCGCAACCTCTGGGTGTCGATCTTCGCCGAGCACGTCGGCTTCTCCGTGTGGAGTCTCTGGTCGGTGACCGTGCTCTTCCTCGGCCCCGCGTACGGCATCGACCCGGCCGGAAAGTTCCTGCTCACCGCCGTGCCGGCCGCGCTGGGCGCGGTGCTGCGGCTGCCGTACACCCTGGCGGTGGCCCGCTTCGGCGGGCGGCGCTGGACGATGATCAGCGCGCTTCTGCTGCTGCTCCCGACGGTGCCGATGACGATCCTGCTGGAGCCGGGGGTGTCCTACTCCACCCTCATGGTGCTCGCCTGCCTCACCGGCGTCGGCGGCGGCAACTTCGCCTCCTCGATGGCGAACATCAACCCGTTCTACCCGCAGCACCTCAAGGGACGCGCCCTCGGGCTCAACGCCGGTGGCGGCAACCTGGGCGTACCGGCCGTGCAGCTCGTCGGGCTGGCGGTGCTGGCCACCGCCGGCGCCGCGTACCCCCGGTTGGTGCCTGCGGTGTATCTGCCGCTGATCGTGCTGGCCGCGCTGGCGGCGGCCCGCTGGCTGGACACCGTGCCCGGGGCGCGCAACGAGCCGGGAGCGCTGCGCGAGGCGGCCCGGGACCCGCACACCTGGGTGATGTCGTTGCTCTACATCGGCACCTTCGGGTCGTTCATCGGGTTCGGTTTCGCCTTCGGCCAGGTGCTCCAGCTCCAGTTCGCCGACCGGTTCCCCACCCCCGTCGACGCCGCCTGGCTGACCTTCCTCGGGCCGCTGATCGGTTCGCTGGTCCGGCCGCTGGGCGGGCACTTCGCCGACCGGCTCGGCGGGGCACGGGTGACCTTCTGGAACTTCGTGGCGATGGCGCTCGGCGCCGGCATGGTCCTGTACGCGGCCCGCGAGCGCTCGTTCGGGCTCTACCTGGCCGGATTCCTGGCCCTCTTCGTCTTCTCCGGGATCGGTAACGGCTCCACGTACAAGATGATCCCGGCGATCTTCCGGGCCCGAGCGGCGGACGCGGTGGCCGACGGCACGCGCGACCCGGAGGCCGCCGCCCGGTGGGCGCGACGGATGACCGGCGCGTTGATCGGGATCGCCGGCGCGATCGGGGCCTCCGGCGGGGTGCTGGTCAACATCGCCTTCCGCCAGTCGTTCCTCAGCTCCGGCAACGCGGACGCCGCCTACCTGGCGTTCATCGGCTGGTACGCGCTGTGCTTCGCGGTCACCTGGGTCGCCTACCGTCGTCCGGGGTCGCCCCAGCGGCTCGCCGGCGTGTGAACCGGGTCACGGCCGCCGCGCCCGAGCGCGGCGGCCCACCCCCGTTTTGACCTGCCGATGGGGCGCCGGGTATCGTTGCCTGCTGTTGTACGACATCCAGAGGCGTGCCCTATCAGGTACGCTTGGTCGTTCGTGCGCGCTGGTCCGGCCTGCTAGCTCTGGTCACCTCGGCGCGCGACCCCAGACCGACGACGAGACAAGGTAGACCTGTGCGTACGTACAGCCCGAAGCCGGGTGAGATCGAGCGTCAGTGGCACGTCATCGACGCCTCTGATGTCGTGCTGGGCCGCCTGGCCACCCACGCCGCCACGTTGCTGCGTGGTAAGCACAAGCCGACTTTCGCGCCGCACGTCGACACGGGCGACTTCGTCGTCATCGTGAACGCGGGCAAGGTCGCGCTGACCGGCAACAAGCGCCAGACCAAGGTCGCTTACCGCCACTCGGGATACCCGGGTGGTCTGAAGCAGGTTGGCTACGACGAGCTGCTGACCAAGCGCCCCGAGCGGGCCATCGAGCTGGCTGTGAAGGGGATGCTCCCGCACAACAAGCTCGGCCGTCAGCTGATCAAGAAGCTGAAGGTCTACGCCGGTGCCGAGCACCCGCACCTCGCGCAGCAGCCGGTGCCGTTCGAGATCAAGCAGATCGCGCAGTGAGCGCGGGCGAAGGAAGCAGCATGACCGACATCACCGAGACCGAGGTTGCCCCCGAGGCCACCGAGGCGCCGGCGCCCGTCGCCCGCGCGCCGCGTGGTGACCGCCCGATCCAGACCGTGGGTCGGCGCAAGGAGGCCATCGTCCGGGTCCGTATCGTTCCGGGCACCGGCAAGATCACCTGCAACGGCCGCGACCTTGAGGCCTACTTCCCGAGCAAGGTGCACCAGCAGCTCATCAAGGACCCGCTGGTCACCGCCGAGAAGCCCGAGGCGTTCGACGTCATCGCCAACCTGCGTGGCGGCGGCACCACCGGCCAGGCCGGTGCGCTGCGGCTGGCCATCGCCCGCGCGCTGATCGTCAACGAGCCGGACGACCGCCCGGCCCTCAAGAAGGCCGGCTTCCTCACCCGGGACGCCCGGGTCAAGGAGAGCAAGAAGTACGGCCTCAAGAAGGCCCGTAAGGCTCCCCAGTACTCGAAGCGCTGATCTTCTCCAGCGCGTTGTACTTCTGACGGACGGCCGGTCCGCCTCCCCCGACCGGGGAGGTGGACCGGCCGTTCCGCTTTCTCCTCATCGGCAGTTGCTCATCGGAGGTTGGCGGGTATGGGTCGGTTGTTCGGCACGGACGGCGTACGCGGGCGCGCGAACGCGGATCTCACGCCCGAGTTGGCGCTGGCGCTGGCCGTGGCCGCCGCGCACACACTCGCCGAGACGGACCGCAGTCACCCGCCGCTCGCCGTTGTCGGCCGGGACACCCGGGCCAGCGGCGAGATGCTGGAGGCCGCCGTCGTGGCCGGGCTGACCAGCGCCGGCGCGAACGTCGTACGCGTCGGTGTGCTGCCCACCCCGGCCGTGGCCTTCCTCACCGCCGAAGCCAAGGCCGACCTCGGCGTGGTGCTCTCCGCGTCACACAACCCCATGCCGGACAACGGCATCAAGCTCTTCGCCGCCGGTGGTCACAAGCTGCCCGACGAGATCGAGATGAAGATCGAGGCCGCGGTGGAGGCGAACGCCACCACCGCCTGGGACCGCCCGATCGGTGCCGGCGTCGGCCGGGTGCACGACCTGCTCGACGGCGCGGACCACTACGTGCAGCACCTGGTCGGCGCACTGCCGCACCGGCTGGACGGGATCAAGGTCGTCGTCGACTGCGCCAACGGCGCGGCGAGTGAGGTGGCTCCGGTCGCCTACCGGGAGGCCGGCGCCGAGGTCGTCGCGATCCACGCCGAGCCCGACGGCCTGAACATCAACGACGACTGCGGCTCCAACCACATCGAGGCCCTGCGTGAGGCCGTGGTGCAGCACGGCGCCCACCTGGGCATCGCCCACGACGGCGACGCCGACCGGATCGTGGCGGTCAGCGCCGACGGCGACGAGGTCGACGGCGACCAGGTCATGGCGATCCTGGCGCTGGCCATGCGGGAGGCCGGGACCCTCACCCAGGACACCCTGGTGGCGACCGTGATGAGCAACCTCGGTCTGCGGCTGGCGATGTCCGCGCAGGGCATCCGGCTGATCGAAACCAAGGTCGGCGACCGGTACGTCCTGGAGGAGCTGCGCGCGTCCGGCCTCGCGCTCGGCGGCGAGCAGAGCGGTCACATCGTCATGCCGGCCCACGCCACAACCGGCGACGGGGTCCTCACCGGTCTGCACCTGATGGCCCGGATGGCCGCCACCGGCCGGTCGCTCGCCGAGCTGGCCTCGGTGGTCACCAAGCTGCCGCAGGTGCTGATCAACGTGCCGGTCGGCGACCGGACCGTCGGGGCCAACGCACCGGCCGTCCGCGCCGAGGTCGAGCGGGCCGAGGCGGAACTGGGGGAGACCGGTCGGGTGCTGCTGCGCCCGTCGGGCACCGAGCCCCTGGTCCGGGTGATGGTCGAGGCCGCCACCGAGGCGATCGCCCGCGACGTCGCCGAGCGGATCGCCGCCCTGGTGCGTACGGCCAGCCCGGCCGCCTGAGACCATCCCGGGGCGATCTCACAACCGCAGTTGGCTCGCCCGCCCGTAGGTGTCGGCGGGGTCCTCGCCGTCGGTGAGATCGAGATCCTCGGTGACACGGCCGTCGGTCAGTCGGACCAGTCGGTCACAGCGCGCGGCGATGGCCTGATCATGGGTCGCCAGCAGGATGGTCATGCCGTGCCGGTCACGGAGGTCGAGCAGTAGGTCGAGGATCTGGCCGCCGGTGGTGGAGTCGAGGTTGCCGGTGGGCTCGTCCGCCAGCAGCAGGCCCGGTGCGCCCATGAGCGCCCGAGCGATGGCGACCCGTTGCTGCTGTCCGCCGGAGAGCTGGGCGGGCAGGGCGCGTTCCCGCCCGGCCAGGCCGACCGCGTCGAGCAGTTCCCGGGCACGTGCCGCGTGATCGGTCCGACCACGGCGGGGCAGGACCGGCGCGATCACGTTGTCCAGCACGGTGAGCGCGGGCAGCAGGTGGTAGCGCTGAAAGACGAACCCGACCCGCTGCCGGTAGCGGGCCAGCGCGGCACGCCGCAGCTCGCTCACCACCACACCGTCGGTGGTGATGGTGCCCTCGTCTGGCTGCTCGATCGCGCCGATGAGGTGCAGCAGCGTCGACTTCCCCGACCCGCTCGGCCCGGTCAGCGCCACCACCGAGCCCGCCGCGATGCTCAGCGACACGTCGTCGACCGCCGTGAGTCGGTCCGCGCCGACGCCGAACCGTCGGACCAGGTGGTCGACCGAGATCACGCTGCCGCTCTGCTCGCTCATTAGCTACTCCTCTGCCAGAAGTCGGGCGGGCCGTAGGCGCGGCAACAGAGCGGCGGGCACCAGCGCGGCGAGAGCGCTCACCAGCGCGCCCGCCAGCGCGACCAGCGCGGCCACCAGGATCAGCGCGCCGGGCAGGGCGCCGATCAGCCACGCCGCGCTGGCCAGGCCGACCGCCGCGCCGGTCGTCGACCCGACGAGCCCCAGCGTCAGCCCCTCGTAACCGACCAGCCGGCCCAGTTCGGCGTCGGTCCAGCCGATTGCCCGCAGGGTGGCCAGCTCGGCCGCCCGGTCGCGGATGTTCAGGTAGAGCACGTCCGCGACCGCCGCCGCGCCGAGCAGCACGGTGGCCACCGCGGCCACGGTGTCCGCGCCGCGCACGCTCAGTGAGACCACGTCGCCGAGCAGACTGCCGACGATCGCGCCCCGGAACGCCCAGGCAGCGGCGGTGACCAACGTCAGCGCGGCCACCCCGATGGCCAGCGCGCCGGCGCCGAGGAAGGTGCGTCCGGGGGTACGGGCCAGGTTCGCCAGCGCCATCCCGAGCAGGGTGCGGGGCCGGCGTACCCAACCGGCGGGAGCGACCATCGGGCGCAGGGCGGCGGCGGGGTGGGCGCGCGCGGCCCGCAGCGCCGGCACCAGGCCCGCGGCCAGCGCGAGCAGCAGGGCGATGGGTACGGCCAGAGCCGACCGCCGCCAGTCGACATCGATGCCGAGGGTTGTTCCGAGCGGCACCGCGAGGGTCAGCGACAGCAGGCCGGCGATGAGCCCGAGGAGGGCCACCTCGCCCAGGATCAGCGCCGCGATGCGGCGGACCGGCCAGCCGAGGCAGGAGAGCACCGCCAGTTCGGAGCGTCGGTCCCGGACTGCGGCGCTGACCGCGTTGCCGAGGAACAGGACGCAGACCACCAGCACCAGGAGGAAAAGCACCAGGCTCTTGCGGTCCACCGCCTGGGTGATGATCGAGGCGACGCCGAGCGCCGACCAGTTCTCGGTCAGCCGTAGCGTCGGCCGACCGAACGTGCCGGCGGGCAGCTCCACCGTCTGCGGCGCGGCCGACGAGCCGAGGGTGATGTCGACGTCCAGTCCGGTGCGCGCCGCGATCTGCTCGGCGACCAACCGGACCCGCTCGGCCGAACGTTCGGTGTACCCGCCCACGTCGGCCACCCGTACCCGGATCGCGCTGATCGGGGCCTTGGCCTGTGGGCTGCCGGTACCCGCGAGGAGGGTCGGCAGGCTGCCGAGGTTGGTGATCAGCAGCGGTGGGGCGGAGAGGTATCCGGCCGGGTTGCCGCTGGGCGCGAGTGGCTGACCGCCCAGCGCCGCGCGGCTGCGCTCGTCGGCGCCCTGCGCGACGGGCGCCTGATAGGTCTGCAGCGGCAGGTGGCCGAGGTCGGCGAAGCCGGTCAGCCGACTCGGGTCGAAGACACCCGTGGCCCGCCAGTACCGGAAGGTGGTGTTCCCGGCGGCGGCCAGCAGCAGCGGCCGCACCGACCGCGAACCGCTGTCGTCGGCGAGCCAGGGGCGGGGCATCGGGTTGTACGCCGTCTCCCGGCCGTACGCGGTGGGTGCGCCGGGTGGCTGCGGACGGGCCCGCAGGCTGCCGTCGGCCAGACGGTCGTACTGCACGTCGGCCGACTGCACGATGGCCTGCAACTGGCCCACGCAACACCCGGTCGGGGACAGCTCCTCGGTGAGCATCGTCTGGTGGCCGGCGGTGAGGTCGGTTCGGGCGGACCCGGCTGGCGCCCCGACCGGGCGGCTCAGGGTCTTCTCCAGGTCGATCGCCGGCACGCCCACCGGACTGGCCGAGAGCCGGGTGAAGGTGGCCGACAGTGCCTCGTCGATGAAGGGCCGGTTGGTGACGAGGACCGGCACCTGCAGGTTCTCCGTGCTGCCGGCCCGTTCGACGGCGACGGTGTCGTCCGGGCGGACGGCCCGGCCGGTGACCACGGCGTCGTCGAGGCCGACCAGACGTTCCTCGGCGGCCGGGTCGACAGCGGCCAGGAGGAACGGCACGGTCAGGTCGTACGCCATCACCAGCCGGTCGGCCGGCGCCGAGGTGCCGTCCCGATCGCTCGCCAGCGCGTAGGGCTGGCCCCGGAACCGGCCGTCGGGCAACAGTTGCACGGCGTGCAGCGACCACGCCTCCCGCTCGGAGTAGGTGCCGGGGTTGCCGAGCAGGGCGTACTGGGGATCGCAGATGGGCAGGCTGCGGCCGTCCGGCTGCACCTCCCGGGGGGCCGGTCCGCAGGCCTCCGGCCAGGGGTAGGAGTTCCCGTCGGAGTAGGGGACCGATTCGCTGCCGAGTCCCCCGTCGAGCCGGGGGAAGATCAACGGTTTCTTGGTCACGTAGACGTACCGGGGCTTGCCCCGCGCGCTGGAGAGACCGCGTTCGGCGTGGAAGGTGGGGGCGACCCGGATGACCTGATGATCGAGTGAGCGGTCGACGGCCCCGGTGAGGTCGATCGGCGTCGGCAGCAGCGTGGTGGAATAGCCCAGCATCGCGATCGGGGCCGCCACCTCGATGCCGGGGACGGCCGCCACCTGCTCGTACTGCTGGGTGGTGATGCCGCCGAAGAGCCCGGAGAGATAGTTGGGGCGGACCAGCCCGCGCTCGGCTTCCAGCGGGGTGCGGGTGCCCTTCGGGCGCACCAGGATCTCGTAGGCGACCTGGGTGTTGCGCTCGACCGTGCCGTTGACATCCAGGCGGGAGGTGGTGGTGGCACCGGTCAGGACCACAAAACCGGTGGTGGCCACCAGCACTCCGACCAGCAGTGCCACCGACCGCCCCGCACGGCCGCGTAGCTGTCGCCAGATGAAGCCGAGCATCGCGCCTCCCCGTGTGCCGTCTCCCACTCTGCGCGATACATTGTGACAATGCAAGACCGGTACCGGAGGTGACATGGCGATCCAGCACGCCGTCCTCGCCCTGCTCGCTGGTGGCCCCAGCCACGGCTACCAGCTCAAGGGAGCGTTCGAGGCCGCCGTCGGCCCGCAGTGGGGGCCGCTGAACATCGGCCACCTCTACCAGATCCTCGACCGGCTCTCCCGGGACGAACTGGTCGTCGCCGAACGGCAGCCCCAGCCGATCAAGCCGGACCGGGTCGTCTACGAGATCACCCCGGCCGGGCGCGCGGAGCTGGCGCGGTGGCTGGGCGAGCCGAGCCCGCGCAGCGGCGGATTCCGGGACGACTTCTTCCTCAAGGTCACCGCCGCCGCCCGGTCCGGGTCCGCGGTCACCGTTCGTGCCGTGCTGAGCAACCAGCGCGGGCACCTGCTGCGCGAGTTGCGCAATCTGGACGGCCTCCGGCGGACCGCCGACGATCCGGTGGTCGGGTTGCTGCTCACCGCGGCGAGCCGGCACGTGACCGCCGACCTGTCCTTCGTGGACGACGCCGAGGCGGCGCTGCTCGGCGATGAGGGCCAGTTGCTCACCCGACTGACGTCCGCCACCTCGGATCAGTCGGCGACCGATCCGGACGCGACCGGCTCCGGGCCGGTCAGCGGGTCAGCGCGCGCAGCCGGGTGACCGCCTCGGCCAGCACCTCCGGGCGCTTGCAGAACGCGAACCGGACCAGCCGCCGGCCGGCCTCAACGTCGTCGTAGAAGACCTGGGTGGGCACCGCCACGACGCCGCAGCGCTCCGGCAGCGACCGGCAGAACTCCATCCCGTCGGTGCCGCCGAGCGCGGTGACGTCGGCGGTCACGAAGTACGTGCCCTCCGGCGTCAGCACGTCGAACCCGGCGTCCGTGAGGCCGCCGATGAGCTGGTCGCGCCGCTGCTGGAGCCCGTCGCGGAAGCCCGTGTAGTAGTCGTCGGTCAGGGCCAGCGCCACGGCGACCGCCGGTTGCAGCGGCGCGGCGTTGACGTAGGTGAGGAACTGCTTCACCCGCAGCACCGCCGAGACCAGCGCCGCCGGGCCGCTCACCCAGCCGATCTTCCAGCCCGTGCAGGAGAACGTCTTGCCGGCCGACGAGATGCGCAGCGTCCGCTCCCGCATCCCGGGCAGCGACGCCAGCGGCACCTGCGCGCTGGACGCGTCCGTGAACACCAGGTGCTCGTACACCTCGTCGGTGACCGCGTACGCGCCGAACTCCTGGCACAACTCGGCCACCAGCGCCAGCTCGGCCGGCGTGAACACCTTGCCGGTCGGGTTGTGCGGCGAGTTCAGCAGCACCAGCCGGGTACGCGGCCCGAACGCCGCCCGCAGCGCCGCCGGATCGAAGGCGTACCGGCCGTCCGCGCCGGGACGCAGCGTGACCGGCCGCCGGACCGCGCCGGCCAGCGCGATCGAAGCGGCGTACGAGTCGTAGTACGGCTCGAAGCAGACCACCTCGTCGCCCGGTTCGCAGAGAGCGAGGATGCTGGCCGCCACCGCCTCGGTCGCGCCCGCCGTGATCACGATCTCGCCGTCCGGGTCGTACGCCAGGTCGTAGAACCGACGCTGGTGCGCCGCGACGGCCGCGCGCAGGGCGGGGATCCCCGGACCGGGCGGGTACTGGTTCTGCCCGCCGCGCAGCGCCTCGACGGCGGCGGCCAGCATCTCCGGCGGGCCGTCCGTGTCCGGGAAGCCCTGGCCGAGGTTGACCGCCCCGGTCCGGACGGCGAGGGCGGACATCTCGGCGAAGATCGTCGTACCGAACGGCCGCATCCGGGCCACCAGCGGGTCGACATCGGTGCTCGTCGTCACCTGCGCCAGCCTACGGTCACCCGCTGACCCGACTCCAGCCTCACTCGGGCTCACAACTGGTGGCCCAGGTCCCCTGGGTCTTGTTCGTCACGGGCTTTCCGGCGCCGGTGACCGTGACGGTGCAGCCGATCGGCCTCTCACCGTCATCGGACCACCTGGCCTCGACCATGACCCGACTCTGGCCGTTGGTGCGGATGGTCATGCGCCAGGGCAGTTTCGCGCCGTCGATGTGGATGAGATCGCTCTCGGCGTCGAAGTACGCGATGTCCGCCCGGCCCACTCCGGTGACCTCGTAGACCACCGTCACGGGGGCCGGACCCGACGTCGGGCGCGTGATCGGCTTCTTGGTGGGCCCCGTCGTGGGGGTGTCGGGCACGGTGGGCGGCTCGGGCGCGATGCTCGGCGGCCAGGTGTCGTCGCCGAAGGGGTCGCTGTCGTACGGGTCCTCGGCGACCGTGTCCGGGACAAGCCGGCTGAGCAGTGACCCGGACACGCAGAAGCATCCGCACCCGAGGAGGGCGAGCGCCACGACGACCGCGACGACGATCCCGACGACCCGGCCGGCCCCGCCGCCCGGCCGGGCGGGCGGCGGATAGCCGGGATAGAGGTACGGCGGTGGATAGCCGGGCGGTGGATAGCCGGGCGGTGGATAGCCGGGCGGTGGGTAGCCGGGTACCGGGTAACCCGGCGGGTAGCCGGCCGACGGCTGTTCCGGGGGCGGCGGCCAGGCGCCGGTTCCGGCGGCGTCGGGCGTACCCGGAACGCTGGTGGGATCGGGCGTCCACGGCGCGGACGGGGGCGGCGGGGTCCAGGCCGGTGGGGGCGCCCAGGGCTGGCCCGGCGTCAACGGATCCGGCGTCGGGAAGGCGTCCGGCGCGGACCAGCCGGACGGCGGGTTCGTCGGCGGCGGCGCAGCCGTCGGGTCCGGCGGCGGCGGGGCGGGGTCCGGAGGTGGCGTCGGGGACGACTCGGGTGGCGGCGCGTCGGACATGGCTGCTCCGGGCGGGAGTGGGTAAGGGGTCGAGGAGTCAGCGGAGCGTGCGCCGAACCCGCCGGAAGACTGTCGTACGCGCCGGTCGTCCCGCAACCCCGTCCGGTCCCGCGCACGCCGGCCCGGCTCGTGACGCTCGTCCCGTTGCGGCCCACCAACGACCGATCGCTCAAATTCGGTGCTTGTTTAGCCGTCTTTCGAGCACCCATGATGAGCGAAACTGGGTTAGGCTGCGGGCCATGTGTGGAATCGTGGGATACGCCGGCGCGCGCCCGGCGCTGAGCATCGTGCTCGACGGGCTGCGACGGCTGGAATATCGGGGCTACGACTCGGCCGGCGTCGCCATCGTCTGCGACGACCAGCTCCTGACCGAGAAGAAGGCCGGCAAGCTCGCCAACCTCGAAAAGGTGCTCTCCGAGCGTGCCGCCGACGACCCGACCTCCTGCGCGGCCAGTCCGATCGGCATCGGTGACGGCACCACCGGCATCGGGCACACCCGGTGGGCCACCCACGGCGGGCCGACCGACCGCAACGCCCACCCGCACGTCGCGCCCGACGGCCGCGTCGCGGTGATCCACAACGGCATCATCGAGAACTTCGCCCGGCTCCGCGCCGAGTTGGAGGCCGACGGCGTCCAGTTCACCAGCGACACCGACACCGAGTGCGCCGCGCACCTGCTCTCCGCCGCCCTGGCCGACCTGCGCGCCGCCGGCCAGCCGGACGGCCCGCAGCTGCTCGCCGCCGGCATGCGTGTCGTGTGCCAGCGACTGGAGGGCGCGTTCACCCTGCTCGCGGTCGACGCCTCGGTGCCCGGTGCCGTCGTCGGCGCCCGGCGCAACTCGCCGCTGGTCGTCGGGCGCGGCGACGGCGAGAACTACCTGGCCAGCGATGTGGCCGCGTTCATCGAGCACACCCGCGAGGCGGTGGAGCTGGGTCAGGACCAGATCGTCCTGATCACCGGCGACAGCATCGAGATCACCGATTTCGACGGTCAGCCCGCCAGCGGCAAGGACTTCCACATCGACTGGGACTCGTCCGCCGCCGAGAAGGGCGGTTACGACTGGTTCATGCTCAAGGAGATCGAGGAGCAGCCGCAGGCGATCGCCGACACCCTGCTCGGCCGACTCACCGAGAGCGGCGAGATCGCCCTGGACGAGGTCCGCCTCAGCGACCAGGATCTGCGCGACGTCGACAAGATCTTCATCGTGGCCTGCGGCACCGCGTACCACGCCGGCCTGGTCGCCAAGTACGCCATCGAGCACTGGACCCGGATCCCGTGCGAGGTGGAGCTGGCCAGCGAGTTCCGCTACCGCGACCCGGTGCTCGACCGGTCCACGCTCATCGTGGTGATCTCGCAGTCCGGCGAGACGATGGACACCCTGATGGCCCTGCGGCACGCCAAGGAGCAGAAGGCCCGGGTGCTTGCCATCTGCAACACCAACGGCTCCACCATCCCCCGCGAGTCCGACGCCGTGCTCTACACCCACGGTGGGCCGGAGATCGCCGTCGCCTCCACCAAGGCGTTCCTCACCCAGGTCGTCGCCTGTTACCTGATCGGCCTGCACCTGGCCCAGGTACGCGGCATCAAGTTCGCCGACGAGGTCGGCGCGGTCGTGGCCCAGCTACAGGAGATGCCGGGCAAGCTGCGCGAGCTGCTGGACCGCATCGAGCCGGTCCGCGAGCTGGCCCGCGAGCTGAAGTCCGAGCCGACGGTGCTGTTCATCGGCCGGCACGTCGGCTACCCGGTGGCCCTCGAAGGCGCGCTCAAGCTCAAGGAGCTGGCGTACATGCACGCCGAGGGCTTCGCTGCCGGCGAGCTGAAGCACGGCCCCATCGCCCTGATCGACAAGGGCACCCCGGTGATCTGCGTGGTGCCCTCCCCGGTGGGGCGCGGGATGCTGCACGACAAGGTCGTCTCCAACATCCAGGAGGTCCGGGCGCGTGGCGCGCGGACCATCGTGATCGCGGAGGAGGGCGACGAGGCCGTCGTCCGGTACGCCGACCACCTGATCTACGTGCCGCGTACGCCCACCCTGCTCGCCCCGCTCGTCACCACCGTGCCGCTCCAGGTGTTCGCCGCCGAGATCGCCGCGGCTCGGGGGCACGACGTGGACCAACCCCGCAACCTGGCCAAGTCGGTCACCGTCGAGTAGTCGCCAGCCACGCCCCGGAGCCCCGGCCGCGCCGCACCCGCGGTGGCCGGGGCTCCGTCGTCGGCGTCGCGTCCGGTGGCTCGTCGGCGGCCCGGTCCCGTCACCGGCCCAGTACGACGCGGGCCATCCCGTCCAGCGCCGGGTTGTCCGGCTCCCAGTAGCCGGCGTGCCCACCCCGGCCGCTGCGGAACACCCGGCCGCCGAACCCGGCATCGGCCGGGTCGTGACCGAACCACAGCTCGTGACCGGTGCGATCCGGCCAACCCAGCACCGCGGCGAGCGGAGCCGCGCCCAACAGCGCCGGGCGACCCAGCTCGTCCACCGGCCGGGCCAGGCGGATCACGTCGTCGGGTGCCCTGCTGGCCCACACCTGCCCGGCCGGGACGCCCAGTTCGTCGGCGTGCGCCACGCCCACCCCGGGCGAACCGACGAACATCAGCGCGTCGGCCGCCAGCCCGTGCTCCCGGGCGGCCACCCCCACCACCAGCGACCCGTAGCTGTGCCCGAGCACCGTCTGCCGGGCCGGCGGACCCTCGTGGGTGGCGCGCAGCCCCTCCTGGAAACGGTGCAGCGCCGGCCCGGCGTCCCGGGCCTGGCCGGCGGACGCCGCCTCGGTCAGGAAGTCCGGAGCGTCGTAGTCCAGCCACAGCACGGCCGCGCTGCGCTGACCCGGCGCGAGCGTCGCGCAGCGCTCCAGCACCCGGGCGGCCC
Organism: Micromonospora sp. NPDC049801; assembly: GCF_040656575.1. Lineage (NCBI taxonomy): Bacteria > Bacillati > Actinomycetota > Actinomycetes > Micromonosporales > Micromonosporaceae > Micromonospora > Micromonospora sp. NPDC049801. Next base: position 269,228 of record NZ_JBFAMS010000007.1, on the reverse strand, counting down.
GACCCAGCTCGCCGGGGGCGTCGTCCAGCCCGGCGGTCATCCCCGGCACGTACGTCAGCACCCGATCGGCGTGGTCCGGGTCGTCGAGCGCCACCACCACCCGCCCCTCACCGGCCGGGTCCAGCCCCAGCAGGTACGCCCGCGGCGTCCCGCCGGCAAGCCGCTCGGTGAGCGCGTCCAGGCCGGCCAACCGTGCGGCCAGCGCGCGCAGTCGCACCGACGCCAGCGGTCCCGGCGGCACCCGGACCGACAATCGCCGCCGCTCGGCCAGCAACTCGTCGCGCCGCGCGCCGAGCAGCAGGCGGTTGGCCTGGTCGCGGGCCGCCACCGGTACCCCGTCCAGGGCGCCGACCAGCGCCGGTTCGTGCCCGACCAGCCAGCGCCGCTGGGCCGGCGTCAACCCGGACCACCAGGCGCGTACAACCGACGGCGACGCCCCGGTGGCCGGCCGGCCGGGCGGTGCCGGGGACGCCCAGCCGGTGCCGGCCGCACGGGCCAGCTCCGCCAACCGGTCGGCGGCGGCCCGATCCGCCGCGTCGGCCCGCTCGACCGCCGCGCGTACGGCCGCCGCCACTCCCGCCACCGCGACTCCGACCGCCGACCCCGCCGCCGTGCCGGCTGCCGACCCCGCCGCCGTGCCGGCCCTCGTACCCGCCGGTGGCCCGGCTGCCGCCGTGCCGGCTCCGACGGGATGCGCGGGGTCCACCGGAGCCGCCCGCACACCACCGGCTCGGTCCACGGTCAGGCCGGCCGCCTCGGCCCGGGTGACCGCCTCGGCGAGCTGGGCCCTCGCCACGGCGAGCTGCCGGGCCAACTCGGCCAGCGTCTGGTCGGCCTCGATCAGCGCCGGCGTCACCGACGTCAGCTCGTCGGCAAGACCGGCGAGCCGGGCGTCGGCCGCCGTGGCCGCCGCACCGGACCAGTCACCGCGCAGCCGCCCGGCCGTCCCGGCCAGCTCGTCGGCGTGCCGGTGGACCGGGCCGGTCAGCCCGGCCCAGGCCGATCCGGCCGCCCGCCAGCCGGCCGGATCGGCGGCCCAGAGCTGCCGGTAGCCGACCCCGCTCACCGGGGCACGGTGACGAACCGGCCGGCGGCCCGGTCGTCCACCGTCTCGTACGCCTCGGCCGCCCCGCGGATGCCATCGGCGGTCACCGCCACGGCTGTGCCCAGCCGGCAGAACCAGGCGTGTCCGGCCGCCTCCAGCCCCGCCAGCGCCGTGGCCGTCCGCCAACCCGGGGCCGGCACCAGCAGCCCCGGCACCCGCGCCAGACCCCACGCCAACCGGTACGCCTCGTCGTCGAGCGCGCCGGCCTCCGCGCGCAGCTCCTGCGGCCGGACGGTGAACGGCTCCTCGGTCATGACCCCACCCCCGTGTCGGATCGGCATCGACGCGGTGAACGCTAGGCAGAGCCGGGCCGCGCCGAGGTGCCCTGTGGACGGCGGACTGCGGTCGTACCCCGGTCTGTCCACAGGCGTTGCCCACCGCGGGCCCGACGGCTAATCTGCCGCCCCCGCCGCCGGTAGGGTGGTCTGGTGATCGTCGCTGTCGGCCTCGACGTCGTCCTGGTGGACCGGTTCACCCGGTCCCTGGCGCGGACGCCGCTGCTCGCCGACCGGCTCTTCACCGGGCCGGAGCGGGTCACCCGTTCCGGCGGTCCCCGCTCGCCGGAGTCGTTGGCCGCCCGCTTCGCCGCGAAGGAGGCCGTCGCCAAGGCCCTCGGCGCTCCCGCCGGCCTGCGGTGGCACGACTGCGAGATCGTGCCCGACACCGATGGCCGGCCGTGGCTGAGCGTCTCGGGAACCGTCGCGGCGGTGGCCGCCGAGCGTGGTATCAACCACTGGCACCTGTCGCTCTCGCACGACGGTGGCATCGCCTCGGCGATGGTGGTCGCGGAACGGTGACGTCGGCCGGGTGGGCCGTGCCGGCCAGCCCGCGGAACGGATGGGACACGGTGACATGAGACCGGTGTGGCGGGTGGGCGACGTACGGGCCGCCGAGGCGGGGCTGATGGGCACGCTGCCGGAGGGGACGCTGATGCAGCGCGCCGCCGCCGGGCTGGCCCGCCGGGCCGCCCTGCTGCTCGCCGAGCGCGGCGGCGTGTACGGCGGCCGGGTGCTGCTGCTCGTGGGCTCGGGCGACAACGGCGGCGACGCGCTCTACGCCGGAGAGCGGCTGGCCCGCCGGGGCGTCGAGGTCTCCGCCCTGCTGCTCACTCCCGGCCGGGCGCACGTGGCCGGGTTGGCCGCGCTGCGGGCCGCCGGTGGCCGGCTGGTCGACCGCCCCGCCGGCCCCGTCGACCTGGTCCTCGACGGCATCGTCGGGATCGGCGGCACGGGTGGGTTGCGGGCGAACGCGGACGAGGTCGTCCAGGGGCTGGGCGACCTGCGCGGGCGCGACGGCCAGCGGGCCACCGTTTTGGCCGTGGACGTGCCGAGCGGGGTCGCGGTGGACACCGGGCACGTGCCGCTGTCCGCGTCCGGCCGGCCCACCGCCGTCCGCGCCGACGTGACCGTCGCCTTCGGCGCGCTCAAGCCCGCCCTGGTGGTCGGGCCGGCCGCCGCGTTGGCGGGGCAGGTCGAGCTGGTCGACATCGGGTTGGAGCCCTGGCTGCGGGGCACCCCCGCGCTGAACGTCACCGACTGGTCCGACCTTCAGCGGTGGTGGCCCGAGCTGGGCGCCGCGTCGGAGAAGTACACCCGGGGTGTGGTGGGGGTGGCGACCGGCTCGGCGACGTACCCGGGCGCGGCGGTGCTCTCCGTCGGCGGTGCGCTCGCCGGGCCGACCGGCCTGGTCCGGTACGCCGGTGGGGCCCGCGACGAGGTGCTGCGCCAGCACCCCTCGGTGATCGCCACGCCCCGGGTGGCCGATGCCGGCCGCGTGCAGGCGTGGGTGTGCGGCTCGGGGTTGGGCACCGGAGACGAGGCGGCGGCCGAGCTGCGGGCCGTCCTGGCGACACCGGTGCCGGTGGTGCTCGACGCGGACGCGTTGACCCTGCTGGTCGACGGTTCACTCGCCGACCGGCTGCGCGGCCGGGACGCGCCGATCGTCGTCACCCCGCACGACCGGGAGTTCACCCGGCTGTGCGGGGAGGAGCCGGGCGCCGACCGCGTCGGGTCCGCGCTGCGACTGGCCGCCTGGATGAACGCGGTGGTGCTGCTCAAGGGGGACCGCACGGTGATCGGCACGCCGGACGGCCGGGCGTACGTCAACCCCACCGGCACCCCGGCGCTGGCCACCGGCGGCACCGGCGACGTGCTGGCCGGGCTGCTCGGCTCGCTGCTGGCGGCCGGGGTGCCGGCGGATCGGGCGGCGGCCGGGGCCGCGTACCTGCACGGGCTGGCCGGTCGGGAGGCGGCCCGCGGCGGCCCGGTGACCGCGCCCGACGTGGTGACCGCGCTGCGCCCGGTCGTCGCCCGGCTGGGCTGATCGTCCCGAACCGACCCGACCGGTGCGGCGGGCCGAGCGTCGCCGCCCACGGTGATCAGGCTGGAAAGTAGGCTGGGCGCATGTGGCAGGCCGAGGTACGTGTCGATCTTGACGCGATCCGCGAGAACGTGAGCCGGCTCCGCTCCGGCACCACCGCCGAGCTGATGGCGGTGGTGAAGGCCGACGGGTACGGCCACGGCATGCTCCCGGCCGCCCGCGCGGCGCTCGACGCGGGGGCCGACTGGCTCGGCGTCTGCACCCTCGACGAGGCGCTCACGCTGCGCCGGAACGGGATCACCGCGCCCGTGCTGGCGTGGCTGCTCGCGCCTGGGCTGCCGCTGCACGAGGGTGTCAGCGCCGGGGTCGATCTCGGTGCCGCCAGCGTGCCGCAGCTCGACGAGATGATCGAGGCGAGCCGGCGTGCCGAGCGCCCCGCCCGCCTGCACCTGAAGATCGACACCGGGTTGTCGCGGGGCGGCGCCACCGTCGCCGACTGGCCGGCCCTGCTCGACGCCGCCGCGAAGGCCCAGGCCGACGGCCTGGTCGAGGTGGTCGGTGTGTGGAGCCACTTCGTGTACGCCGACCTGCCCGGCCACCCGACCACCGACCGGCAGCTCGCCGTCTTCCACGAGGGACTGGCCATGGTCGAGCGGGCCGGGCTGCGCCCCCGGTGGCGGCACCTGGCCAACTCGGCGGCCACCCTGACCCGCCCCGACACGCACTTCGACCTGGTCCGTCCCGGGCTGGCTATCTACGGCCTGTCCCCGGTGGCCGGCGAGACGTACGGGCTGCGTCCGGCGATGACCGCTCGCGCCCGGGTGATGCTCACCAAGCGGGTGCCCGCCGGGACCGGCGTCTCCTACGGCCACACCTACACCACCGAGTCGGACGCGAACCTGGCCGTGGTGCCGCTCGGGTACGCCGACGGTGTGCCCCGGCACGCCTCCAACACCGGCCCCGTACAGCTCGCCGGCGCGCGGCGGACGATCTCCGGACGCGTCTGCATGGACCAGTTCGTGCTCGACTGCGGCGACGACCCGGTGGCCGACGGTGACGTGGCGACCCTCTTCGGCAGCGGCGCCGACGGCGAGCCGACGGCCGACGACTGGGCCGAGGCGGTCGGCACGATCAACTACGAGATCGTCACCCGGTTCGGCAGCACCCGGGTGCCGCGCGTCTACGACGGTGAGCGCCCCTGATGGCGTACCGCATCCCGCGCCCGCGGACCGCGGCCGGCCGCGTCGCCGGCCTGGTCGGGGCCGCGGTCGGGGTGGCGGCGGCCGGTCTGGCCGCCGGCGTCGCGACCGAACGCACCCTGGTCCGCCGGCTGAAGACCGACCCGACCGACCGCTACGCCCAGGAGACGTTCGGCGAACAGAGGTACGACGAGGCGTTCCGGCTGGAGCTGCCGGACGGCACCGACATCCACGTCGAGGTGGTCGAGCCGACCCGTCCGGTGCCGGGGCACCCGACGGTGGTGCTGGTGCACGGGTTCTGCCTGGACATGGGCACCTTCCACTTCCAGCGCGAGATGTTGGCCGCGCGTGGCGACTATCGGATCGTGGCGTACGACCAGCCCGGTCACGGCCAGTCCGGTCGCTTGGAGACCGGCGAGTACGACCTGGCCGTGCTCGGCCGGACACTGCGCCGGGTGATCGACCGGGTCGCCCCGGAGGGGCCACTGGTGCTGGTCGGCCACTCGATGGGCGGCATGACCATCATGGCGTTCGCCGAGCTGTTCCCGGAGCTGTTCGGTGACCGGGTGGTGGGCACGGTGCTGATGGCCACGTCGGGCGGTCTCGTCGCGGAGACCAAGTTGGTCGCCCCGGCGCTGCTGGGCCGGGTCGGTGGTCCGGTGCTCTACATGGTCAGCAACGCCACGCGGTACGGCGGTCCGGTGATCGACAGGGCCCGCAAGTCGACCTCGAACGTGGCCTGGTTGCTGACCCGCAAGTACGGCTTCGGCACCCGCAAGCCCAGCCCTCGGCTGGTGTCCTACGTGGAGACCATGAACTCCCGGACCTCGGCCGACACGGTGACCCGCTACCTGCGGACCCTCGCCACACACTCGCGCTTCCCGGCGCTGGCGGCGCTGGCGAACGCGCCGGTGCTGGTGGTCGTCGGCGACAAGGACATGATCACGCCGGTGACCCACTCCGAGGAGATCGTCCGGCGGCTGCCGCACGCCGAGTTCATCAAGATCAAAGACAGTGGTCACGTGGTGATGCTGGAGCACGCCGACGAGGTCAACGCCGCGCTGGAGCGGTTCCTCGAATCACTGGAGAGCATGGAGGACCGGTGAGTTTCGTCGTCAAACTGCCGACCGTCGAGGACACTCGGGAGTTCGGCCGCCGGTTGGCCGGGCTGCTGCGGGCCGGTGACCTGGTGCTGTTGACCGGCCCGCTGGGCGCCGGCAAGACCGCGCTCACCCAGGGCATCGGTGCCGGGCTCAACGTCCTCGGGGACGTGACCTCGCCGACGTTCGTGATCGCCCGGGTGCACCGGCCCGATCCGGCCCGGGGCGGTCGGGTGGCCCTCGTGCACGCCGACGCGTACCGGCTGGGCGCCGCCAGCGACCCCCGCGCCGAGATCGACGACCTGGACCTGGATGCCTCGGTGGACGCGTCGGTGACCGTCGTGGAGTGGGGCGAGGGCCTGGTGGAGCAGTTGGTCGACGCGCACCTGCGGGTCCGTATCGACCGCCGCGACGACGACACCCGAGTCGTCGAGCTGGATCCGGTCGGTGGTGACTGGGCTCGGCGGTTGGCCGAGCTGGGTTAGGGCGCGGCGCTGTCGGACGTGATGCTTAGAGTGCGGGGGACCGACCCGCGCTGGAAGAGGTTTCTGATGCCCGACGATGCCCCCGCCCTGGATCTGCTGGCGCTGCTGCCGGAGCAGTGGCGTGCCGTGCTCACCCCGCACCTCGACCCGGCCCGCACGGCCGCGCTGGCGGATTTCGTCGCCCGGGAGTACGCGACGCAGACCGTCTTCCCGCCGCTGGAGGACCTCTTCTCGGCGTACCGACTCTGCCCGCCGGAGGCCACCCGGGTGCTGATCCTCGGGCAGGACCCCTACCACCGGGCCGGTCAGGCGCACGGGCTGAGCTTCAGCGTCCGCGAGGGCGTGTCGGTGCCGCCCTCGCTGCGCAACGTCTTCAAGGAGCTGGGCGAGGACGTGGGGGTGCCCAAGCCGCGCAGCGGCAACCTGGACGGTTGGGCGGCGCAGGGCGTGCTGCTGCTCAACGCGGTGCTGACCGTCCGTCAGGCCACCCCCGGCTCGCATGCGAACGCCGGCTGGGAGGAGTTCACCGACGCCACCATCCGGGCGCTGGACGCCCTGCCGGACCGGGTGGTCTTCCTACTCTGGGGCGGCTACGCCCGCAAGAAGGCCGGCCTGGTCACCAACTCTCGGCACGTCGTGCTGGAGGCCGGCCACCCGAGCCCGATGAACCCGCGCGGCTTCCTGGGCAGCCGCCCGTTCAGCGCGGCCAACAAGGCCCTCGCCGACGCCGGCCGTCCCACCATCGACTGGGAGCGCACCGCCGACTGACCTCAGCCTGGCCTGGCCTGGCCTGGCCCGGGTTCGGCGCCGGCTGGCCTGCTCCGGGTTCGGCGCCGGCTGGCCGGGTCCGGTCAGCTTTCCGGGGCGCGGCGCCGGGCCCGGTAGCGGCGCAGCAGGTCGGCGGCCCGCGGCTCGGTCAACTCCAGCTCGACCAGCGGCACCACCTGATAATCGCGGCCACCGTGGCGTACCTCGATCGTCTCGGGCAACTCGTCGCACATGGTCGCCCTGATCTCGCCGTACCGGGTCGACCAACGGTGTTCGCCCGGCTCTTCCGGCTCCAACCACACCCCGCCGAACTCGCCCCACCGGGCGTTCCACCGCTGGCCGTAGTTTGCCTCCAGCCAGCCGGTGAACCGTTTCGAGTCCTGCCAGCGGAGGGCGATCTCGACGGCGTCCACCGGCACCGGCGCGCCCTGCAACAGCGCCGCCGTGCTACCGGTGAGCACCTGCGGAAAGTCGGTCAGTCGGTCCAGCGTCTCGTTGAGGCCCAGTTCGTCGATGCGTTCGCCGACCGGGCGGGCGGCCAGTTCGTCGATGCGAGCGTCGAGATGCGCGTCCAGCGGTTCGACCCCGACCACCAGCTGCACGTCCATCGCGGTGAACAACCGCTCCAGCACCGGGACGCTCGGCGCGCGTTCGCCGCGTTCGATCCGGGCCACGGCCGCCTGGCTGACCTCGGCGAGTCCCGCGAGCTGGCGCTGGCTCAGCTCGCGTCGCTGGCGTTGTTGTCGCAGCACGGCGCCGAGGAGGGTGACGAGGCGAGTCGATGGCATCCCGGCATGCTGGCCCAGCATCAGACGCTCGCGGTAGCTCTGCGGCGGATTCACGACTCGCGGTCTTGCAAGCCGGGATCAGCATGGTCGGGGCCGCGTCGCTGAGCGGCGGCGGTATTGCTGATGAGAGTGATGCCTGTGAGTCATCTTGATGACTCACAGGCATCACTCTCATCAGGATGGTGTCGCCGTCGCCGTCGCCGTCGCCGTCGCCGTCGCCGTCGCCGTCGCCGTCGCCGTCGCCGTCGCCGTCGCCGTCGCCGTCGCCGTCGCCGTCGCCGCGGTCGGGAAGACGCGTGGCGTGGCGTCGCGGTCGGGAAGACGCGTGGCGTGGCGTGGCGGTCGGGAAGGCGCACGGCGTGGCGTGAGGGTCGGTGAGGGTCGGGAAGGCGCACGGCGGCGGGGTGGCGTGGCGAGGGGTGGAGTCGCGGCGCTGCTCGTCCGCCGGTAGGCCCGGTGGTGGCCGAGGGGCGGGGCGTCACGGGCGGGCGGTGGCGGGGCCGCTAGGCTGGCTAACCGTGCTCGTACTCGTGGTGGACAGCTCGACCCCCGCGGTGACCGCAGCGTTGGTGGAGATCTCGGCGGACGGCGTCACGTCCCGGGCGCACCGGTGCACGGTCGATGCCCGCGCGCACGGTGAACTGCTCGCGCCTCAGGTGGACGCGGTCCTTGCCGACGCCGGCGCGCGCCCGCGTGACCTGGGCGCGATAGTCGCCGGGCTCGGCCCCGGGCCGTTCACCGGGCTGCGGGTCGGCCTGGTCACCGCCGCCACGATGGGGCAGGTGCTCGGCATTCCGACGTACGGCGTCTGTTCCCTGGACGCCATCGGCCACCCGGCGGCTGCCGGCGAGCCGGTGCTGGCAGCCAGCGACGCCCGCCGCAAGGAGCTGTACTGGGCTGTCTACGACGGGGCCGGCCAGCGGGTCGTCGGGCCCGAGGTGTCCTCGCCGGCGGTGGCCGCCGCCCGCGCCCGTGAGCTGGGCGCGACGGTCGCGGTCGGCGACGGAGCACACCGGTACGCCGAGGCTCTGGACCTGCCGGTCCGGGTCGAACCGCGCTACCCGGAGGCCACCGTGCTGGCGCTGCTCGCCGCCGAGCGGATCCGGGCCGGCGCGCCCGGCGAGCGACTCACCCCGCTCTACCTGCGCCGTCCCGACGCCGTGGCGGCCACCGGCCGCAAACCGGTCCTCCCGTGACGTCGGTACGGCTGGAACGGTTCCGCTGGTGGCACGTCGACGAGGCGATGCCGATCGAGGCGGACCTGTTCGGCGCCGGGCAGTGGTCGCCCTCCATGTTCTGGAACGAGCTGGCCAACGGGCACCACTACCGGGTCGCGACCGACAGCGACGGAGCGGTGCTCGGCTACGCCGGGCTCGCCGGCGCCCCACCGGACGAGGTGTGGGTGCAGGTCATCGCCGTCCGGCGGGACGTCCAGCGACGTGGCGTCGGCCGCGTCCTGTTGGAGGAACTGCTCGCCGAGGCGAACCGTCGGGGCGCCCGCAGCACCCTGCTGGAGGTGGCCGTGGACAACGCCCCCGCCCAGCGCCTCTACGCGACGTACGGGTTCGAGCCGATCGGGGTGCGTCGCGGCTACTACCAACCGAGCAACACCGACGCGCTGGTCATGCGGCGCGACGCCGAGCCGACCGGGGACGGACCACACGACCATGGCTGACGAACCGCTGATCCTGGGCATCGAGACCTCGTGCGACGAGACCGGCGTCGGCATCGTACGCGGGCACACCCTGCTGGCTGACGCGCTCGCGTCCAGCGTCGAGGAGCACGCCCGTTTCGGGGGCGTGGTGCCGGAGGTGGCCAGCCGGGCCCACCTCGAAGCCATCGTGCCGACCATGCAGCGGGCGCTCACCGACGCTGGCGTCACCCTCGCCGACATCGACGCCATCGCGGTCACCTCCGGGCCGGGTCTGGCCGGCGCGCTGCTCGTCGGCGTCGCCGCCGCCAAGGGGTACGCCCTCGCCGCCGAGAAGCCGGTGTACGGCGTCAACCACCTCGCCGCGCACGTGGCGGTGGACACCCTGGAACACGGCCCACTGCCCGAACCGGCCATCGCCCTGCTGGTCTCCGGCGGGCACTCGTCCCTGTTGCTGGTCGACGACCTGGCCCGGGGTGTCACCCCGCTCGGCGCCACCATCGACGACGCGGCCGGTGAGGCGTTCGACAAGGTGGCCCGGCTGCTCGGGTTGCCGTTCCCGGGCGGTCCGCCCATCGACCGTGAGGCCCGGGCGGGTGACGCCGCCTCCATCGCCTTCCCGCGTGGCCTGACCGCCGCGAAGGACCTGGCGGCCCACCGGTACGACTTCTCGTTCTCCGGTCTGAAGACGGCCGTGGCCCGCTGGGTGGAGGCGCGGCAACGCGCCGGTGAGCCGGTGCCGGTCGCCGACGTGGCCGCGTCCTTCCAGGAGGCGGTCTGCGACGTGCTGACCAACAAGGCCATCGCCGCCTGCCGGGCGCAGGGCATCGACACCCTGGTGATCGGTGGGGGAGTGGCCGCGAACTCCCGGCTGCGGGCGTTGGCCGAGGAGCGGGCCGAGAAGTACGGCATCCGGGTCCGGGTGCCGCGGCCGAAGCTGTGCACCGACAACGGGGCGATGGTGGCCGCGCTCGGATCGCACCTGGTCGCCGCCGGGGTCGCGCCGAGCCGGCTGGATCTGCCGGCCGACTCGGCGCTGCCGTTGACCACGGTCAGCGTGTGACGGGGACGCCGGAGATGATCGTGCGGATGTGGGAGGCGCGCGCCGAGGCGTACGGCGTCGCCGACCTGATCACCTGGGTGTGCGACACCGCCCTGCCCGAGTTGGAGCACGACCCGCTGCACGTGTCGAGCGAGGTCTTCTCGTCCACCGACCACCGCGTCGTGGTCATCTCGAAGTGGCGCAGCAACCCGCGTCCGCTGCCCGATCCGCCCGCCCTGCTGGTGGCCCGCGCCCCGCACTCCTGGGACTTCACCCAGGTCGACCGCTGACTCCGGGCCACCTCAATCGTCGGTCAGCTCCGGCGCAGCATCCGGTAGGTGGCGATCCCGCCGGTACCGAGCGCGGCGAGGAAGACCAGCCAGACGACGGTGCTGCTCACCCCGACCTGCGGCCCCGCGTTCGCCCCGGCGGCGGCGAGCAGACCGTCCTTGCCGGGCGCGGGCAGCGCGGCCGGCGGCAGTTCGGGCCAGCGGACCAGTCCGGTGGACTCCAGCATCTGCATGTGGTGCTGTACGAAGGCGTTGGCGTCCTCGCAGAGCTTGCGGACGGTGGCGTCGCGGGTGCTGGCCCGTACCGCGCCGATCACCGGGAAGATCTTGCCGTGGGCCACCCGGAGCCGGGTCACGAAGATCTGGTCGAACCGGGCGCCGGACGCGTTCTGCATCTCGGCCAGCCAGCCCTTCTGTTCGGCCGTCGGCTCGGTGGGGATGGACGCGCCGAGCTTGTTGGCGGCGTCCACGACGAGCTGGTCGAGCTTCTGGTGCTCGCCGGCGATGCCGGCCCCGATCTCCCGTACCTTCGGCGACTGTCCCTTCTCGGCGGCCATCTGGCCGGCCGGCATCTCCCACAGCCCGGCCAGGCGCACCCCGTTGAGCAGCGTCATGTCGGCGGCGTTGAGCTGCTGCCCACCCGCGGGGGCGGCGATGGCCACGCCCGGCAGGACACCGACCCCCGCGATGATCGCGATGAGCAACATCGCCGCGCGGTGCGTCCGGTTGCCCGGCCGGCGACGGGCCAATCTGAGCGGTGCCATGTCTGCGGTGCCTCCTCGGTCCGGACCGAAACGCGTCTGGACCGGGCAGCCGCACCCTGCCGGCCGCCCGTCCGCCCACTGGTACGGACTGATCGTCCGATCAGTTCATCCGCTCGGGCCGTGGAAATGCGGAGCCCGTCGGGCGTGCCACACGGATCAGCGGGTGACGGCCAGGAAGCCACCGAGCAGCAGCAGGGTGAGCGCGGCGACGGCGAAGAGCACCAGCAGCTCCCGGCGGCCGTGCCCGATCCCGTCGTCGCCCTTCGCCGCGGCTGCGGGATCGGGCAGGGCGGGCAGGTCCCGGGTCAGCGTGGCGAGGTCGCCGAGGGTGCGGGAGGTCCACACCGCGCCGACCCGTTCGGAGAACTCGTCCAGGGTGAGTCGGCCCACCGTGGTGTGCCGGTGCAGCTCGGCGACCACCCGGTGACGGTCGTCGTCGGAGGCGCGCAACTCGACGTCCACGCCGGACAGCGTACGCGGGTCAGCCCACGTCGAGGGGGTCGGCGAGCAGTCGTTCGAAGGCCAGCTCGGCGGCCCCGATCAGGGGTGCGTCCTCGCCCAGCGTCGGCGTACGCAGCCGGACGTGCTCCAGGCACGCGCCGAGTGCGTTCGAGTTGAGCCGGCTGCGGATCTGGGCCGCCGCCGCGAGGTAGAGGTCGCGCATGGTGCCGCCGAAGATGACCATCTCGGGGTTGAAGACGTTGACCAGGTTGGCGACCCCGAAGCCGAGCCAGTCGCCCGCCTGGCGTACCGCCGTCTGGGCGCGGGCGTCCCCCCGGTCGGCGGCGTCGAAGACGGCCAACAGGGCGTCGCGTCCCCGCGCGTCGGAGCGTCCGGCGGCGCGCAGCAGGCCGTGCTCGCCGATCTCGGTCTCCCAGCAGCCCCGGGCGCCGCACTCGCAGGGCCTGCCGTCGCGCACCACCTTCATGTGGCCGACCTCGCCGCCGTACCCGCCGTGTCCGGTGAGCCGACGCCCACCGGCGATGATCCCGGCGCCGACGCCGACGTCGCCGTACAGGTAGATGACGTTGTCGCAGCCGGCCGCGACGCCCCTGGTGTGCTCGGCGAACGCCGCCACGTCGGCCACGTTGCCGACCGTGACCGGCACGTCCAGGCCCATCTCGGCCCCGAGCGCCGCGCCGATCGGCTCGTCCACCCAGCCGGTGGTGGGCCCGAGCCGCACCAGGCCGTCCTCCCGGCGGACCATGCCGCAGACCGCGACGCCGGTGCCGACGCAGATCGCGCCGCCCGGGACCGCCTGCTGCATCTCCTTGACGGCGCCGGCCAGCATCGGCGCGGCCTCCGCGGCCAGCAGGCCACGCGGGCGGTCCAGCTCGCGGCGGTCCAGCACCGCGCCGCCCAGACCGACCCGCGCGGCCCGCAGCCGGTCCACCTCCACGGAGTACGCGTACGCGTACACCCGGGCCGACTCGGGCCGGACGACAATGGACGGTCGTCCGGCCCGGCCGGTCTCCTTCGGCGTTCCCTCACTGACCAGCCCGACGCCGGCCAGGTCGGCGGTGAGCGCGCCGATGGTGCTCCGGTTCAACCCCAGTGCCGTGGTGAGTTCGGCACGGGTGGTCGGCCCGTGGACGTGCACGTACCGCAGCAGGGCCCCGAGGTTCTGCCGGCGAACCTCTTCCTGGCTCGGTGCCGGGCGCATGCTGGTGCTACCTCCCGCGCGGTCAGCGGGAGCCGGTGGCTGCCGCGCGGCGGCGGGAGAGGGCGTCGACGCTGGCGGCGAGCAGCAGCACGACGCCGGTCACCACGTACTTGACTCCCGCGCTGTACCCCATCAGGCCCATTCCGTTTTCGATGACCGCGACCACCGCGCCTCCCAGCACGGCATCGAATACCCGGCCCTTGCCGCCGAAGAGGCTGGTGCCGCCGATCACCGCCGCGCCGACCGCGTAGAGCAGTACGTTACTGCCCCCCGTGTTCGGGTCGACCGAGTTGGCCCGGCTGGCGGCCACGATGCCACCGACGGCGGCCATGGACGAGCAGATCACGAAGACGGAGATCCGGATCCGGTCGACTCCGATGCCGGCCCGGCGGGCCGCTTCCCGGTTGCCGCCGACGGCGTAGATGTGCCGGCCGTAGCTGGTGCGTTGGAGCACGAAGGTCCAGATGACCAGCAGCACCGCGATGATCGGCACCACGATCGGCACACCCTTGAGCGAGACGATGAGGACGTTGCGGCTGCGCTCCAGGTTGAGCACGTACACGGCGGTGCCGAGGATGACGGCGAGCCCGCCGATCCGCAGCGCCACCACCGCGATCGGGTCGGTGATCAGGCCGCGGGTCGCCCGGTTGCGGTGGCGTAGCAGTTGCACCGCCGCGTAGCCGACGACGGCGACGGCGGTCAGCGCCCAGCCCAGCGCGGGGGCGAGGTTGCGGTTGGCGATGGCGACCAGCACCTCGTCGCGGACGGAGATGTTGGTGCCCTCCTGCACGAGCAGCAACACGACGCCCTGGAAGGCGAGGAAGCCGGCGAGAGTGACCACGAAGGACGGAATGCCGATCTTCGCGACGAGCATGCCGAGCGTGGTGCCGATGATGACACCGGTGGCGATCGCGGCGAGGACGGCGACCCACCAGGGGTAGCCGAGCACGGTGACCACGTTTGCCAGTACCGCCGCGCAGACACCGCTGGCGAAGCCGGCGGAGAGGTCGATCTCGCCGAGCAGCAGCACGAAGACCAGGCCCATCGCGATCAGCGTGACCGCCGCGCCCTGGGTGAAGAGGTTGGCGAAGTTGCCGGCCGACAGGAACGACGACGGCCGCATGACCGCGAAGACGGTGCAGAGCACGATCAGGCCGAGCACGGCTGGTAGCGCGCCGACGTCGCCACCGCGTACCCGGCTCACGTAGTTGCGGACGTGGCTCCCGACGGTCGGCGGCGGTGTGACGGCCGCCGGGCCGTCCTTGCGCACGGCGGTGGTGGTCATCGGACGCCTCCTGAGATCGAGTCGGCCGGCTGCGGGCCGTCGCCGTTGCCGCCCGGGTCGGTGGCGAGGCCGAGGCCGCCCGAGCGCCCGGCGGTGATCAACTCAACCACCTGGGCGTGAGTGATGTCGGTGGTCTTTACCTGGGCGACCATCTGGCCGAGGTACAGCGCGGCGATCCGGTCGGAGACGGCGAAGACGTCGTTCATGTTGTGCGAGATGAGCACCACGGCCAGGCCGTTGTCGGCGAGGCGGCGGACGAGTTCGAGGACCTGGGCGGTCTGTGCCACGCCCAGGGCTGCGGTCGGCTCGTCCAGGATGACGAGCTTGCTGTTCCAGAGCACCGCCTTGGCGATGGCCACGGTCTGGCGCTGACCGCCGGAGAGGCTGGAGACGTGCTGGCGAAGCGAGGTGACGGTGCGGATGGAGAGCCCCGCCAGGGTCTCGGCGGCGAGCTGTTCCATGGTCGGCTCGTCCAGGACGATGCCGCTGTGCTTCTCCCGGCCGAGGAACATGTTCTGCACGATGTCCAGGTTGTCGCAGAGCGCGAGGTCCTGGTAGACGACCTCGATGCCGAGCGTTGCGGCGTCGCGGGGACTGCCGATGTGCACCTGTTCGCCGTTGAACAGGACCTCACCGGCGTCGGTGGGGTAGATGCCGCTGATGCACTTCACCAGGGTCGACTTGCCGGCGCCGTTGTCGCCGACAAGTGCGGTCACTTCGCCCGGGTGGACGCTCAGGGCGACGTCGCGGAGCACCTGGACGGGACCGAAGCTCTTGTCGATCCCGCGGAGTTCCAGCAGGGGAGTCGCGGACACGGGGTCTCCTTCTTAAGGGAGGGTCGGGGCCCGTCCGGCGGGCGCCGCCCGGCACGGGAGGGTGCTCCCGTGCCGGGCGGCGATGGTCGTCCCGGCGGGTACTGCGGCGTCGGTCAGCTGATGCCGGCTTCGGCGCAGAACTTGGCGTACGCCGCGGTGCAGACCTGCTCCTTGGTCGCGTAGCCGTCGGCGATGACGTCCTTGACGTTGTCCTTGTAGATGGCCTTCGGGGTGAGCAGCACCGAGGGGACGTCGCGGTCACCGTCCTTCACCGACTGGCCGGTGTCCTTCTTCTCGCCCTTGGCCAGCGCGATGGCCAGGTCCGCGGCGGCCTTGGCCTCTTCCCGGACTGCCTTGTAGACGGTCATGCACTGGTCACCGGCGAGGATGTTCTGCAGGCCCTCCACGCTGGCGTCCTGCCCGGTCACCGGCACCTTGCCGTTGATCTTGTTCTTCTTCAGGATCGAGATGGCGGCGTTGCCGAGAGTGTCGTTGGCGGCCAGCACGCCGTCGATCTTGCCCTTGGTCGCGGTGAGCTGCTGCTCGAAGATGGTCGCGGCGGTAGGGCCGTCCCAGCCCGGCACGGCGTCGTCCGGGCCCTTGGTGTATTCCTTGGAGTCGAACTTCGGCTTGAGCACCGAGTCGTAGCCGGCCTTGAACAGGGTGGCGTTGTTGTCGGTGGGCGAGCCGTTCAGGTACGACACGACAGGGTTCTTGGCGCCCTTCTCGGTCAGGCACTTCGACAGGCCCTCGCCCTGGAGCTTGCCGACGACCTCGTTGTCGAAGCTGACGTAGTACTGGGCCGAGCCGCCCAGGGTGAGCCGGTCGTAGTCGATGGTGGCGACGCCCTGCGACTTGGCCTTGTCGAGCACGGCCTTGCCGGTGCCGGAGTCCAGGTTGACGATCATCAGGGCGGTGACGCCGCCGGTGATCATCTGGTCGGCGATCGTCTGGAAGGCGGCCTTGTCGTTCTGGGCGTTCTGGATGTCGGACTGGACGCCGGCGGCCTTGAACGCCTCCTCCAGGAAGCGACGGTCCGCCGTCTCCCAGCGGGGGGAGGACTTGCTGTCCGGAAGGATCACGCCGATCTTGGGAGTCTTCTTGGAGTCGGCCGAGCCGTTGCCGGAGTCGTCGCCGCAGGCGGTCAAACCGCCGGTCGCGAGCAGGCCCACGGCGGCGATGGTGAGGATCCCCTTACGCATGTGCAGGGTCCTTTCGGAGGTGGGGGAGGTGTTGTTTTGTTGTGTCCGGCAACGTATTCCGCGTCACACTGGCACCACAAGACCACGCAGGTCCCAAGTTTGTTGGAAGCGATAACAATTCAGCAACGCGACTGTTACTCGCCGAACATCCCCCGAAAAGGGCGATGTAACGACAGGTCAGCGCGCCTGCAACGGCGCGCTGTGGGCCCCGGTGAGCGCCACCAGGTCCACCGCCGCCAGTTCGAGTTGCAGCCCGCGCCGACCAGCGGAGACGTAGATCGTCGGCAGGTTCAGCGCGGAGTCGTCGAGCACGGTGGGCAGTCGTCGACGCTGCCCGAGTGGGCTGATCCCGCCTCGCACGTAGCCGGTGGCCCGCTCGGCGACCGTCCGCTCGGCGAGCGCCGCCCGCTTGCCGCCGACCGCCGCCGCGAGCGCCTTGAGGTCCAGCTCACCGGTCACCGGTACGACCGCCACGGTGAGGACGCCGTCCACCTCGGTCACCAGCGACTTGAACACCCGCTCCGGCGCCACGCCGAGGGCCGCCGCCACCAGGGCGCCGTAGTTCGGAGCGTCGGGTGCCACCCGGTACGGGTGGGTGCGGTGCGCGATCCCGCGCTTGGCCAGTAGTGCCGTTGCCGGAGTGCCCTGTCCCGCCACGCCCCGAACCTAATCCACCGGCCGGCCGATCAGCACGGTCGGCGCTCCGGCGACCCGGGTCAGCACCAGGCTCGCCGCCTGGTCGCCGGCCAGGCGCAGGTCCCGCCGCAACTGCTCCGGCGTCAGCGCCGAACCCCGCTTGAGGATCTCCACCCGACCCACCCGACGCTCGCGCAGCAATGCCCGCAGGCGCTTGAGCGAGAACGGCAGCACGTCGGTGATCTCCAGACAGCGCGCGTACGGGGTGCGGGTCGGCTGGTCGGCGTAGAGGTACGCGATGCTCGGGTCGGCAAGGGTGGCGTCCAGCTCCGCGGCCAGCTCGGCGACGAGGTGCGCCCGGACCACCGCCGGGTCCGGGTCGTACAGGTAGCGGCGCGGGGGTCCGACCGGCGCCTCCGTGTCGCCCGAGCCGGTGAGCTGGTGGATCTCCCTCCGGTACACGCTGGCGCGGCGGGGCACCTCGGCCAGTTCGCCGCACCAGAGCGCCGCCTCGACCAGGTCGCCGTCCACGCCGACCCACTCCGCCTCCGCGCCGGCCGGGATGAGCGCGTGATCCAGGCCCGGCGCCACCTTCACCACCGTGCGGGGCACCCGCTCGGCGAGGCCGGTGACGAAGTCCCAGGGCGGCGAGTAGGCGCGCGGGTCGAAGATCCGTCGGCCGGTGCCGGTGGCCCGTCGGGCCGGGTCGCAGAAGACGCCGTCCACCCGCGACACGTCGAACGCGGTCGCGTCGCCGCACTCGACCGTGAACAGGTCGGCCAGCCCGGCGGCGGCGGCGTTGGCGGCGGCCATCGCCGCGGTCACCGGGTCGGCCTCGACCCCGTACACCCGGATGCCGGCACGGGCGGCGGCCAGCGCGTCCGCGCCGAGGCCGCACCCGAGATCGGCCAGGGTGCGCACGCCGGCCGCGCGCAGCCGGGCGGCCCGCCGGTCGGCGACCACCCGGCGGGTGGCCTGTTCCAGGCCGGGGCGGGTGAGGAACATCCCGGCGGCGGCCGGGCCGAACTTGCCCACCGCCCGGTGGCGCAGCTCGGCCTGGGTGAGGGCCGCCGCCGCCAGCGTCGGCGGCACCCCGGCCGCGCGGAGCGCCGACGCCGCGGCCAGTGGATCGCCGCCGGCCAGCTCGGCCGCCGCCGTGAGGGCGGCCGACCCCTCGGGGGTACGCAGTGCCGCCAACTGATCGAGATCCACCTGCCCATTCTCCCGACCGAGGGGAAAATACCGCTGGCGGGGCGCGACGCGCTGGCACTCTCCTTGACGGAGTGCTAGCCACGGAATAACCTGCGATTAGCACTCTCACCCTGAGGGTGCCAGCTTCCGGGTCTCGCGACCCGGGTGCGCACGCCAGGCGGACCGGCACCCGCGACGACGGCCCCGCCCGGTGGCATGAGGCAGATTGACGCTGGTCAGCCCCGCTGGCCGGCAACGAAACCAGTACCCCAGGAGGGTATGCCCGTGACTACCGCGACCAAGGTTGCGATCAAGCCGCTCGAGGACCGCATCGTGGTCCAGGCGAACGAGGCTGAGACCACCACGGCGTCGGGCATCGTGATCCCCGACACCGCCAAGGAGAAGCCGCAGGAGGGCACCGTCCTCGCTGTCGGTCCGGGGCGCGTCGACGACAACGGCAACCGGGTTCCGGTTGACGTGCAGGTCGGCGACACCGTCCTCTACTCGAAGTACGGCGGCACCGAGGTCAAGTACGCCGGCGAGGAGTACCTGGTGCTCTCCGCCCGCGACGTCCTCGCGGTCATCGAGAAGTAAGCAACCGATCAGTGTCGCTGCCCCGGTCCGGCTCGCCGGGCCGGGGCAGCGGCGCTTCGAAGGGACATTCATGGCGAAGATCCTCAGCTTCTCGGACGACGCCCGACACCTGCTGGAGCACGGTGTCAACGCCCTCGCTGACGCGGTCAAGGTCACCCTCGGCCCGCGCGGGCGCAACGTCGTCCTGGACAAGAAGTTCGGTGCGCCGACGATCACCAACGATGGCGTGACCATCGCGAAGGAGATCGAGCTCACCAACCCCTACGAGAACCTCGGCGCGCAGCTGGTCAAGGAGGTGGCGACCAAGACCAACGACGTCGCCGGCGACGGGACCACCACCGCGACCGTGCTGGCGCAGGCGATGGTCCGTGAGGGCCTGCGCAACGTGACCGCCGGGACCAACCCGGCCGGCCTCAAGCGGGGCATCGACGCGGCGGCCGCCAAGGTCTCCGAGGCGCTGCTCGGCAAGGCCGTCGAGGTCGCCGGCAAGGAGTCGATCGCGAACGTGGCGACGATCTCCGCGCAGGACGCCACCATCGGCGAGCTGATCGCCGAGGCGATGGAGCGGGTCGGCCGCGACGGTGTCATCACCGTCGAGGAGGGCTCGATGCTCACCACCGAGCTGGACGTGACCGAGGGTCTCCAGTTCGACAAGGGCTTCATCTCGCCGAACTTCGTCACCGACCTGGAGGGTCAGGAGTCCGTCCTCGAGGACGCGTACATCCTGGTCACCACCCAGAAGATCTCGGCGATCGAGGAGCTGCTGCCGCTGCTGGAGAAGGTCCTGCAGAACAGCAAGCCCCTGCTGATCATCGCCGAGGACGTGGACGGCCAGGCGCTCTCCACCCTGGTGGTCAACTCGCTGCGCAAGACCCTCAAGGTCTGCGCGGTCAAGGCCCCGGGCTTCGGCGACCGGCGCAAGGCCATGCTCCAGGACATCGCGATCTCCACGGGCGCCGAGCTGGTCGCCCCGGAGCTGGGCTACAAGCTCGACCAGGTCGGCCTGGAGGTGCTCGGCACCGCCCGGCGCGTCGTGGTCGACAAGGAGAACACCACGATCGTCGACGGCGGCGGCCAGAAGACCGAGGTCGACGACCGGGTGGCCCAGATCCGCAAGGAGATCGAGGCCTCCGACTCCGACTGGGACCGGGAGAAGCTGGCCGAGCGGCTGGCCAAGCTCTCCGGCGGCATCGCCGTGATCAAGGTGGGTGCGGCGACCGAGGTCGAGATGAAGGAGCGCAAGCACCGCATCGAGGACGCCATCGCGGCGACCAAGGCCGCGGTCGAGGAGGGCACCGTGCCCGGCGGCGGCGCCGCCCTGGTGCAGATCCTCCCCGTGCTCGACGACGACCTGGGCTTCACCGGCGAGGAGAAGGTCGGCGTCTCGATCGTGCGCAAGGCGCTGGTCGAGCCGCTGCGCTGGATCGCGCAGAACGCCGGCCACGACGGCTACGTCGTGACCCAGAAGGTCGCCGGCATGCAGTGGGGCAACGGCCTCGACGCGGCCACCGGCGAGTACGGCGACCTGGTCAAGTCCGGCATCATCGACCCGGTGAAGGTGACCCGCAACGCCGTCACCAACGCCGCGTCGATCGCCGGCCTGCTACTCACCACGGAGAGCCTCGTGGTGGAGAAGCCGGAGCAGCCCGAGCCGGCCGCCGCCGGTGGCGGGCACGGCCACGGCCACGGCCACCAGCACGGCCCGGGCTTCTGACCCGGTAGCGACACCCGTTCCGGGGCACACCGCCGTACGGCGGTGTGCCCCGGTTTCGTCCGGGCGAGCATTACCAAGCGATGACGTCGTTGGCGATCGGCCGAGATGATCGCGCACACTGGGCCGATGAGCACGACGTCGCGGCGGTACGCCGCGCTGGCCGGAGTCACCGCCGCCGCCGTCGCGATCGGCACCGCGGAGCCGGTGGCGGTGCTGACCGGCCCCCGGTCGGCGCCACTGGTCGCGGTCGGCGGGGTGGTCGTCGACGCCGTTCCCGAGCCGCTCAAGCAGTTCGCCATCGACGTCTTCGGCACCGCCGACAAGATCGCCCTGCTGACCGGAACGGCCCTGCTGCTGGGTGGGTTCGCGGCCCTGTTCGGAATGCTGGCGATCCGGCGGCTGGCCCTGGGCCTGGCCGGTATCGCGGCGTTCGGCGCCGTCGGTGTGGCCGCCGCGCTGACCCGCCCCGGCGCGGACGTCTTCGACGCGCTGCCGTCGCTGGTCGGCGGCGGGCTCGGCGCCCTGGTGCTCTGGCTGTTCATCGCCGGCCCGTTCGAGCTGGAACCCTGGCCGTGGGACCCACCCACGCCGGTGACGCCGGCCGCGCCGGTCGAGGGTGTCGACCCGGAGTCGCGCCGACGGTTCCTCACCGGCACCGGAGTGCTGCTCGGTACGGCGGCCGTGGCCGGTCTCGGCGGCCGTTGGCTGGCCGGGCGGCGGGGCGTCTCGGCCGCCCGGGACGCGATCCGGCTCCCCGCCCCGGCCGTCCCCGCGCCGGCCGGGCCCGCGGGAGCGGACCTGTCCCTGGCTCAGCTCGCGCCGTACGTCACCCCGAACTCCGGGTTCTACCGGATCGACACCGCCCTGGTGGTGCCGCAGGTGAACCCGGACACCTGGCGGCTGCGCATTCACGGCCGGGTGGGTACCGAGCGCACCTACAGCTACGCGGACCTGCTGGCCCGGCCGCTGGTCGAGCGGTACGTCACGCTGGCCTGCGTCTCCAACGAGGTCGGCGGGGACCTGATCGGCAACGCGCGCTGGCTCGGCGTACCGCTGCGGGAACTGCTGGACGAGGCCCAGCCGGACGAGGACGCCGACCAGGTCGTCGGCCGGTCGGTCGACGGCTGGACCTGCGGCACCCCCACCGCCGCCCTGCGCGACGGGCGGGACGCGCTGCTGGCGATCGGCATGAACGGCGAACCGCTGCCGGTCCAGCACGGCTTCCCGGTGCGGATGGTGGTGCCCGGTCTCTACGGCTACGTGTCGGCCTGCAAGTGGGTGACCGAGCTGGAGTTGACGCGCTTCGCCGACTTCGACGCGTACTGGGTGCCACGCGGTTGGTCGGCCCAGGGGCCGATCAAGACCCAGTCGCGGATCGACGCGCCACGACGGCGCAACAAGCTGACCGCCGGCCCGGTGACGGTGGCCGGCGTGGCCTGGGCGCAGCACCGGGGCATCAGCCGGGTCGAGGTACGCGTCGACGACGGCCCCTGGCAGGAGGCGGCGCTGGCCCCGACGGTGTCGGTGGACACCTGGGTCCAGTGGTCCTGGCGCTGGGACGCCACGCCGGGCGAGCACCGCCTTCAGGTCCGGGCCACGGACGCGACCGGCGAGACCCAGACCGAGCGCACCCAGAGCGTCGCCCCCGACGGCGCCACCGGCTGGCACACCGTCCCGGTAAACGTCCACTAACCCCACCCACCCCCACCCCTCGGCCCGGTGATCATGAGGTTGTTGCCACCCTGACGGCGTGTCGGGGGCAACAACTTCATGATCACCGGGGTCGGGGTTGGGTGGGGTGGGTACGCGGGAACCGCGCTCCCGCTGGGCGGGGGCGCGGTTCGCGGTGTCGGGGTGGTGTGTGGGGTCAGGCGACGTTGCGCTGGGCGGGGACCGTCGACTTGTGCGGGCGACCCAGGCGCGCCTCCAGGCGGGCCACGTCGACCCGGATCTGCCGGCGGTCCGCCAGGTCCTCCCAGCCGACGGCGAGCAGGCGCAGCCGCTCCGACTCGCTGAAGCCGCCCCACACGCCGTACGGCTCGCGGACCGACAGCGCGTGTGCGGCGCACTCGGCGCGGACCGGGCAGGCGCGGCAGACCGACTTGGCCGAGGACTCCCGCCGCAGCCGCGAGGATCCGCGCTCCCCGTCCGGGTGGAAGAACTGCGCGCTGTCCCGGCCCCGGCAGGCACCGAGCCGCTGCCAGTCCCAGAGGTCGACGATGGGTCCGGGCAGTCTACGTACGTTCGACATCAGCACCCCTCCTCCCGCGCGGCACCGCGAGAATGCTTGTGGCCGGCTTCCGGGCGGCGGGCCGCGCAGGCGCACCGTTCCCGGCCTGGACCCCCCGGTACCCGGGTCGTTGCCGGCTCACACTTCTGTGATCGAAAACCCCCGACAACTTGCGGCTTTTGCCCCATCTGTCGGAAAAGTTCAGATGATTGCCGGGAACCTCCTCCCCAGCCGACCTCGTCATGGTCTGCTCGTGTGCGGAGAGGAGACCATCACAGTGCGTACCGTTCTTGTGTGCGTTCGGACACCGCTCGCGGCTCAGCACCTCACTTCTGCTGCCGCGCGGCTGGGTCTGTCCGCGATCGTTCGTACCGCCGTCTCCGATCCCGAGGTGATGCTGCGACTGGCCGAACGACCGGCCGACGTGGTTCTGGCCGACACGGCCCTCACCCGGCCGGACAGCGCGGGCTTCGTCCGTCGGGTGCTGGCCCGCGCGCCGCAGGCCGCGGTCGTGCTGCTCGGCGCCGAGGAATCCGAGGCGGCGGCCGCCACCATCAGCGCCGGCGCCCGTGGGCTGATCCAGAACGCCGACCACGACCTCACCAGCGCGGTGGCGAAGGCCCTGCTCCTGTTGACCGCGCCCGGCCGGGCCTCCCGGCAGCGGGTCACCGACCCGGCGCGGGATGCGGCGGCGGTCGGCGGCTCGGCCCGTTCCACTCCGTCGGTACGCGGCGCCGCAGAGCCCGGCTGGACCGCCGCGACCGGCGACGGGCCGGCGGGCGTCGCCTCGGTACCCGTGCAGCGGGGCGACGACGAGGTCGAGGCGGCGACCGACGGGACCGCCACCGGGCAGTCCGACGCCATCCGGCCCGGCGCGGGCGTTCGTGGCGGCCGGTCGTCGATCGGGCTCACCGAACGGGAACTCCAGGTGCTGCTGGGCATGGCCGAGGGCAAGAGCAACGCGGAGATCGGCCGGGAACTGTTCGTCTCGGAGGACACCGTCAAGACACACGCGCGCCGGCTGTTCCGCAAGCTCGGCGCCCGGGACCGCGCCCACGCGGTCGCCGCCGGCTTCCGGGCCGGCCTGGTCTCCTGACGCCGCAGCCCGCCGCAGCCCGCCGCAGCCCGCCGCAGCCCGCCGCAGCCCGCCGCGACCCGCCGCAGCCCGCCGCGACCCGCTCAAGATCGTGCTCGAACCGGAAAGTAGTGGCCTCCCGGCGCGGCGGGGCCACTACTTCCTTGTTCCAGCACGATCTTGAGCGGTCTCCGGGAGCGCCCGGGGCCGGCGGAACCTCAGTCGGTGGGGGCGGCGCCCGGGTCCGGCTCGTCCTCGGTGCCCTCGGTCAGGGTGTCGTGCACCCCGTCGGCGTACCCACGGGCGTAGTCCCAGGTCACGTAGTGGTCCGGATCCGGGTCGTACGCCGGCTCGTGCACGCGGGGCCGCCCCGAGTTGAGCAGGTGCCGCAGGTTGCCCCGCAGCAGGTCCCAGTCGAAGTAGTGCGGCTCCCGGCAGTCCTCGCATTCGATGACCAGCCCGCGCACCCCGATGGGCGCCAGCAGGGCCTGGTAGATCTCCAGATCGGCGAGGTCCTCCAGCACGTCCTGTCGCTCGACGTCGGTCAGTGGATCCGGCGTCGCGTCGTCGCCCGGATCGTCCAGCCCCGCGGTCGGGTCGGCCGGGTCGCCGTTGAACGGGTCGATGGGCTCGTCGTGCACCCCCTCACCGTAGACCCAACGCGGCGGGAACGTCCGCCCCCGGGCACCGCGCCGAGGCAACCGCCGCCGATCCAGGTCGCGCAGGTCACTGGGTACGATGGGACGACGTGCCGGCACCGTGGCGTGTTCCGGTGCCCGCCCGCGCCACCTCGCTGAAGCCCATCCGAGCAGCTCAGGGGAGCAATCGTGGAAAATTCGCCCAGCACCGATCTTCCGGCCGGCGTCGAGCACGCCGACCTGGGCGGCCACCTGCCCGAGCTGCCCGCCGGCTCGGCCCGGGTCGTTCCGCTCGGGCTCACCTTCGACGACGTGCTGCTCCAGCCGGGCGAGTCGGACGTGGTGCCCAGCCGGGTCAACACCCGGACGAAGCTCACCCGCAACGTCGAACTGACCGTCCCGCTGCTCTCCAGCGCCATGGACACGGTCACCGAGGCGCGGATGGCGATCGCCATGGCCCGCCAGGGTGGCATCGGCGTGCTGCACCGCAACCTGTCCCTGGAGGACCAGGCGCTCCAGGTCGACCTGGTGAAGCGCTCCGAGTCCGGCATGATCACCAACCCGGTGACCGCCAGCCCGGACGACACGCTGCGCGAGGTCGACGAGCTGTGCGGGCGGTACCGCATCTCCGGCGTTCCGGTGGTGGACGGCAACGGCCAGTTGGTCGGCATCGTGACCAACCGCGACATGCGCTTCGTCACCGAGCCGGACACCCCGGTCCGCGAGATCATGACCCGGACTCCGCTGGTCACCGCCCGGGTCGGGGTGAGCAAGGACGACGCGCTGGCGCTGCTGCGCCAGCACAAGGTCGAGAAGCTGCCGATCGTGGACGACTCCGGCCGGCTGCGCGGCCTGATCACGGTGAAGGACTTCACCAAGAGCGAGCAGTACCCGAACGCCACCAAGGACGACGCCGGCCGGCTGCGGGTGGCCGCCGCCGTGGGTGTGGGCGAGGACGCGTACAAGCGGGCGCGCACGCTGGTCGACGCCGGTGTCGACGTGCTGATCGTGGACACGGCGCACGGGCACCAGCGGGCCGTGCTGGACATGGTCCGCCGGCTCAAGAAGGACGTGACGATCGACATCGTGGGCGGCAACGTGGCCACGTACGCCGGCGCGAGGGCGCTGGTCGAGGCCGGCGCCGACGGCATCAAGGTGGGTGTGGGCCCGGGCGCGATCTGCACCACCCGGATCGTCGCCGGCGTTGGCGTCCCGCAGATCACCGCGATCATGGAGGCGGCCCGTGCCGCCCGCCCGGCCGGCGTGCCGGTGATCGGTGACGGTGGCATCCAGTACTCGGGCGACATCGCCAAGGCCCTGGTCGCCGGCGCGGACACGGTGATGCTCGGCAGCCTGCTGGCCGGCTGCGAGGAGAGCCCCGGCGAGCTGATCTTCATCAACGGCAAGCAGTACAAGGCGTACCGCGGGATGGGCTCGCTCGGCGCGATGCAGTCCCGGGGGCAGGCCAAGTCGTACTCCAAGGACCGGTACTTCCAGCAGGACGTTCTCGCCGAGGACAAGCTGGTCCCCGAGGGCGTCGAGGGCCAGGTGCCCTACCGGGGCCCGCTGTCCGCGGTCGCCCACCAGCTCATCGGCGGGCTGCGGGCCGCCATGGGGTACGTCGGCGCGGAGAGCATCCCCGAGCTGCACCGGCGCGGCCAGCTGATCCGGATCACCGCGGCCGGGCTCAAGGAGAGCCACCCGCACGACATCCAGATGACCGTCGAGGCGCCCAACTACCACTCCCGCTGACCCCACCACCCCCAACCACCTGGAGTCCCCCATGCGTGACGTGGTCGAGATCGGGCTGGGCAAGACCGCGCAGCGCGGCTACCACCTGGACGACATCGCCATCGTGCCGAGCCGCCGGACCCGGGACGTCGACGACGTCTCGACCGCGTGGCAGCTCGACGCGTACCCGTTCGGCATCCCCTGTGTCGGGCACCCCTCGGACGCCACGATGAGTCCGTCGTCGGCGGTCCGGTTGGGCCAGCTCGGCGGTCTCGGCGTGCTCAACGTCGAGGGTCTGTGGACCCGCTACGAAAACCCGACGAAGGTGCTGGACGAGCTGGCCGGCCTGGACGAGGACGCCCGTGCCACCAAGCGACTCCAGGAGGTCTACGCGGAGCCGATCCGTCCCGACCTGATCGCCGAGCGGGTGCGCGAGCTGCGTGCCGGCGGCGGCACGGTGGCGGTGCGGGTCTCCCCGCAGCACACCCTCGCGCTGGCGCCGGTGATCCTGGACGCCGGGGTGGACATCCTGGTCATCCAGGGCACCATCGTCTCGGCCGAGCACGTGTCGACGACCGACGAGCCGCTGAACCTCAAGGAGTTCATCGCCGACCTCGACCTGCCGGTGATCGTCGGCGGCTGCACGGACTACAAGACGGCGCTGCACCTGATGCGGACCGGCGCGGCCGGCGTGATCGTGGGTATCGGCGGCGACGAGTGGTCGACGACCGAGTCGGTGCTGGGCATCCGGGTGCCGATGGCCACCGCCATCGCGGACGCCGCGGCGGCCCGTCGTGACTACCTGGACGAGACCGGTGGCCGGTACGTGCACCTGATCGCCGATGGTGACATCCAGACCTCCGGTGACATCGCCAAGGCGCTCGGCTGCGGCGCCGACGCGGTGATGCTCGGTGAGCCGCTGTCGCTCTGCGACGAGGCCCCCGCCGGTGGCGCCTGGTGGCACTCGGCGGCCAGCCACCCGTCGCTGCCCCGGGGCGCCTTCGAGGTGTCCGGTGACCCGATCGGCTCAATGGAGCAGCTGCTCTTCGGGCCGGCGGACGAGGCGGACGGCCAGCTCAACCTGTTCGGTGGGCTGCGTCGGGCCATGGCCAAGTGCGGCTACCGCGACCTCAAGGAGTTCCAGAAGGTCGGGCTGGTCCTCGACCGCTGATCGCTCGCGTCGCCGAAGGGCCGGCTCCGCCACCGGGCGGGGCCGGCCCTTCGCCGTCACCGTCGACGCCCTCGCCGTCGATTCGGGCATCCGTCGGCGGGTCGGTGGCTACGCTCGGTCCTGACCCCGGGTGGCGCGGAAGGAGTGGTGCATGGTCCGGAGCGGACTGACGCCGCCGCGCCGTCGGCTGGTCGCCACTCTCACGGCTCTGAGCTGCGCCGTCGTGCTGACCACGGCCGGCTGCACGGGCGACGACGACGGCTTCCGGCCCGGTGCGGTGGACGCCGGTGACCCGTACGTGCCGGGCCGGGGTAACGGGGGCTACGACGTCACGCACTACGGGCTGGACGTCCGCTACGACCCGAGGACGGACCGGCTCACCGGTCGGGCCACCATCACGGCGACCGCCACCCAGAAGCTGTCCCGGTTCAACCTGGACCTGGTCGGCCTGAACGTCGACGGGGTCACCGTCGCCGGCAAGCGCGCCCAGCACCGACGCGACGACGGCGAGCTGGTGGTGACCCCACGCGCCGGGCTCGCGCGCGGTCGGTCGTTCACGGTGACTGTCGACTACGCGGGCGTGCCCACCCCCGTCGACGACGGCGTGCTCGGCAGCGGCGGTTTCCTGCACACCGCCGACGGGGCCATCGCGCTCGGGCAGCCCGAATCGGCGGCCACCTGGTTCCCGGTCAACGACCACCCGTCGGACAAGGCCAGCTACGACATCGCGGTGACCGTCCCGGACGGACTGTCCGCGTTGAGCAACGGGGTGCCCGGCCCCCGGAGCAGCGCCGACGGGTGGACGACCTGGCGCTGGTCGGAGCGCACCCCGATGGCCAGCTACCTGAGCACCCTCGTGATCGGGAACTACCGGGTGGTCTCCGGCGCCCACGCCGGAAGGCCGCTGGTCACCGCGGTCGCGGCGAGCCTGCCGGCGAACGGTGGCGCGGCCGGCTCGGTGACCCGCACCGGGGAGATAGTCGACTTCCTGGCCAGCCGCTTCGGTCCGTACCCCTTCGACTCGTACGGCGGGATCGTGGTCGCCGACGAGCGGATCGGGTACGCGTTGGAGACGCAGTCCCGGCCGGTCTACGGGCCGGCCTTCTTCACCGGCGACCACCCGAATCCCGGGGTGGTGGCGCACGAGCTGGCCCACCAGTGGTTCGGCGACAGCGTGTCCCTGCGCAGGTGGAGCGACATCTGGCTCAACGAGGGCTTCGCCAGTTACGCCGAGTGGCTGTGGGAGGAGCACGACGGCGGCCGGACCGCGCAGCGCAACTTCGAGCTGCAGTACGCGTCGACCGACTGGTCGGAGCCGTCGGTCGAGCCGGGCCGGGAGCGGATGTTCGGCACCGCCGTCTACAAGCGCGGCGCGCTCGCCGTGCACGCGCTGCGCCGGACGGTCGGTGACGACACCTTCTTCCGCATCCTGCGCACCTGGACGTCGGAGCGGGCGTCCGGCACCGCCACCACCTCGGACTTCGTGGCGCTGGCCGAGCGGGTGGCCGACCGGCAGCTCCAGCCGCTCTTCGACGCCTGGCTGGTGGGCGGCGCGGCACCGACCCTGCCGTGACGGCCTCGTGATCATCTATCGATAGGCTGCCGCCTGCGATCGGGCAGGAGCGCCGGTCGCGCGGGGGTGGCGCGGCCCTCCCGCACCGGGTGTACGGGGAGGTTCGTGATGCGGGGTACGCGGCACAGGCTGCGGGCGGGTGTCGGTCTGCTGGTGACCGGGGCGCTCGTGTTGTCCGGATGCGACTCGTCCACTCCGGAGGCGGCACCGCCGTCGCCGAGCGCGTCCCCGACGCCGTCGCGGACCTTCACTCCCGGTGCGGACGGAGTCGGCGACGCCTACTTCCCCAGCTACGGCAACGGCGGGTACGACGTCGGGAAGTACACCGTCAAGGTGCGCTACGACCCGGCGAAGGACCGGTTGACGGGTACGACCACCGTGCAGGCCACGGCGACGGCGGACCTGTCGACCTTCAACCTCGACCTGGCGGGCCTGACGGTCACGACGGTCACCGTGGACGCCGCGCCGGCCACCCACACCCGGAACAAGAACGAGCTGGTCATCACGCCGGCGGCCGGCCTCATCACGGGCAACGGATTCGTGGTGGAGATCGCGTACGAGGGTGTGCCGAAGCCGCTGAAGAACGAACTGCTCGGCGAGGGCGGTTTCCTGCACACCGCCGACGGCGCCATCGCCCTGGGTCAGCCCGAGTCGGCGAGCACCTGGTTCCCGGTCAACGACCATCCGTCGGACAAGGCGGCGTACGACTTCGAGATCACCGTCCCGCAGGGCATCACCGCGGTCAGCAACGGCGTGCCGGGCGGTAGCACCACCACGGATGGCTGGACCACCTGGAAGTGGTCGGAGAAGTCGCCGATGGCGAGCTACCTGAGCAACGTGGTGATCGGCAAGTTCCGGATCACCACGGGCCAGCACAAGGGCAAGCCGGTGTACAGCGCGGTCACCACCAAGGTGGCCAAGGGCGCCTCCGACGCGTCGATCGCGAAGACCGTCAAGGTGGCCGACTACCTGGAGACGGTCTTCGGGCCGTACCCGTTCGACGCGTACGGCGGTGTGGTGGTCTCGGACAGCCGGATCGCGTACGCGCTGGAGACGCAGAGCCGCCCGGTCTACTCGGCGGGCTTCTTCCGGCGGGGCGAGAACACCGAGGTGGTCGCCCACGAGCTGGCCCACCAGTGGTTCGGCGACAGCGTGGCGCTGGCCAAGTGGGAGGACATCTGGCTCAACGAGGGCTTCGCGACGTACGCGGAGTGGCTGTGGGCGGAGCACACCAAGGAGTACACCGCCAAGCAGGCCTTCGACATCCGGTACCAGCGGGTGCCCGCCACGGTGTGGAAGACCCCGCCGGGCAAGCCGGGCGTGAAGGACCTGTTCAGCGAGTCGGTCTACCAGCGCGGCGGGATGACCCTGCACGCGCTGCGGGTGGCCGTCGGTGACAAGGCGTTCTTCGAGATAGTCAAGACGTGGGCGGCGGAGAAGCGCAACGGTGTCGCCACCACCGCCGAGTTCGTGGCCCTCGCCGAGCGGATCTCCGGCAAGCAGCTCGACGCGCTCTTCGACGCGTGGCTCTTCGGCACCAAGAAGCCCGCCCAGCCCAAGAAGCTCTGACCCCGCCCACGCCCCCGCCCGCCCCACCGGGAGGGGCGGGGGCCGGGCTCAGTTCTTGACCACCAGTTCGGGGTGGGCCTTCAGGTACGCGTCGGCGCGACCGGCCCGGAGTTCGGTGATGAACGTCCGCCCCTCGCTGGTGAGCTGTTCGCCCCGGTAGGCGCTGCCCTTGCCGACGCCGGAGCCGGGCAGCCCGACCAGGGTGAACTGGTTCTCCGGCACCCCGCTGAGGGCGTACGCCAGGTCGACGATCCGGTCGCCGCCCACGTACACCAGGGTGTCGCCCAGGGCGGCGACCACCTGGTCGACCCGCTCGGGCTGCCGGGCCAGGCCCTCGTCGAGGATCTTGCGGGTCAGGGCCTTGACGAGTTGCTGCTGGTGACGCTGGCGGGCGTAGTCGCCGCCGGTGATGTAGCGCTGCCGGGCGTAGTCCAGTGCCTGCCAGCCATTGAGGTGCTGTTCGCCCTTCTCGTAGACCTTCTGCGGGCCGGTGTAGCCGCCGGGGGCGCTGTCCCGGTACTTGCCGTCCGGCTTGCGGTGCAGGGACGCGACCCGCTGGTCGACGTAGATGTCCACCCCGCCGAGGGCGTTCACCAGCTTGTCGAACCCGCCGAAGGTGAGCACGGCGCCCGCGTCGATCCGCAGCCCGGTGTAGCCGCTGACCGTGCTGCGCAGCAGTTCGTACCCCTGGGCCGTGCTCGGCTGCTTGGGCTTGCCCGGCACCCGGCTGCCGAAGCTCATCGAGTGGGTGAGCTTGGTCTTGCCGCCCTTGTAGCCGGCCTTGGGGAACGGCGGGATGTCCACCAGCAGGTCGCGGGGGAGCGAGAAGAGGTACGCCCGGCCCAGGCCCTTCGGCACGTGCAGCACCAGGACGGCGTCGGAGTGCGGCTCCCAGCCCGGCACGCTGACCCGGGTGTCCACGCCGACCAGCAGCAGCGTCAACGGGCCGCTGATGTTCGCGCCCGGCGGCGGGCCGGTCGGGCTCGGGGTGGGTGGGGCGGCCGGCGACGGGCTCGGCGAGCCGGCCAGCGGGGTGCTGGCGGGCTTGTCGTCGCCGCTCAGCCGCATGATCACCGTCGCTCCGCCGACGACCAACGCCACGACGGCGAGCGCCGCCAGCCCGAGCAGCAGCCAGCGTCGGCGCGGCTCCATCGACCCCAGGATCATCGTGTGCTTCCTTCCACCCGTATCCGGAACAACGCTCCGACGGGTGCTCCGGGTTGCGGCCGGGAGGCGACGGGTCGGTCGGCCGGTGCATGATCGCGCGAAAACGGGCGCTGGCGCGAGCGCTACTCGCGAGTAATGATGCGTCCATGCGGTACGACGTGGTCGTCATCGGGTCCGGCTTCGGCGGCGGCGTCACCGCCCTGCGGCTGGCGGAGAAGGGCTATTCGGTCGGTGTCGTCGAGGCGGGCCGCCGCTTCGCCGACGACGAGTTCCCGCAGACGTCGTGGCGTCTGCGCCGGTTCCTCTGGGCGCCGAAGCTGGGCTGCTACGGCATCCAGCGGCTCACCCTGCTCCGCTCGGCCGCCGGCCGGTCCGGCGGCGGCGTGCTGGTGCTCTCCGGAGCGGGGGTGGGCGGCGGGTCACTGGTCTACGCGAACACCCTCTACGAGCCGCTCGACGCCTTCTACCGCGATCCACAGTGGCGCGACGTCACGGACTGGCGAGACGAGTTGGCCCGCCACTACGACCAGGCGAAGCGGATGCTCGGCGTCACCACGTACCCCGTCCACACGGGCGCGGACCGCGCCATGCGGGCGGTGGCCGACCGGATGGGGGTGGGGCACACCTTCCACGCCACCCCGGTCGGCGTGCACATCGGTCGTCCGGGTGAACGCGTCGCCGACCCCTACTTCGGTGGCGTCGGCCCGCAGCGCACCGGCTGTCTGCACTGCGGCTCGTGCATGACCGGCTGCCGGCACGGCGCCAAGAACACGTTGGCCAAGAACTACCTCTGGCTCGCCGAGCGGCTGGGCGCCACCGTGCACCCGCTGACCACGGTGACGGCCGTCCGGCCGGCCGCCGGTGGCGGGTACGAGGTGCACACCGAGCGCACCGGGGCGTGGTTGCGCCGACGGCGGCAGGTCATCCACGCCGACCAGGTGGTCTTCGCGGCCGGGGCGCTCGGCACGCAGCGGCTGCTGCACGAGATGAAGGCCACCGGGGCGTTGCCGCGCCTGTCGGACCGGCTGGGCGCGTTGACCCGGACCAACTCCGAGGCGATCCTCGGCGCGTCGATCCCCCGGCGACGGGCCCGACGGGAGCGGACCGACTTCACCGAGGGGGTGGCGATCACCAGTTCGTTCCACCCCGATCCGCAGACCCATATCGAACCGGTCCGCTACGGCCGCGGCTCGAACGCCATGGGCCTGCTCCAGTCGCTGCTGGTCGACGGCGGGCCGCACCGGGTCCGGCGCTGGCTGGGCAGCATCGTCCGGCAGCCGCGCCTGGCCGCGCGGATGCTGACCGTGCGCGGCTGGTCGGAGCGGACGGTGATCGCCCTGGTGATGCAGTCGGTGGACAACTCGTTGACCACCCGCTGGCGGCGCGGTCCGTGGGGCCGCCGCCTGGTCGCGGGGCCGGGGCACGGTACCCCGAGCCCGACGTGGATCCCGGCCGGCAACACCGCCACCCGACTGCTCGCCGAGGAGATCGGCGGTACGCCCGGCGGCTCGCTCACCGAGCCGTTCGACATCCCGGTCACCGCGCACATCCTGGGCGGGGCGGTGATCGGCGCCACCCCGGCCGACGGGGTGGTCGACCCCTGGCACCGCGTGTACGGCCATCCGGGCCTGCACGTGGTCGACGGCGCGGCCGTCTCCGCCAACCTCGGGGTCAACCCGTCGCTGACGATCACCGCGCAGGCGGAGCGGGCGATGTCCTTCTGGCCCAACCGGGGCGACGAGGACCCCCGGCCCCCACTCGGAGATCCGTACCGACGGCTGCCGGCCGTACCCCCGCGCACGCCGGCCGTGCCCGCGGACGCCCCGGCCGCCCTACGCCCCTGACAGGGGCCGGCGGAGGATGTGGTTGACGCCGAACACGGTGTCGCTGACGCGGACGTCGGTGTAGCCGAGCCGGTGGTAGAACCCGTGCCCGGTGTGGCTGGCGCCCGTTTCCATGAACGCGTGCCCCTCGGCCCGGGCCAGCTCCTCGACGTGCCGCATCAACCGGCGGCCGACGCCGCGGCCGTGCGCGTCCGGGTCGACGAACATGGTGTAGACCTTGTTGCCGTCGCGGGACACCGTGCCGACCGGGCGTCCGTCCTGCTCGGCGACGTAGATCCGCCGCTCGGCACTGAGGTCGCGGAACCGGTCGGCGGTGAAGTGGTCGCA
Source organism: Micromonospora sp. NPDC049801 (assembly GCF_040656575.1). NCBI lineage: Bacteria > Bacillati > Actinomycetota > Actinomycetes > Micromonosporales > Micromonosporaceae > Micromonospora > Micromonospora sp. NPDC049801. Next base: position 235,292 of record NZ_JBFAMS010000007.1, on the reverse strand, counting down.
CATCCGGTCGATCAGCTCGGCCGGGTAGTCACGGCTGTTCACCTCCCGCAGGCAGCGGACGACCAGGGCCGACAGCGCCTCGCCGTCCTCGGGGCGGAACGCTCGGATGGTCAGCTCGGTCATCGGCACGCCTCCGTCCGGTCCGCACGGGGATCGTCGCGCACCGTATCGGGACGCGGGACGCCGTCGCCACCCCGCCGGACATCACGGGGCATACCGCCGACGGTGCGGCCGCCGCGCCGAGTGCGTGGGGCGCGGGTCGGGCCGGGGGTGACTGTCGGTAGGCTTTCTGCACATGAGCCTGCCTCGCCCCGTCCTCGTGGTGGACTTCGGAGCCCAGTACGCCCAGCTCATCGCGCGCCGGGTCCGCGAGGCGAAGGTCTACTCCGAGATCGTGCCGCACTCCATGCCGGTCGCCGAGATGCTGGCGAAGAACCCGGCCGCGATCATCCTCTCCGGCGGTCCGGCCAGCGTGTACGCGCCGGACGCCCCGCAGATCGACGCCGGCCTGTTCACGGCCGACGTGCCGGTCTTCGGCATCTGCTACGGCTTCCAGGCGATGGCCCAGGCGCTCGGGGGCACCGTCGCGCACACGGGCAGCCGGGAGTACGGCGGTACCCCGCTGCGTCCCCGCCTCACCGAGCCGGGTGTGCTGCTGCGTGACCTGCCGGCTGATCTGCCGGTCTGGATGAGCCACGGCGACTGCGTCACGGAGGCCCCCGAGGGCTTCACGGTGACGGCCGAGTCGGCGGGCGCGCCCGTGGCGGCCTTCGAGGACATCGTCGGCCGCCGGGCCGGCGTGCAGTTCCACCCGGAGGTCGGGCACACGGCGCACGGCCAGGAGATGCTGACCCGCTTCCTGTACGACATCGCCGGCATCGAGCCGACCTGGACGCCCGAGAACATCATCGACGAGCAGGTCGCCCGCATTCGGGCGCAGGTCGGCGACAAGGAGGTCATCTGCGGCCTCTCCGGCGGGGTGGACTCGGCGGTCGCCGCCGCGCTGGTGCACCGGGCGGTCGGTGACCAGCTCACCTGCGTCTTCGTCGACCACGGCCTGCTGCGCGCCGGTGAGGCCGAGCAGGTCGAGAAGGACTACGTCGCCGCCACCGGCATCAAGCTGAAGGTGGTCGACGCGGCGGAGAGGTTCCTCGGCGCGCTGGCCGGGGTGACCGACCCCGAGCAGAAGCGCAAGATCATCGGCCGGGAGTTCATCCGGGTCTTCGAGGCCGCCGCCCGGGAGATCGCCTCGCACGGTGACGTGGAGTTCCTCGTCCAGGGCACCCTCTACCCGGACGTGGTCGAGTCCGGCGGCGGCACCGGCACCGCCAACATCAAGAGTCACCACAACGTCGGCGGCCTGCCGGAGGACCTGAAGTTCGCGCTCGTCGAGCCGCTGCGCACGCTCTTCAAGGACGAGGTCCGGGCGCTCGGCCTCCAGCTCGGCCTGCCCGAGGCGATGGTCTGGCGGCACCCGTTCCCCGGCCCCGGTCTGGCCATCCGGATCATCGGCGCCGTCGACCGGGAGCGCCTCGACCTGCTGCGTCAGGCCGACCTGATCGCCCGTGCGGAGCTGACCGCCGCCGGCCTGGACCGGGGCGTCTGGCAGTTCCCCGTGGTGCTGCTCGCCGACGTGCGCAGCGTCGGGGTGCAGGGTGACGGGCGCAGCTACGGGCATCCCGTGGTGCTGCGCCCGGTCTCCAGCGAGGACGCGATGACCGCCGACTGGTCCCGGCTGCCCTACGAGGTCGTCGCCCGGATCTCCACCCGGATCACCAACGAGGTCGCCGAGGTCAACCGCGTGGTGCTGGACGTGACCAGCAAGCCGCCGGGCACCATCGAGTGGGAGTGAGCGGGCCTCACGCGGCCGGCGGGGTCGTCGGCGGGTAGGGCGGCGTCGGGGCGTACCCCGGCGGTGGACCGCCCGGCGCGGACCCGGCGGTCGGCGCGACGCCCGCCGGGTGCGGCCAGGCGGGCGCGCCGGTGGGCTCCTCGGGCATCAGGAACCACATGATCGGGTACGCGAGCAGCGCGACCCCGCCGGTGAGCAGGCCGGTGACCGCGAAGGCCACGCGGATCAGGGTGGGGTCGACGTCGAAGTAGCGGCCGAGGCCACTGGCGACCCCCGCCACCATGCGGTCGGTGGTGGGTCGCCGGAGCTGCTTGTACGGGGCCTGGGGAGCGGCGGTAGGTGTCATGCCTCCACGGTCCTCGTCGACGCCCGGCCTGCCCTCGGTGACCGCCCGGATCCCTACCCTGATCGATCCCTGAGCGGGAAGCGAGAAGTCAGGAATCCGACTCTTTTCCGTTCCGGTAACGCGGCCCGGGGAGAATTTGGACCCGTGACCACCATGCTGGAGCCGCTCCGCAGGATCGCGGCATACGCAGTTTGTGCTGATTCAGACGGCCGAGTGTTGCTGGTCCGCGCATCGGAGCGCTCCGGCACCCCCGGCACCTGGTCGCTGCCCGGAGGGGCGGTCGACCACGGCGAGGACCCCCATCACACGGTGGTCCGCGAGACCGCCGCCGAGACGGGCCTCTCGGTCGCCGTCTCCGGCCTGGCCGACGTGCTCGCCGACATGCGGGCGTTGCCCGAGCGCGGCATCACCATCCACACCGATCGCCTGATCTACCGGGTGGCGGTGCGCGGCGGCACGCTGGCCGACCGGGCCGGCGAGCGTCCCACCGACCTGGCCCGGTGGTACACGCTTGACGAGGCGCGTCAGTTGCCGCTGCGCTCCTTCACCGCCCGCACTCTCGGCCTCCCCGCCTCCTCGGCCGACGTGGTGCCCGAGGAGGCCCCCGAGTTCCCCTCCTTCTACGCGGTCCCCGGCCCGGACGGGCTGCACCGGGCGCAGCGCTTCGCCGCGTACGCGGTGTGCACCGACCCGGCCGGGCGGGTGCTGCTCACCCGCATCTCCGACGGCTACCCGGGCGCCGGCTGCTGGCACCTGCCCGGCGGCGGCACCGACTACGGCGAGCAGCCCGGCGCGGCGCTCATCCGGGAGCTGGTCGAGGAGACCGGCCAGGCCGGCCGCCTCGTCGAGCTGCTCGGTGTGGCGAGCCACCGCGACGCCGCCTCGCTCGGTCCGGAGGGTTATCCGATCGACTGGCACGGCGTACGCGCCTTCTACCGCGTGGTGGTCGACCAGCCCAACCCGCTGATCATCGGCGACGTCGGCGGCTCCACCTGCGAGGCCCGTTGGTTCGCCCGCGAGGAGTTGGGCGCCCTGCCCACCGACCGTCTGACCGAGGTGACAGCCGAGGCAGTCCAAGCAGCCCAACTAACCTGACCCCCCACCCCCACCCTGGCCCCCGCCCACCGGCCTCGCGGTGATCATGAAGTTATTGTCAGGACACGCCGAGATGGACGGCGATAACTTCATGATCACCGGGTGCTGCTGGGGACGGGGGTAGGGGCGTGGGCGGGGTGGAGTCGGTGCGGCGGGTTGGTTCCTATGGTCTGTTGGGGGATCTGGGGCGGTTTCTGGTTGTCCGGGATAGCGGGGCGCGGGCCTGGTCGCTGCCGGGAGGGCTTGTCGCGCACGCGGAGCACCCGGAGCGGGCCGTGGTGCGCGCGTTCACCGAGCAGACCGGTTCGAGCGCGTCGGTGGGTCGGTTGCGGGCCGTCGTCGCGGACGTGAACGCCGACGCGGGTGGCGGTACGTCGGTGCACACCGACCGCTTGCTGTTCGACCTCGCCGTACCTGACGGTGTGCCGGAGGTCACCGGCGGTGGCGTGGAGACCCGTTGGGTCGACCCCGGGGCCGTGGCCGAGCTGCCGTTGACGCCGTTCAGCGCCGAACTGCTCGGCCTGCCCGCCGTTACGCTTCCGGTCGACGCGTACCCGTCCGCCGAGCCGCCCGCGCCGTCGCATCCGGATCGCCGGCTGCGCTTCGGGGCGTACGGGCTGGTCACCGACCCGGCGGGGCGGATCCTGCTGACCCAGATCGCCGACGGCTACCCCGGTGCCGGCAAGTGGCACCTACCCGGCGGCGGCACCGATCACGGTGAGCAGCCGACCACCGGGCTGCTCCGGGAACTGGTGGAGGAGGGCGGTCAGGTGGGCCGCGTGGTGGAGCTGCTCGGCGTGGACAACCTGCACAACCCGGCCGCGCTCGGCCCGGAGGGTCGTCCGTTGGACTGGCACGGCGTCCGGGTGGTCTACCGGGTGCTGGTGGACGCCCCCACCGACGCCGTGGTGACCGAGTCCGCCGGTGGCTCGACCGCGCGGGCGGGCTGGTTCACCGTCGCGCAGACCGCTGAGCTGCCGCTGACCGGCATCGCTGCCTCGGCAATCGGACAGCTGGCCGCATAGCACTCGGCTCAGCGAGCCGAGTTGGCTACCCTCCGGTAGAGTCAGAGGCGGGAATGGTGGAGGAAACGGGCGATGAAGCCCGGGATGGGGAATAACAAGCGGTTCGCGTGGTTTGTACCAGATGAGTACCGCCGGCAGCTATCGCCAAGCCCCGTTCCCCTGTGCGATGGTGTACTCCGCCAAAACGGCTGCCGGGCCACGTAAGGTCCGGCACGAGACAGCCGGACACCCGCCCCCCGAGGGCGGCAAGCCGATCCGGTGATGGAGGAAACGTGCCGAGAGCCCTTTGGCGCCGGCGTCGTACGACTGACAGTCCGCGCCCCGCAGGGCGTCGCTGGGCGGGCCAGTTGCGCCGCAGCAGCACGTTCGCCCGCCAGGTGTTGCTGGTCCGGGTGGGCCGCCGTGACGGTGACCTGCGGACCACCGACCTGACACTGCCCGAGCACCGGTACGCCGACCGCCAGCGCCGTCGCTACGGCCTGGACCGGCTCAGCCGGCCTGCCGGCGTCAGCCGCGCCGGCATCGAAGCGGTCATGCCGGTCAGCCCGGCGCTGCCGATGGCGCACACCGACGAGGCCACCGCCGGGTCGATCCCCCTGCTCCCCGGCGAGCGCACGATGGCCCGCCGGATGAAGTTCGCCCTGGTCAACGCCTGCACCCTGGCCAGCCTGATGCTCGGCATGCTGGCGATCTTCCTGGCCATGCAGGGCGAGGTGCGCATCGCCGCCCTCTGCCTGATCGCCTGCGTCATCTTCGACGGCCTGGACGGTGCGTTGGCGCGTCGGCTCGGCGTCGCCAGCCCGTTCGGCGCTCAGATGGACTCGCTCGCCGACATGTGCTCGTTCGGCCTCGCCGCGCCGGTGGTGGTCTACGCGTCGCTCGCCGGCTCCGTGTCGACGGCCGCGGCTGCGGTCGCCTGTGCGCTGGTCGCGGCGTGCGCGGCGATCCGGCTGGCCCGCTTCAACGTCTCACCGAAGGACGGCCGCTTCTTCTGCGGTGTCCCCACCACCATGGCCGCCGCCGTGCTCGCCGTGACCGTGGCGATCGGTCTGCCGGTGCCCGGCTTCGTGCTCGTGGCCGGCGTGGCGCTGCTCGCCTTCGCGATGGTGTCCAGCTTCCCGTACGCCAAGCTCGCGCGCCTGGTGAAGCTGCCGCCGTGGCTCTGGCTCGCCCCGGTGCTCGGCGCGCTCGTCGACATCCGGCTCACGTTCGCCCTGATCGTGGTCGGTTACCTGATCAGCGGGCCGGTGCTCTGGCTGCGCCAGCGTCGTACCGCCTGACCCGACGTACGAGAACGGGGCGCCGCGGACAGCGGCGCCCCGTTCTTCGTCTCAGCGCCAGCGGGCGATCACCGTGGCGCCGCCGACGACCTTGTCGCCCGGCCCCACCAGCGGTTCCGCGGCGTCGGCCGGCAGGTAGACGTCGGTCCGCGAGCCGAACCGGATGAGCCCGAACCGCTCGCCCTTGGCCAGCAGCGCGCCGATCGGCGCGCGCTGCACGATGCGGCGGGCGATCAGACCGGTCCGCTGCGCGACCACCACCGTGCCACGGCTGGTGTCCAGCACCGTGTACGCGGCGACGTTGTGCTCGGCGTCCGGCTTCATCGCGTTGACGAAACCACCGTCGGCGACGAAGTAGTCCACCACCTTGCCGGCGACCGGGGCCCGGTTGACGTGCACGTCCAGCACGGACAGGAAGACCGCGACGCGCAGCCACTCGCCGTCACCGAACCGCTCGTCGTGCAGCCGCTGCACCGACAGGACCTTGCCGTCCGCGCTGGCGACCACGGCGTTCGGGTCCTCCGGCACGTCCCGCTGCGGATCCCGGAAGAACGCGGCGACCGGGCCGGCCGCCAGCGCCGGCAGCAGCCACAGCTTGGACGACGGACGCGCCACCCGGGCCAGCGCCGCCAGACCCAGCGTGATGCCCGCCGCCGCCACCCCGTTGGAGTCGATGTGCATGCCCCTGGTCAGCGGCACGCTGGACGGCCGGTACGCCGGGGCCAGCCGGTCGGCCGCCGCCGGACTGGCCGGCGTGAACCGCAGTCGGTGGACCCGTATCGGCGGCGAGTTGCGCAGCACCAGGTCGCTGCCGACGCCGTACAGGGCGTCCTGGCGGCCCAGCTCGCCGGCCGCGCCGGTGGTCCGGCCCGGCGTCGCGGTGGTGGCGACGGTCAGCACCGCGCCGTCGGCGAGGTACTTCGACAACCCCTGGATGTCGTGACGGGCCTCCTCGGCGGTGCCGACGAACGCCTCACCGGCGACGACCACCGCCGCGGGCTCGGCGTCGGAGAGCGCGTCGACCACGTGTACCCGGTCGGCGACCCACCGGCCCTGGGCGGTGACGTGCTCACGGAGCGCGGCGGCGGTGGACGACTCGGCGGGCACCACGGTGAGCCGGTCGCCGGGGAGCAGCGCCTCGATCGCCGCGGCCAGCACCGCGGACTCCGGGCTCACGCCGACCAGCAGGGCGACCTTCGGGTCGTTCATCCGGGCCAGCTCGGAGACGAGCGTACGGGCGGCTCGCTCGCCGATGCGGACCGGACCGGACCGGCCGGTGGTACGCACGGCGGGGGACTGCGTCATGACGGGCGGGCTCCTGACGGGGTAGAGACGGGAATCGCGGCGGGGGCGCCATGGCGGGACGGGCCGGCCGGCGGAGGCGAGATCTCCACCGGCCAGCATATGCGCCTGTCCGCCCCGGCCGCAGCGGCGAGCCCTCCGGCCCGGGGCGACCGCCGGGGTCAGGAATCCTCTCGCCGCCCCGCCCGCTCGTCAGCGCCCGCCGGATCGTCGCCGGTGGCGGGGCCGTCGCTGGCCGCCGGATCCTTGTCGCCGGCCGACGTCTCGGCCGACGTATCGGCCGACTTTTCGGCCGACGGATCGGCCGCCCGGGTCTCGCCGACCGGGGTGAGCGGGTGGTCGACCCGGGTCGGCTCGGCGGCCTGCGCCGTGGCCGGCGAGGTCTCCGGCTCGGCCGGGGCGTGCGCCAGCCAGGCGGGATGGACCATGCCGGCCGTCGCCGCGTCCGCCGTGCTCAGCTCGGCCGTGGGCGGCTCCGCCGTGCTCAGCTCGGCCGTGGGCGGCTCCGGTGTGCGCAGTTCGGCCGTGGGTGGCTCCGGCGTGCGTAGCTCCGCCGTGGGCGCAGGGTCGGGCATGGACTCGAACATGGTCGGCGCGGGCGGCTCGTACCCGGTCGGCTCGAACGAGGCGGTCCGCGGTGTGCCCTGCTCGGCTGCGACGGGCGCGGGCGCGCCCGCGCCCGTCGCAGCGGAGGCCGTCGCACCCGGTCCGGTGGTCTCGATCGGCTCCGGGCGGCCGGACCGGCCGGAGCGCAGCGCGCCGACCAGACCGAAGACTCCGATCAGGATCAGCGCGCCGGCCAGGAACCAGCCGACCGGCGGCAGCGCGAGCCCGAGCAGTTGGGCGAGCAGCCACCAGGCCGACAGCGCCAGGAACACCAGCCCGAAGGCGAACGAGAGCAGGTCCGTACGGTGAGCCTTCACCGGGTCACCTCCAGGTTGCCGGCATTGACGTGGATGTACAGCCGCAGCTTCCCGCCGCCGGGGCCGTCCGCGCCCAGGTCGGTGGACTCCCGCAGCCGGCCGTCGATTCCGCCGGATCGGTTGCCGAAGACGGTGGCGTCGCCGGCGTTGACGTCGGCCACCGTGGTGACGTCCACGTTGGGCGGTACGACCACGGTCGCCTGACCGAAGTTGATCGCCACGGTCACCTGGGTGTCCTGCTTCGTGAAGTCGATGCCGCGCAGGTCGAGGACGGCGTCACCGAAACTGTTCTCGTACCGGTCGGCGAGGTCGCGGTAGTCGGTGGGCGCCCAGGTGACCGCGCCGTCCACGCCCCGGATCCGGTCGTAGGACTCGGCGACGGTCGCCGTGCCCAACGCGGCGGCCGTCACCAGCCCCAGCGCGATCAACCAGCGCGCCCGGCCGAACCAGGTGCCGACGAGCAGTCCCAGTCCGATGGTGGCCAACGCGGCCGCGAAGTACGCCGAGGCGCCGACGTCGAAGACGTCCAACAGGTCGAGCAGGGCGACCACGCCGAGCGCCAGGAAGATCAGCGAGAAGGTCACCGGACCGAGCGGCGAACGCTCCCGGGGCCGCTTCGGTGGCTTCGGTGGCTTGGGCGGGGGGTACGCGACCGGCGCCGGTGCCGCGTACGGGCCGTGTGGAGCGAACGGAGGGCGGTATCCGCCCGGCGTCGTCGCCCCGGGGAGGGTGGACGGGCCGGCGGCGGGTACGGCGGTCACCGGCGCCGACGGCCAGCCGCTGGTGGGCGAGTCGCCGCCCGGCCAACCGGGAGAGGCGGCCGGCCAACCGGTGCCCTGCGACGTGGCCGTCGCGGCGGCCGGCTGCGCGGACACCGGACCTGCCCCGGACACCATCGTCGCCGGGGATGCCGGCTGCGCGCCGAGGGGCGGCTGCGCCGTCGCGGGCGGCTGACCACCCTGGACAGGCGGGTACGCGCTCTGCGGCGCGGTGGCGTACGGCAGGGTGTCACCCGCCAGCGGCGCGGTCGCCAGCGGACCGCCGGGCGGCACCGTGCCGTACGCGGGAGCGGGCCAGGCGACCGGCGGAACCGGCCCGGGTGGCGTGCCCGCCGGGGCGGGCGGCACCGGTCCACCCGAGGGCTGTGGCCCACGGTTGTCCCGGTTGAGGAGCAACGCGCCGCCGATCAGGATGGCCGCGCCGAGCAGGACCGCGCGGAAGGCATCGGTGACGATGTAGCCGAAGCTCGCGGCCACCAGGATGCCCAGGATGATCACGGTTACCGGGGACATGCTGGAACGGCCCCGCCCCAGCATGGACTCCACCGGAGAGGCCGTGTCGCCCTCGTTGGGGATGATCAGCCAGGCGGCGACGTACACCAGGATGCCAATGCCGCCGAAGAACCCGAGCACGGCGAGGAGCACCCGCCACAGCACCGGGTCGGTGTTGGTGGCCCGTCCGATCGCCGCGCAGACCCCGGCGAGGTATCGGCCGTCGCGGGGCCGGACCAGCCCGTACCGCGAGGTGAAGCCGGTGCCGCCCAGCGGGCCCCCGGACGGTCCGGCCGCGCCGGGCCCCCCAGGCGTACCCGCGCCACCGCCGGGCTGCCCGTAGCCCGTGCCGGTCGTACCCCCGCCGGGCCCGTAGCCCGTGCCGGCCGCGTAGCCGGCACCCGGCGCGTAGCCGGCACCCGGGGCGTAGCCGGCGCCCGGCGGCTCGTGCTGGGCGTCGGTCGGCGGTGTGGCGGGTGGGCCGAACGTGGTCGGCTCGGCCCAGCCGGCGGGTGTCGTGGGCGGTGCGGGCGGTACTGAACCGCCCGACTGTGCCGGCCCGGGGCGGGGCGGCGGGGCAGCTTCCTCGGTCATGCCTCGATCCTGCGGCCCACCTCGCCCGAACGACCTCAGGACCCGACCCTGACACCACCCTGAGATCTCCGAGGCCGGAATGTCGGGGGCGTCCCCGTGGTCGTGGGACGCCGCAGCGTGTGACGATCGAACTCACCGACCCGCACCAAGCCCCACCACCGTGACCAGGGAGCCTGTGATCAGCACCGTGACCCCGCCTCCGCGCCTGTACCGGGCCCCCGAGCATCGGATGGCCGCCGGCGTGGCCGCCGGTATCGCCGACCACCTCGGCATCTCGGTGCTACGCGTGCGCGTCGCGTTCATGGTGCTGCTCGGGCTCAGTGGGCTCGGCCTGCTGCTGTACGCGGCGTTCTGGGCGGTGGTGCCGCTGCGGCCCGGTGACACCGCCGTGCCGCCCCGGCGGGACGTGGCCCAGCTCCTGCCGTTCGTCGCGATCGGGCTCGGCGTCCTGTTGATCCAGGTGATGGTCTTCGACTCGGTCGGCGCGGCGGGCACCGCCGGGTGGCTGGTCGCCATCATCGCGGTCGGCGCGGGCGTGATCTGGCACCAGTCGGCGCCCGAGCGGCGGCGGCGCTGGGGCGAGACGATGCCGGTCCCGTGGCTCGGGGCGGTCGTCGAGGAGAGCGACCGGCGGGCCTTCGTGCTCCGGTTCATCGGCGGCGGGGTACTGGTCGCGGTCGGCATCATCGGTGTCGCGGCGGTCTACTCGCCGGCACAGAACTTCGACGCGGTGATCAACGGGGTGATCTTCGCGCTGGTCGGGTTGGCCGGGGTCGGCGTGGTCGCCGCGCCGGTGCTCTGGCGGACGTACAACCAGCTCCGCGCGGAGCGTGAGGGTCGCATCCGGGAGCAGGAGCGGGCCGAGCTGGCCGCGATGGTGCACGACCAGGTGCTGCACACCCTGGCGCTGATCCAGCGCAACGCGGGCGACGTCAAGACGGTGCAGCGGTTGGCGCGGGGGCAGGAACGCTCGCTGCGCAACTGGCTCTACAAGCCCACGGCCTCGCCGAACGAGCGCTTCGCGGCCGCCCTGGAGCAGGCTGCCGCCGAGGTCGAGGACACGTTCGCGATCACCGTGGAGGCGGTGGTGGTGGGTGACCGCGAGACCGACGAGAAGGTCGGCGCGCTGGTCGCCGCCGCCCGGGAGGCGCTGGTGAACGCGGCACGGCACGCCGGCGTGCAGACCGTGTCGCTCTACGCCGAGGTGGAACCGGAACAGGTAAGTGTCTTCGTCCGGGACCGGGGCAAGGGCTTCGATCCGGATACGGTGGAGGACCACCGGCACGGCGTACGCGGTTCGATCATCGGACGGATGAAGCGGCACGGCGGACGGGCCGAGATCCGGTCCGGCCCGGGGGAGGGGACTGAGGTCCGGTTGATCCTGCCGATCTCCCGGGACTCGTCCGCGGCGGAGAGGAACAAATGACCATGGCCGAGCAGCCGACGGAGCACCCGGTTCAGAGCCGCCCGGAACGCCTGCGGGTCTTCCTGGTGGACGACCACGCGATGTTCCGCGCCGGGGTACGTGCCGAGCTGGGCGCCCACGTCGAGGTGGTGGGCGAGGCGAGCACGGTGGCCGAGGCGGTGGCCCGGATCGCCGTCACGGTGCCCGACGTGGTGCTGCTCGACGTGCACATGCCCGACGGTGGCGGCCGCGCGGTGCTGGAGGCGATGCGGCGCAGTCACCCGCAGGTCAAGTTCCTGGCCCTGAGTGTCTCCGACGCGGCCGAGGACGTGATCGGGCTGATCCGGGCCGGCGCGCGGGGGTACGTCACCAAGACCATCTCGCCGGACGAGTTGGCCGCCGCGATCCGCCGGGTGGCCGACGGTGACGCCGTGTTCAGCCCTCGGCTGGCCGGGTTCGTGCTGGACGCGTTCGCGGCCCGGCCGGACGCGCCGGTCGCCGACCCGGAGCTGGACCAGCTCACCAACCGTGAGCGGGAGGTGCTGCGCCTGCTCGCCCGGGGGTACGCGTACAAGGAGATCGCCAAGGAGTTGTTCATCTCCATCAAGACGGTGGAGACGCACGTGTCGAACGTGCTGCGCAAGCTCCAGATGTCCAACCGGTACGAGCTTTCCCGCTGGGCGGCGGACCGCCGGCTCGTGTGATTAATTCCTCCGCCCCGGCAATTCGGACACATGCCACGGATGCCGCCGGGCGGGGCTGACAAAAGATCAACCGTGGTTCCATACTGCCCCGGTCCCGTTTCCGCGCGTGGGTGTCGCATCCCGTGGAAACGACGGCTCACGCGCGTACCCGCGGATCGCGGGTCACCCCTGGGGGAGAGGTACCACTTCTGATGTTCGGACAACGAGGACAACGCTGGGCGCGGGTCGCCCTGGCCGCTGTCGCCGGCAGCGCCCTGGCGTTCGGCGTGGCAGGCGTCGCCGCAGCCGCTCCGGCCACCGGTGTGGCCAAGGCAGTCGACGGCAGCGAGGTCACCCTCAAGCTCGACGGCAAGACGCGCACCACGTCCGCGCTCGCCCTGAAGATCGACGGCAAGCTGGTGCCGGCTTTCTGCATCGACTACCGCACCAGCGTGAAGCTCGACGGCAAGTACGAGGAGGGCACCTGGGACGAGTCCCAGGTGAAGAACCTCGGCAAGGTGCAGTGGGTGCTCACCCACGGTTACCCGAACGCCGACTCGACCAAGCTCCTCGCCGCCGCCGGCGTGGAGACCAAGATCGGCAAGAAGCAGCTCGACAACCTGCTCTACTTCGGCACCCAGACCGCCATCTGGCACTTCAGCGACGGCATCGAGCTGGGCGCCTGGGAGAAGGACCTGCAGCCGCGCAACCAGTACGAGGTGATCACGAAGGTTCGTGACTACCTCGTCAAGAACGCCACCGACCAGCCGGAGCCGCGTGCCGAGCTGTCCGTCGACCCGGCCAGCGCCACCGCGACGGTCGGCGGCAAGGCCGGTCCGTTCACGGTGAAGGGCCCGGCGGGCGCCATCACCGTCGCGGCCACCGGCGGCACCGCCGTCGACGCCGAGGGCAAGCCGGTCACCACGACCACCAACGGCGGGCAGTTCTGGCTCGCCGCCGAGGCCGCCGGCACGGTCAACGTGACCCTGACCGCGCAGGACTCGGTCTCCTTCGGCCGGGTGTTCCTGTTCACCGGCCCCAAGAAGGCGCAGAAGCTGATCCTCGGTGGCAGCACCGGCGCGACGGTCACCGCCCAGGCGGCGGCCACCTTCACGGCCGTCCCCACGACGCCGCCGGCCACCCCGTCGGCGACCCCGAGCGCGTCGCCGTCGCCGACCACCCCGTCGGCCACGCCGTCGGACTCGGCGCAGCCGGCCAGCCCGGCCCCGTCCACCTCGCCGGCGAGCAACGGTGGCGGCCTGCCGCTGACCGGTTCGCCGATCGCGGCGGCGGCGACCGCGGGTCTGCTGCTGCTCGCCGCGGGCGCGGTGGCCGTCCTGGTGGTGCGTCGCCGTAAGGTCCGCTTCACCGCCTGATCCATTTCGCCGCACCATCGGCCCCGGAACCGCGCGAGCGGTGCCGGGGCCGATGTCATCTCGGCCGTAGGTGGTGTGCAGAAGTCCGTCCGCGGCGCCCTCGTCCACCCAGTTGGTGCTGGTGCCCGTGTAGCGGACGAGGACATCATCCGGACGGGTAAAGAACACTGAGTGCGCGAGCGGTCACCGATCGACGGCCCCGGGTGCGGGGTGACTCACAAAGACCGGGATCTGAGCGCCGCACGGGTCTCCTGGCAGGTCGGAGCGTTGAAGCCGGGGAGCTACACACCGACCGTTTTATGATCATTTTTCAAGTATCGGCTACGTGGCGGGCAACTAACGGCTTGATAACGGCACCTTCACGGAAGAGGCCGGTGGGTGTCACAGTGGCAGCACCTCACCCTCGGTGTGTGGCACTCCGTACGGCCCACGACCATGATCTCCGCTGCTTCCCGGCGGGTTCGTGGTCGCGACGCCTGCGTAGCGTCGTGCCCCGTCGGGTGGGGAGCCCGGCGGATCGGAACATCAGGGGTGTCTCCAAACTTCCCTGTGGTCCCGGCGACCTCCGCCCCGAGGTAGCCGGGCGGTGTCACCCCCAAACGTGCGTGAAACCCACGACGGACCAGGTTAGAAAGAGGAGGCCCCTCGGAATGAGAGTCTCGAAGCGGGCGACGAGCGCGATCGCGCTCAGCGCGGCTGCCGCGCTTGTCGCGAGCGGTTGCTCGAGCGGTGACGGCGACGGCGACGCCGCCGCCAGCAAGGACGGCGCCATCGTCATCCACGGCGTCCAGCCGGAGAACCCGCTGGTTCCGTCGAACACCACGGAGACCGGCGGTGGCAAGGTCATCGACTGGCTGTTCACCGGCCTGGTTGAGTACCCGAACGACGGTGGGGCCCCGCGCAACGCGCTGGCCGAGTCCATCGACACCAAGGACTCCAAGGTCTTCACGATCAAGATCAAGAAGGGTACCAAGTTCCACGACGGTACCGAGGTGAAGGCGAAGAACTTCGTCGACGCCTGGAACTGGGCCGCGTACTCGCCGAACGGCGCGCAGAACGGCTCCTTCTTCTCGGACATCGAGGGCTTCGACAAGACCTACACCGAGGACCCGGACGGCGCGGACGGCCCGCAGAAGGCCCCGACCCCGTCGGCCAAGGAGCTCTCCGGCCTGAAGGTCGTCGACGACCAGACCTTCGAGGTCACCCTCGCCGCGCCGACCGCGGTCTTCCCGACCAAGCTCGGCTACAGCGCCTTCATGCCGCTGCCGGACGCGTTCTTCACCATGAAGCCCGAGGACTTCGGTAAGAAGCCGATCGGCAACGGCCCGGTGAAGTTCGTCTCGTGGCAGGACAACGTCGTCATCAAGCTCACGCGCTTCGACGACTACAACCTGCGTGACAAGATGAAGATCAAGGACGTCGACGTCAAGCTCTACCAGGACGAGACGGCCGCGTACGCCGACCTGCTGAGCAACAACCTCGACTTCATGGAGGTTGTCCCCACCTCGGCGCTCGCCGGCGACAAGTGGAAGGCCGACCTCGGCGAGCGGGGCCTGAACACGGTCACCCCGTCGACCGCGTTCATCGCGTTCCCGATCTACGACAAGCGCTTCCAGAACCCGAAGCTGCGTCGCGCGGTCTCGCTGTCGATCAACCGGCAGGAGATCTCGGACAAGATCTTCTTCGGTACCCGCAAGCCGGCCGACAGCTGGGCGAACCCGCTGACCCCGGGCGCCAAGCCGGGCAACTGCACCGCCTGCAAGTTCGACCCGACCACGGCCAAGCAGCTGCTGACCGAGGCCGGCGGCTTCACCGGTGAGATGGTGTTCTACTACAACGCCGACTCCAGCCACAAGGACTGGATGGACGCCGTTGCGCAGCAGGTCAAGACCAACCTCGGCATCGAGGCCCGCGCCGAGGGCGTCCCGACCTTCGCGGTCTTCCGGCAGAACATCAACGCGCACAAGATGAACGGCCCGTACCGTGCCGCCTGGCAGCAGGACTACCCGGACGTGGAGAACTGGGTCAACCCGCTCTACGTCAAGGGTGGCTCCTCCAACGACGGTCTGTACAGCAACCCGCAGGTCGACACCCTGGCCAAGCAGGCCAGCGCCGCGCCGAGCCTGGAGGCCTCGCACGAGGCGTTCGCCAAGGCCGTCGAGGTTGTCGACCAGGACGTCCCGAGCATCCCGATCTACTTCTACGGCCAGCAGTCCGGCCACTCGGAGAAGATCAAGAAGCTCGAGCTGAACAACGTCGGCGAACTCGACATCACCTCGGTCGAGCTCTGATCCGTACGGTCTGACCCCGGGTCGGGCTCGCCACATCCGGTGAGCCCGACCCGGGGCCGTTCCGCGAGTGGGTGCTACAACATGCCACTCGCCACGTTGTCGCCACCGTGTCGGCCGTCCGACGCGCCCCCTGTCTGGAGGACCACCCCATGGGCCGTTATCTGTTGAGACGGCTGCTCCAACTCGTGCCGGTCTTCATCGGCTCGACTTTCCTGATCTACTGGCTCGTCTGGTCGGTCCCGGGCGACCCGTTCGCCGGTAAGTGCGGCGAGCGCCGCTGCCCGGATCAGTACATCGCGTACATGACCGAGAAGTACCACCTGGACCAGAACGTCTTCGTGCAGTACGGCAACTACATGAAGAACCTCCTTCAGGGCGACTTCGGGCAGACGTTCTCGCAGCGCGAAATCGGCGACATCATCGCCACGGCGTACCCCAACACGCTGAA
The DNA here is from genome assembly GCF_040656575.1 of Micromonospora sp. NPDC049801. Lineage (NCBI taxonomy): Bacteria > Bacillati > Actinomycetota > Actinomycetes > Micromonosporales > Micromonosporaceae > Micromonospora > Micromonospora sp. NPDC049801. The sequence continues at coordinate 219,401 of NZ_JBFAMS010000007.1, read as the reverse complement.
GCTGGCCCTGGTCGCGCTCGCCATCGAGGCCATCGTCGGCCTCGGCGCCGGCATCCTGACCGGTCTGCGCCGCAACGGCTTCCTGGACAACCTGGTCCTGGTCTCGACCCTCTTCCTGCTCGCGCTGCCGGTGTTCGTCGTCGGCTTCGTGCTGCAGTGGCTGCTGGGCGTGCAGTGGGGCCTCGTCAAGCCGACCGTCTCGTCGGAGATGCGGCTGTCCGAACTGATCGTCCCGGGCTTCGTGCTCGGTAGCGCGTCGGTGGCGTACATCGCCCGGGTGGCCCGCACGAGCATCGCGGAGAACCGCCGAGCGGACTACGTGCGCACCGCCATCGCCAAGGGCCTGCCGATGCGCCGGGTCGTGGGTGTGCACCTGCTGCGCAACTCGCTCATTCCGGTGGTCACCCTGCTCGGCACCGACCTTGGCGCGCTGATGGGCGGCGCGATCGTCACCGAGGGCATCTTCGGCATCAACGGAATCGGCCGCGAGGTCTACCGCGCGATCATCACCAAGGAGAGCGCTACGGTGGTCGGCATCGTGGTCGTACTGGTGGTCGTCTATCTGTTGATGAACCTGTTGGTCGACCTGCTCTACGCCGCCCTGGACCCGAGGATCCGTTATGAGTGACCCAAGCACCGCATCGATCGTCAGCACCCCCACCCCGCAGGCGACGGACACCCCGGCCGCCCCGGGGCCCCAGAGCAACGAGAAGCCGCGCGGTCTGCTCGGTGACGCCTGGCGCGACCTGCGCCGCAAGCCGCTGTTCTGGATCTCGGCGACGTTCATCGTCATCTTCCTGTTGATGGCGGCCTTCCCGTCGCTGTTCGCCCCGGGCGACGCGGTCAACGGCTCCCTGTCGCGCAGCCTCAACAAGGCGTCCGGGAACGCCTGGTTCGGGTACGACCTACAGGGCCGGGACGTCTACGCCCGGGTCATCTACGGTGCCCGCGCCTCCGTCGTGGTCGCCGTGCTCTCCGTGGTCGGCACCCTGCTGGTTGGTGGGACCATGGGCATCATCTCCGGCTACCTCGGTGGTTGGGTCGACACGCTGCTCAGCCGGATCGCCGACGTGTTCTTCGGGGTTCCGTTCGTGCTCGGCGCGATCGTCATCCTGACCACGTTCAACGGCTCGGGCACCAGCAACAGCAAGGCCGAGATCATGGGCCTGGTGACCGTCTCGCTGATCGTGCTGAGCTGGCCGGTCGTGATGCGGCTGATGCGCTCCTCGGTGCTCGCCACCCGGGAGGCCGACTACATCGTCGCGGCCCGCGCGCTGGGTGCCGGTAGCGGTCGGATCATCCTCAAGCACCTGCTGCCGAACTGTCTGGCCCCGCTGCTGGTCTACGGCACGATCATGGTCGGCTCGTTCATCGGCGCCGAGGCCACCCTCTCGTTCCTGGGCGTCGGCCTGAAGTCGCCGGTGGTGTCCTGGGGCATCATGATCAGCGAGGGCAAGGATTTCATCCGGGTCGCGCCGGGGCTGGTGTTCTTCCCCGCCGCCTTCCTCGTCGCCGCGGTGCTGAGCTTCGTGATGCTCGGCGAGGCGGTCCGCGAGGCCCTCGATCCGAAACTCCGCTAGGGGAGATCCAGTGTCCGACATTCTCGTGTCCGAGCAGTCCGCGCCGGGATCCGGCGGGTCCGGGCGTCCCTCCGGCCGGCTGCTCGAGGTCGACGACCTGCGGGTGGAGTTCCGTACCCGGGACGGCGTCGCAAAGGTCATCAACGGGGTCACGTACCACGTCGACGCGGGGGAGACCCTCGCCGTGCTCGGCGAGTCCGGCTCCGGCAAGAGCGTCACGGCGCAGACCATCATGGGCATCCTCGACACGCCCCCGGGTTTCGTCACCGGTGGGCAGGTCCGCTTCCACGGCAAGGACATGCTCCGCATGTCCGGCGAGGAGCGCCGCCGCATCCGCGGCGAGGGCATCGCGATGATCTTCCAGGACGCGCTCTCCGCCCTGAACCCGGTCTTCACCGTCGGGTTCCAGATCGCCGAGCAGTTCCGGGTCCGGCGGGGCATGGGTCGCGCCGACGCCAAGAAGCGCGCGATCGAAATGCTCGACCAGGTCAAGATCCCGAACGCCAAGGGCCGGTTCAACAACTATCCGCACCAGTTCTCCGGTGGTATGCGGCAGCGCGCGATGATCGCGATGTCGCTGGCGCTCGACCCCGAGGTGCTGATCGCCGACGAGCCGACCACCGCGCTCGACGTGACCGTGCAGGCCCAGATCATGGACCTGCTCGCGGAGCTTCAGCGTGAGCGGCAGATGGGCATGATCCTGATCACCCACGACCTCGGCGTGGTCGCCGACGTCGCGGACCGGATCGCCGTCATGTACGCGGGCCGCATCGTCGAGGAAGCCGACGTGTACGACCTGTACGCCAAGCCGGCGCACCCGTACACGATGGGTCTGATCGACTCGATCCCGCGTCTCGACGAGAAGGGGCAGCAGCTCCGGACGATCAAGGGCCTCCCGCCGAACCTGATGAACATCCCGCCGGGCTGCCCGTTCAACCCGCGCTGCCCCATGGCTCAGCCGGTGTGCCGGGAGAAGGTCCCCCCGCTGCTTCAGGTGGGCCACGCCCGGGCCAGCGCCTGCCACTTCGCCGAGGAGCTGGTGAACCGTGTCTGAGAACATCCTCGAGGTCCGTGACCTGGTCAAGCACTACCCCGTCACCCAGGGTGTGGTGTTCAAGAAGACCGTCGGTCAGGTCAAGGCCGTCGACGGGGTCTCGTTCGGTCTGCGGGCCGGCGAGACGCTCGGTGTCGTCGGCGAGTCCGGCTGCGGCAAGTCGACCCTCGCCCGGGTTCTGATGAACCTGGAGAAGCCGACCGCAGGCAGCGTGGTCTACAAGGGCCAGGACATCTCCAAGCTCTCCGGTGGGGCGCTGCGCCGGCTGCGTCGGCAGATCCAGCTGGTCATGCAGGACCCGTACACCTCGCTGAACCCGCGGATGACGGTCGGTGACCTGATCGGTGAGCCGTTCGAGATCCACCCGGAGGTGGCGCCCCGGGGCAGCCGCCGGGCCAAGGTCCGCGAGCTGCTCGACCTGGTGGGGCTGAACCCGGAGCACATCAACCGGTACCCGCACCAGTTCTCCGGCGGTCAGCGGCAGCGCATCGGCATCGCCCGGGCGCTCGCGCTGCGGCCCGAGGTGATCGTCTGCGACGAGCCCGTCTCGGCGCTGGACGTCTCCATCCAGGCCCAGGTGATGAACCTGCTGGAGAAGCTGCAGGGTGAGCTGGGCCTGTCGTACATCTTCATTGCCCACGACCTGTCGGTGGTCCGCCACCTGTCGGACCGCGTGGCGGTGATGTACCTCGGCAAGATCGTCGAGATCGGCACCGAGGACGAGATCTACGAGCGGCCGACCCACCCGTACACCCAGGCGCTGCTCTCGGCGGTGCCGGTGCCGGACCCGACCCAGCGGAACAACAAGACGATCATCCGGCTCACGGGTGACGTGCCGTCGCCGATCAGCCCGCCCTCGGGCTGCCGGTTCCGGACCCGCTGCTGGAAGGCGCAGGATGTCTGCGCCGAGCAGGTCCCGCTGCTGGAGATCCGCCGCGACTCGGACCACCCGAGCGCGTGCCACTTCGCGGAGCGGCGCGAGATCGTCGCCACCCACGAGGCGTGATCCACCGGAACCGCCTGCCGACGTCACCACGACGACGGCAGGCGGTTCTGTCTTTCCCGGCCCGCTGAGCGCCTCAGAGCGGGCCGCGGCCCGCTCGCAGCAGCAACAGCGCCAGTTGCGTACCGTCGGCGCCGAGCGCGAGCCGGAAGCGTTCCAGGATGTCCCGTTCCCGGGAGAGCACCAGCCGGGTGCCGCCGGAGGCCATCCGGGTCGCGCCGACCTCCCGCGACAGCGCGGCCCGCTCCTGCCAGAGCGTGATCAAGGCGTGGTCGATCTCGTCGATCCGCTCCCTGATCTGCACGATCCGCGCGGCGGCGGTCGGCTCCACCGTGCCGGTCCGCGCGTCGGCCGGTTCGCCGGACTCCATCGGAGGGCCCGCCTCCGGCACGCTCCCGTCGACCGAGGCCTGTGCCGGGTCCGGCCGTGCCGGGCCGCCGTTCTGCTCCACCACGTCTGTCATCATCGGGTACCTCTCGCGCTCTGGTGCCCCGTGCCCGCAACCCGGGACGAAAAAGCCCCGGACTCCAGGAGCCCGGGGCTTTTCGCAGGTCTGATCGATCAGGCGCGACCTACGGCAGCCGGACTCCCGGTGCCGTAGTAAAAGTAGTAGCGCGCTCCGATCACGCCGTCGAGTATGCCCACGCGGATGGCCGGCGCGCAAGGATTCGACGCGGTTCGTGACGCAGGGCCCGGCTGGCGGACGGGCCCCGCACCGGTCGGGAAGTGTCCGGCTGGCGGCATAGACTTGGCGCGCGATGCATCCTCTCTTCGACATCCCCGCGTCCCCGCCCGCGCCGGAGTCCGCGCCGGCCCGTCCGCACCGGCCTGGGCCGGCCGCCGCCCGCCTCGATCCGCGGCAACTGCTCGACGGGTTGAACGGGCCGCAGCGCGACGCGGTCAGCCACGCCGGTTCGCCGCTGCTGATCGTGGCCGGCGCGGGCTCCGGCAAGACCCGGGTGCTCACCCACCGGATCGCCTACCTGCTCGCCGCACGGGACGTCCACCCCGGCGAGATCATCGCCATCACGTTCACCAACAAGGCGGCGGGCGAGATGAAGGAGCGCGTCGCCGCGCTGGTCGGTCCACGGGCCCGGCTGATGTGGGTGTCGACGTTCCACTCCGCGTGCGTCCGCATCCTGCGCGCCGAGCACGAGCACGCCGGCCTCAAATCGACGTTCTCGATCTACGACGCGGATGACTCCCGCCGCCTGATGCAGTTGGTCACCCGGGAGTTGGATCTCGACCCGAAGCGCTACCCGGCGCGTGGGCTGGCCGCCCAGGTCTCCAACCTCAAGAACGAGCTGGTCGACCCGGAGCAGTTCGCCGCGCGGGCCAGCGGGCCCAACGAGCGGGCGCTCGCCGAGGCGTACACGCTCTACCAGCGCCGGCTGCGCGAGGCGCACGCGCTGGACTTCGACGACCTGATCATGACGACGGTGCACCTGCTCCAGTCCCACCCGCACGTGGCCGAGAGCTATCGGCGGCGGTTCCGGCACGTGCTCGTCGACGAATACCAGGACACCAACCACGCCCAGTACGTCCTGATCAAGGAGCTGGTCTCCGGCACCGACGGGCTGGACCCGGCCGAGCTGTGCGTGGTCGGTGACGCCGACCAGTCGATCTACGCGTTCCGGGGCGCGACGATCCGCAACATCCTGGAGTTCGAGCGGGACTTCAGCGACGCGCGGACGATCCTGCTGGAACAGAACTACCGCTCCACGCAGACCATCCTCAACGCGGCCAACGCGGTGATCGACCGCAACACGTCCCGCAAGCCGAAGCGGCTGTGGAGCGAGGCCGGCGACGGCGAGCGGATCGTCGGGTACGTGGCGGACACCGAGCACTCCGAGGCCGACTGGGTGGGCCGGGAGATCGACCGGCTGGTCGACGCCGACGAGACCCGCCCCGGTGACGTCGCCGTCTTCTACCGCACCAACGCCCAGTCCCGCGTCTTCGAGGAGGTGTTCATCCGCGCCGGCCTGCCGTACAAGGTGGTCGGCGGGGTGCGCTTCTACGAGCGCAAGGAGGTCCGCGACGCGCTGGCGTACCTGCGCTCGGTGGTCAACGACGACGACACCGTGAGCCTGCGGCGGGTGCTGAACACCCCACGCCGGGGCATCGGCGACCGTGCGGAGGCGTGCGTCGAGGCGCTGTCCAGCCGCGACCGGATCTCGTTCGGCGCGGCGCTGCGCCGGGCCCGTGAGGCGCCCGGCATCTCCACCCGGGCGGCCAACGGCATCGCCGACTTCGTGGCGCTGCTCGACGGCGCACGGGAGCTGGCCGAGACCGGCACCCCGGAGGAGGTGCTGGAGGCCCTGCTGACCCGCTCGGGCTACCTCACCGAGCTGGAGGAGAGCCTCGACCCGCAGGACGCCGGTCGGGTGGACAACCTCCAGGAGTTGGTCAGCGTCGCCCGGGAGTACACCGAGCGGATCGAGGCCCTGGGCGAGGACGGGGAGCGGGCCACCCTGGCCGGGTTCCTGGAGCAGGTCGCGCTGGTGGCCGACGCCGACCAGATCCCCTCCGACGACCCCGACCACCAGGGCGTCGTCACCCTGATGACGTTGCACACCGCCAAGGGCCTCGAGTTTCCGGTGGTCTTCCTGACCGGCCTGGAGGACGGCGTCTTCCCGCACCTGCGCTCGCTGGGCGACACCCGCGAGTTGGAGGAGGAGCGCCGACTGGCGTACGTGGGGATCACCCGTGCCCGACAGCGGCTCTACCTGTCCCGTGCGGTCACCCGTTCGGCGTGGGGGCAGCCGTCCTACAACCCCCCGTCACGCTTCCTGGAGGAGCTGCCGCCGGAGCTGGTGCGCTGGGAGCGCACCGAGGGGTCGTACACCTCGTGGGCTGGCGGGGGCGGCGGCGTCGGTGGCCGCGCGGACCGCGCGCCCGGCGGGCGCGGCACCTTCACCGGGGGTACGCCCAAGGCGGCTCAGCTCGCCCAGCGGCTCGGCGTGGACGGCAGTCGCCTGACCACGGCCAGCGAGCTGCCGCAGGGGCCGAAGGTGGCGGCCGGCGACCGGGTCAACCACCAGCGCTACGGCCTGGGCCGGGTGCTGGCCGTCGAGGGCCACGGCCCGGGTGCCCGCGCGCAGATCGACTTCGGCGACCAGACCATGTGGCTGGTCCTGCGCCACGCCCCGGTCGACAAGCTCTAACCCGCGCCGATCTTGCACTTTCGGTCGTCGACATCGGGGCTCATGCCCTTTTTGTCGCCACAGAAAGTGCAAGATCGGCGCAGGTGCGGGGTCAGCAGCCCAGGTCCACGCCTCGGGCGCGCATGAACGGGGCCGGGTCGATCTGGTTCCACATGCCCTGGTGCACCTCGAAGTGCAGGTGTGGGCCGGTGGCGTCGCCGGTGGCGCCCTCGTAACCGATCACCTGGCCGGCTTTGACCTTCTGGCCGACGGTGACCGCGATGCGGCTCTGGTGGGCGTAGTGGGTCAGGTAGCCGTTGCCGTGGTCGATGAAGACGGAGTTCCCGTACCCGTCGGCGGCGTCGCCGGCCTGGGTGACAGTGCCGGCCGCCGCGGCGCGGATGGGGGTGCCCGAGGGCAGCGCCAGGTCGATCCCGGCGTGCAGGGTGCCCCAGCGCTCGCCGTAGCAGGAGGTGACCGCGGCCCCGGGCATCGGGTCGACCCAGGCGGCCGTCGGCTTGGTGGTCTTCTTCGGCTTCGGCTTCGGCTTGGCGGTGGCCGTCTTCGTGGGCGACGGGCTGGCGGCGACGGCCGAGGGGCTCGCGGTCGGGCTGGCCGACGGGGAGGCGGGCGGGCTCGACTCGCGGGCCGAACGGTCGGCCCGGCTGGCGGCCTCGGCCCGGGACCGCGCGTCGAGCGAGACGGCGGTGGGCGCGGGCCGGTCGGGTCCGGTGGTGGCGACGGCGACCCCGCCCAGGCCGAGGGCGACCAGGCTGGCCGCGCCGAGCACGATGAGGCGGTTCCGCCGGCGGGCACGCCGAGGCTGCTCACCGGTGGTGTCGGGGGTGTTCTCGTTCTGGACGGGGCTGTCTTCCGGCACGGCGGACCTTCACAGTCGAGGGGCACTTGACCTCGAAATACTGGTGCCGGGCCGAGTCGGGCGATGGCCGGGACCGGACGCCCGGCCCGCCGGCCGCAGCCGGGACGGCCCGTTATGCGGCGTCCTGAAGCGTTCCGTCCGGATAAGTGATCATGCGGCCCGTGTGCTGGGCCACAGTCGACGCTGTGACCCAGGGAACATCAGCGCACGCAGAACCGCCCGGATCGACAGATCCGGGCGGTCAACGGTCAGTACGCAGCGTCAGGACGCGGCTACATCGCTGTAGATTGCCTCGACTTGCAGCTTGATGTCCACTCCGCGCTCCTGCAGGTACGGAACGGGGTCGATCGGTGCGCCCTTGACATGGAGTTCAAGGTGCAGGTGGGTGCCGTAGGCGTGACCGGTCTGGCCCACCAGGCCGAGCTGGTCGCCCGCCTTGACCTGCTGGCCCTCCTTGACGCTGAGCGCGGAGGAGTGGCCGTAGATGGCCTCGCTGCCGTCGGCGTGCTGCACGATCACGGCGTAGCCGTAGCCGCCGAACCAGCCGGCCTTGGTGACCAGCCCGTCGTGGACGGCCACGTAGGGCGTGCCCTCGGGGACGACCAGGTCGACACCGGTGTGCAGCTTGCCCCACCGCATCCCGTACGGCGAGTTGAAGTCGTAGCCCTGCAGCGGCAGCATCCAGACCTCGGGCTCGGCCGCTTCCTTGCCGCGGCTGTCCCGGGAGGCGCGCTCGGCGTTGTCCGCGCGGGCTGCGGCGTCCTGGCTGGTGACCGACGCCTGCTTGAGCTCGTCGAGCACCGACGGGCTGACGTCCTTGGCGTCCGGCAGGGCCGACGCGCCCAGCGCGACGATGCCCGCGCCGACGAACGCGGTGGTGACGACCGCCGCGTAACGGCTACGCGGGGGGGTGGGTACGCGGCGGCGGCCGCGATATCGATCGGGCTCAGACGACAGGCGCTGGCGCACGCACACCCTCCGTTGTCGGGGTTCCGAGGCGACCGGTGGACGTCCGTGAAGCTCGGATGAACGTCTGCCGACCGCGTCGTCACCCGTCCATGGACCTGATGACAACCGTGGACACGTTAGCCAACCACCAGGCGAGTCACAAGCCAGACCGCTGAATTGGCGTGTCGACTTGTCCGTTTGCGTCCGTGATTGTCATGCATCGTGCCGTCGAACGGTGCCCCCGTAACCACCCGTTCGTCGCCGAGCGTGACCGATCCGGCGGAGTCGTCCGGCTTGACGCCACGGCCGGGCGAGGGCGCTTGCCGCCGGGCGCGTCCGTGGTCGCCGGGATGACGGACGTGTTTCCAGCCCGGATTTCCCGGCCCCGGCCGGGCGGGTTACCGTTCGTTCAGGTGAAGGCCGTGGAGCCGGTGAAAGGTGTGCGCTGATGAGCTCTCGAATTCGGGTCGTCGTCGCGAAGCCAGGTCTGGACGGCCACGACCGCGGCGCGAAGGTCGTCGCCCGCGCCCTGCGGGACGCCGGGATGGAGGTCGTCTACACCGGCCTGCACCAGACGCCCGAGCAGATCGTGGAGACGGCCATCCAGGAGGACGCCGACGCGGTCGGACTCTCCGTGCTCTCCGGCGCGCACATGACGCTGTTCCGTCGGGTGCTGGAGTTGCTCACCGAGCGCGACGCGCGGGACATCGTCGTCTTCGGTGGCGGCATCATCCCGAACGACGACATCCCGGAGTTGGAGAAGCTGGGCGTCGCGAAGATCTTCACGCCGGGCGCCACCACCCAGGCGATCGTCGAGTGGGTCCGCGAGAACGTGGCGCAGCCGGTCTCCTGAGCGGCGGCGCGGTATCCGGGCACGGGGGAGGGGCCGGACGCACCCCTCACACGTCCGGCCCCTCTATGCACGATGCCCCGCCGCCACCCCTCGACCGACAGGGCATCGGCCGTCTCCCGTCATCGCGCTGTGCAGCGCTCCGACACCTGACTCAACGACGACCCCACGGCCGGGTTACGCACCCCTGCCAACATCGCCCGGACGGCTGACACCGACCCTGGCCTGGTCGGAACGGGTCGTGTCCCGACCGCCTCTGTGCATTACGGCACACCGCGCACCCGCTCGGTTGCCGGCCGTGCCCACCTCGCTAGGCTGCGGCCAATGGCCTGTTTCAACTGATGACAGGCGTCAAACTGTTTTCTGAACGCTGGTGGCGGCGCGACGGCGCGCCGCGGAGACGGGACGGGACGCGCAATCGTGGACCTGTACGAGTACCAGGGGCGGGACCTGTTCGAGCGGCACGGCTTGCCCGTGCTGGCCGGCGGCGTTGCCACGACCCCGGAAGAGGCCCGCGCGATCGCCGAACGCCTCGGCGGTCGAGTGGTCGTCAAGGCGCAGGTGAAGGTCGGCGGCCGAGGCAAGGCCGGTGGCGTCAAGCTCGCCGAGGGCCCGGATGAGGCGGTGGCCAGGGCCACCGACATCCTGGGCATGGACATCAAGGGTCACACCGTCCACAAGGTCATGATCACCGTGACGGCGGACGTGGCCGAGGAGTACTACTTCTCGTACCTGCTCGACCGGGCGAACCGCACCTTCCTCTGCATCGCCAGCGTGGCCGGCGGTATGGACATCGAGCAGGTCGCCGCCGAGACCCCGGACCGCGTGGTGAAGGCGCCGATCGACGCCAACACCGGTGTCGACGAGGCCAAGGCGCGGGAGATCGTCACCGCGGCCGGCTTCCCGGCCGAGGTCGCCGACCAGGTCGTCGAGGTGGCCGTCGGCCTGTGGCAGGCGTTCGTCGCCGAGGACGCCACCCTGGTCGAGGTGAACCCTCTCGCCAAGAACGGCGACGGGCGGCTGCTGCTGCTCGACGCCAAGATCACCCTGGACGAGAACGCCGCGTTCCGGCACCCGGACCACGAGGCCCTGGTCGACCAGGCCAGCGTGGACCCGCTGGAGCAGGCCGCCAAGGCCAAGGACCTCAACTACGTCAAGCTCGACGGCGAGGTCGGCATCATCGGCAACGGCGCGGGCCTGGTCATGTCGACCCTCGACGTGGTCGCGTACGCCGGTGAGCGGCACGGCAACGTCAAGCCGGCCAACTTCCTCGACATCGGCGGTGGCGCGAGCGCCGCGGTGATGGCGAACGGGCTGGAGATCGTGCTCTCCGACCCGGCCGTGAAGAGCGTCTTCGTCAACGTCTTCGGCGGCATCACCGCCTGCGACGAGGTCGCCAACGGCATCATCCAGGCGCTGGCCCTGCTCGAGCAGCGTGGCGAGAAGGTCACCAAGCCGCTCGTCGTCCGTCTCGACGGCAACAACGCCGAGGCTGGCCGGGCGATCCTGGACGGCGCGAACAACCCGCTCGTGCAGCGGGTGGACACCATGGACGGTGCGGCCGAGCGGGCCGCTGAGCTGGCAGCTGCGGGGGTCTGATCATGGCTATCTGGCTGACCAAGGAATCGAAGGTCATCGTCCAGGGGATGACCGGCTCCGAGGGCTCCAAGCACACCCGGCGGATGCTCGCCGCCGGCACCAACGTGGTGGGCGGCGTCAACCCGCGCAAGGCGGGCCAGAAGGTCGACTTCGACGGCACCGAGCTGCCGGTGTTCGCGTCCGTGGCGGACGCCATGGCCGAGACCGGTGCCGACGTCACCGTCATCTTCGTGCCGCCGCAGTTCACCAAGGCCGCCGTGGTCGAGGCGATCGACGCCGCGATTCCGCTGGCCGTGGTGATCACCGAGGGCGTGCCGGTGCACGACACCGCCGCGTTCTGGGCGTACAACCTCGCCCAGGGCGAGCGCACCCGAATCATCGGGCCGAACTGCCCGGGGATCGCCTCCCCGGGCGCGTCCAACGCCGGCATCATCCCGGCCGACATCACCGGCTCCGGCCGGATCGGCCTGGTCAGCAAGAGCGGCACGCTGACCTACCAGATGATGTACGAGCTGCGCGACATCGGCTTCTCCACCTGCGTCGGCATCGGTGGCGACCCGATCATCGGCACCACGCACATCGACGCCCTCAAGGCGTTCGAGGCCGACCCGGAGACCGACGCCATCGTGATGATCGGTGAGATCGGCGGCGACGCCGAGGAGCGGGCCGCCGAGTTCATCAAGGCCAACGTCACCAAGCCGGTGGTGGGCTACATCGCCGGATTCACCGCGCCCCCCGGCAAGACCATGGGCCACGCCGGCGCGATCATCTCCGGCTCGGCCGGCACCGCCGAGGCGAAGCAGGCGGCGCTCGAGGCCGTCGGGGTGAAGGTCGGCAAGACGCCGACCGAGACCGCGAAGCTGATGCGGGAGATCATGTCCGGCAACTGAGCCGGCAGGGCAACAGCGAAGGGGTCGACCGGAACCGGTCGGCCCCTTCGTCGTACCGCCGGCTCAGTCGTTGTTCCAGAACGGGTAGTTGCCGGTGAGACGCAGGATCGACCCGCCGATGATGTTGATCACGCCGAACGCGATGGCGAGGTAGCCGAGCACCGGCGACTGGCCGTTACGCCGCGCGTCCCGCAGTGACAGGTAACCGAAGATGATGCCGAGGATGCCGCAACAGATCAGGCCGAGGACGATGCCCAGCACGCCCCAGAGCGTGGTGCGGTCCCGGCCCCGGGCCGGCGGTGGCGGCGGGTATGTGGTCGTCACGACTACCTCCGGTCGGTCGTGGGCGGCGGGCGGACCCGGGCCGCGACCGGCGGATGAGACCCGATGGCGGCGACGGCCACCCCCCTCTGGGCCGAGGCTAGACCCGCGCGGGCCGTCCGGAACCCGGTTCGCCCAACTCGCCGCCGCTGAGGGCGCGTTAACGGACTGCCACAGCCCGCGCGACGTGCCAGAGTAGAGCGGATGTCCCCCGTCACCCCTGACCGTCCCAGCCGTGCCGGCGGCGTACGCGCCGACGACCGGCCGGTCGACCGCGCCCCGCCGCGCCGACGGGTGCCCGCGCCCCGCGCCGGTGGGTCGCCGCGCGGCCGGGCGCCGTTGCCCGTCGCCGCCGGGGTGGCCGCCGGCGGGGCCGCCCTCACCTCGTACCTGCCGGTGGCCATCGTGCTCGGCCTGGTCCAGTTGGGCGCGGACTCCACCACGCTGGGCGGCACCCTGCGCACCGCGTTGGCCGGTTGGCTGGTGGGGCACGGCGTCCCGCTGCACACCGAGGCGGGCCCGTTCGGGCTCGCCCCGCTGGCGCTGACCGTGCTCGCGCTGTGGCGACTCACCCGGGCCGGCGTGCACGTGAGCCGCGCGATCGGCGCCCGCGACAGCCGCTCACCGCGCCGGGCGCTGATCGCGGCCGGAGCGGTCGGTCTGGCGTACGCCCTGCTCGGCGCTCTCGCCGCGGTGCTGATCGGCGCGCACGGTCCACAGGTGTCCCCGGTGCGGGCGGCGGCCACGTTCGCGGTGGTCGGCACGCTCGGCGCGCTGGTCGGCGCGATCCGGATCACCGCCGTGACCCGGCTGCTCGTCGCCCGGATACCCGGCCCGCTGCGCGACGGCGTCCGCACCGGCCTGGTGGCCGCGCTCCTGCTGCTCGGCGCGGGGGCCGGCGCGGCCGGCCTGGCCGTGGCCACCGGGGGCGGCGACGCGGCGGACATGATCGGCGCGTACCGGACCGGCGTGGCCGGGCAGGCCGGGATCACCCTGGTCAGCATGGCGTACGCGCCGAACGCGGCGGTCTGGTCGACGAGCTATCTGCTCGGGCCGGGCTTCGCGGTCGGCGTCGACACGGCGGTGCGTACCAGCGAGGTGTCCGTCGGCGCGCTGCCGGCCGTACCCCTGCTCGCCGGCTTGCCGCGCGGCCCGGTGGACGGCCTCGGCGCCCTGCTGCTCGCGGTGCCGGTGCTGGCCGGGATGGTCGCCGGCTGGCTGCTCGCCCGCCGGCTGGCCCGCGTCGCCGGGCCGGAGCGCGCCCCGCGACGGTGGGCGGAGTTGCTGGCGCCGGCCGCGTTGGCCGGCCCGGTGGCCGGCGTGCTGCTCGGCGTCGCCGCCGCGGCCTCCGCCGGACCACTCGGATCGGGGCGGCTGGCGCAGCTCGGGCCGGTGGCCTGGCAGGTCGGCGCCGTGGCGGCCGGCGTCGTCGCGGTAGGCGCGCTACTCGGCGCCGCCGCCACCCGCGTACTGGCCCGCACCCCCCGCCCCACCCCCTGACCACCCCCGCCCTTCGGCTGATCAGGAAGTTGTTGTCACGACACGCCGAGGTGCGGGGCGACAACTTCATGATCAACGCGTGGGGGATCGAGGGTGGGAACGCCGCGGGGCGCCCCGGAGGAGATCCGGAGCGCCCCGACGAGAGGGTTGCCGATCAGGGCTCGGTCGGCAGGCTGAAGCTCCCGATGACGTTCAGCAGGAGCAGCAGGATGCCCAGGCCGACGCCGACCGCGCCGCAGATCAGACCGGCCTTGGCCTGGCCCGCGTTGCTGGCCTGGCCCTGGGCGACCTTCTGCTTGGCGAGGTAGCCGGTCACCACGGCGGCGATGCCCACCGGGATACCCAGGAAGACGCAGCAGACCAGCGGGATCGACGCGATGCCGAGGATCATCGACACCAGACCGAGGGTGTTGTTCTGCCCCTGGGCCTGCGGGTACCCGGCGTTCGGGTACGTCGGAGCGCCGTAGGGCGCCTGCGGCTGCTGCCCGTACGGGGCCTGCGGCGCGCCGTACGGGTCCTGCGGCGGCTGGCCGTAGGGCTGCCCCGGAGCGGGCTGGCCGTACGGCTGGCCCGAGGTGGGCTGCTGGCCGTACGGGGCGGCCGGCGGCGGGGCGTACGGGTCGTGCGGCGGCTGGGGTGCGGTCGGGTCGTTCGGCTGCTGGCCGTACGGGTCGTTCGGCTGCTGGCCGTACGGGTCCTGACCGGGATTACCGGGCTGCATTCGAGAGAACTCCTTGGTTGGATCCGTCAGTTGGTGCTGCTGTTCCCACTCATGATCGCGCCCAGGCCGCCCAACGCACAGCACAGCAACACGATGACAAGCCACGCGATGCCCACGATGAGGGCCCACTTCGACCACTTCCGCGACTCCGCGGCGGCGGCCTGGGCACCGGCGTAGTCACCCTGCTGCAGCAGCGGGTTGACCTTCGACGCGTTGATGATCGCCGGGATGGCCAGCGGCCAGAACAGGAAGATGGCGACGATCGACATCGTCATGTTGTTGTTGATCGGCGGCTGCTGCTGGGGGTGGGCGCCGGGGTGCATGGGGGTGCTCCTCATTCGATCGGCACGCTCGCCGTGCCGGATTACTGACAGGGGTGCGGGCCGGCGCGGTGTCCAGCCCGAGCGACCGGCAGCGTACCGGTTCGATGCTCGTCCGCACCGGCACAGAATCGGCGCGCCGCCCGGTCGAAGGTCGTTCGTGACCTGCCCGATAGGGTGTTGCGGTGACCGAGCCCGCGTCCGTCGCCCGCATCGTCGTCCTCGTCTCCGGCTCCGGGAGCAACCTCCAGGCCCTGCTGGACGCCGCGGTCGATCCCGCGTACGGCGCCCAGGTGGTGGCGGTCGGCGCGGACCGCGACGGCATCGCGGGCCTGGACCGGGCCGAGGCCGCCGGGGTGCCGACGTTCGTCGAGCGGGTCCCGGATCACGACAGCCGGGAAGACTGGGACCGGGCGCTCACCGCGCACGTCGCCAAGCACCAACCGGACCTGGTCATCTCCGCCGGGTTCCTCAAGCTGGTCGGCCCGCACTTCCTCGCCGCCTTCGGCGACCGCTACCTGAACACCCACAACACCCTGCTGCCGGCGTTTCCCGGCATCCACGGCCCGCGCGACGCTCTCGCCTACGGCGTGAAGCTCACCGGGGCCACGCTGTTCTTCGTCGACGCCGGCATGGACACCGGGCCGATCGTGGCGCAGGTCGCAGTGCCGGTGCTGGACGACGACGACGTGGACACCCTCACCGAACGCATCAAGGAAGCCGAGCGCCGCCAGCTCGTCGAGCAGGTCGGTCGGCTGGTCCGCGAAGGCTGGACCATCACCGGAAGGAAGGTCACGGTTCCGTGAGTCCCACTCAGGACGGGCGTCGCCCGATTCGGCGGGCGCTGGTCAGCGTCTACGACAAGACCGGGTTGGTCGAGCTGGCCCAGGCCCTGCACGCGGCCGGTGTGGAGATCGTGTCCACCGGCAGCACGGCGGGCACCATCGCCGCCGCCGGGGTGCCGGTGACGCCGGTGGAGACGGTGACCGGGTTCCCCGAGGTGCTCGACGGCCGGGTGAAGACCCTGCACCCGAAGGTGCACGCGGGCCTGCTCGCCGACCTGCGCAAGGACACCCACGTGGCCCAGCTCGACGAGCTGGGGGTGGCCGCGTTCGACCTGCTGGTCTCCAACCTCTATCCGTTCCAGGCGACCGTCGCCTCCGGGGCCGGCGTCGAGGAGTGCGTGGAGCAGATCGACATCGGCGGCCCGGCCATGGTGCGCGCCGCCGCCAAGAACCACGCCTCGGTCGCCGTGCTCACCGACCCGGCCGGCTACCCGGCGCTGCTCGGCGCGCTCGACGAGGGCGGCTTCACGCTGGCCCAGCGTCGCGCGCTCGCGGCCCGCGCGTTCGCCGACATCGCCGAGTACGACGTGGCGGTCGCCCAGTGGTGTGCCCGTGAGCTGGCTCCCGCCGACGACACCTGGCCGGCGTTCGCCGGTTCGGCGCTGCGCAAGTCGACGGTGCTGCGGTACGGCGAGAACCCGCACCAGCCGGCCGCTCTCTACGTCGACCCGGACGCCCCGGCAGGGCTGGCTCAGGCCGAGCAGTTGCACGGCAAGGAGATGTCGTACAACAACTACGTGGACGCGGACGCCGCCTGGCGGGCCGCGAACGACTTCGCCGACCAGCCGGCCGTGGCGATCATCAAGCACGCCAACCCGTGCGGCATCGCGGTGGGCGTGGACGTGGCCGAGGCGCACCGCCGGGCGCACGCCTGCGACCCGGTGTCGGCGTTCGGCGGTGTCATCGCCGTCAACCGGCCGGTCTCGGTCGAGATGGCCCGGCAGGTCGCGGACATCTTCACCGAGGTGGTGGTCGCCCCCGGCTTCGACGAGGGCGCGGTCGAGGTGTTGCAGGGCAAGAAGAACATCCGGCTGCTGCGCGCGCCCGCGTGGACTCCGGCTGCCGTCGAGTGGCGGTCGGTGACTGGCGGCGTGTTGACCCAGGCCGCCGACCGGGTGGACGCCCCCGGCGACGACCCGGCGAGCTGGCAGTTGGCGACCGGTGAGCCCGCCGACGAGGAGCTGCTGCGCGACCTGGCGTTCGCCTGGCGGGCGGTCCGCGCGGTGAAGAGCAACGCGATCCTGCTCGCCAAGGACGGCGCGACCGTCGGGGTGGGCATGGGTCAGGTCAACCGCGTCGACTCGGCGCAGCTCGCGGTCAGCCGCGCCGGCGCCGACCGGGCCCGTGGCTCGGTGGCCGCCTCGGACGCGTTCTTCCCGTTCGCCGACGGCCCGCAGATCCTCATCGACGCGGGCGTCCGCGCCATCGTCCAGCCCGGCGGCTCCATCCGCGACGAAGAGGTAATCGAAGCGGCGAAGAAGGCCAACGTAACGATGTACCTGACGAAGACCCGCCACTTCTTCCACTGACCCACCCCACCCCGCCCCGCCCCGCCCCGCCCCGCCCCGCCCCGCCCTGCCCGCGTCGATCATGGAGTTGTGGTGCCCCGCAAAAGGGGCGCCGGCGGAGGGTTCGCCCACCGCAACTTCATGATCGACGAGGGCGGGCGGAAGGGCGGGGGCGGGCGGGGGTGGGGGTGGGGGCGGGTCAGGCTGTGGTGGGGGAGCGGAGTTCGGCGAAGTGGCAGGCGGACGGGTGGGGGTCTGCCGCTCTCGGGACGGTCTGCGGGTCCTCGATCGCGCAGATCTCCTGGGCCTTCCAGCAGCGGGTCCGGAAGTGGCAGCCGCTCGGCGGGTCGGCCGGGCTCGGCACGTCGCCGACCAGCCGGATCATGCTGCGCTGGTCGCGTACCTCCGGGTCCGGCACCGGCACGGCCGAGAGCAGGGCCTGGGTGTACGGGTGGGTCGGCCGCTCGTAGATCTCGTCCTCGGTGCCGATCTCGACGATCCGCCCGAGGTACATGACGGCGACCCGGTCGGCGATGTGCCGCACCACGGACAGGTCGTGGGCGATGAAGATGTACGAGAGCCCGAACTCGTCCTGGAGCTGCTCCAGCAGGTTGATCACCTGGGCCTGGATGGAGACGTCCAGCGCCGAGACGGGCTCGTCGCAGACGATCACCTCGGGCCGCAGCGCGAGCGCCCGGGCGATGCCGATGCGCTGCCGCTGACCGCCGGAGAACTGGTGCGGGTACCGGTTGATGTGCTCCGGGTTCAGCCCCACCAGGTCGAGCAGCTCCTGGACCCGCTTGGCCTTGCTGCCCTTGGGCGCGGCGTCCGGGTGGATCTCGAACGGCTCGCCGATGATGTCGCCGACCGTCATCCGCGGGTTCAACGACGTGTACGGGTCCTGCATGACCATCTGCATGTTCCGGCGTAGCCGGCGCAGTTCGGACCCGGAGGCCTTGAACAGGTCCCTGCCCTCCAGGGTGGCGCTTCCGGAGGTGGGCGTCTCCAGCCGCATGAGCAGTCGGGCGAGGGTGGACTTGCCGCACCCGGACTCGCCGACCACGCCCAGCGTCTCGCCCCGGCGCAGCTCGAAGCTCACGCCGTCGACGGCCTTGACCGCGCCGATCTGCCGTTGGAACAGCACACCCTGACTGATCGGGAAGTGCTTCACCAGGTTGTCGACGGAGAGGATCGTCTCGCCCCGGACCTTGGCGGAGCTAGCGGGCGCTGTCATCACGGACCTCCTGCGCGAAGTGGCAAGCGCTGGTTCGGCCGTCGCCGAGGACCAGGTCGTGCGGCACCACGTCCACGCAGACCTGCTGCGCGTACGGGCACCGGGGGTGGAAGGGGCATCCGGAGGGGATGCGCATCAGGTTCGGGGGCAACCCCTTGATCGTCGCCAGTTCCTGGCCGCGGACGTCCAGGCGGGGGATCGATTCCAACAACCCCTTGGTGTACGGGTGGGCCGGCGCCTTGTAGAGCGAGCGGACGTCGGCGTGCTCGACGATCCGGCCCGCGTACATGACCGCGATCCGGTCCGCGACGCCGGCGACCACGCCCAGGTCGTGGGTGATCAGGATCATCGCCATGTTGAGGTCCCGGCGCAGGTCGGCGAGCAGGTCCATGATCTGGGCCTGCACGGTGACGTCGAGCGCGGTGGTCGGCTCGTCGGCGATGAGCACCTTCGGGTCCAGCGCCAACGCCATCGCGATCATGACGCGCTGCCGCATGCCGCCGGAGAACTGGTGCGGGTAGTCACCGACCCGCTTGGCGGCCCCGGGGATCTTGACCAGGTCCATCAGCTCGATCGCGCGACGGCGGGCGTCACCCCGGGACATCCCGGCGCGCTGGCGCAACGTCTCACCGATCTGCCAGCCGACGGGGAACACCGGGTTGAGGGCGGACAGCGCGTCCTGGAAGATCATCGCGATCTCTTTGCCGCGTACCTGCCGACGCTGCTCCTCGGAGCGGGTGAGCAGGTCCTGACCCTGGTAGAGGATCTGGCCGGAGCGGACGAACGCGGGCGGCGAGTCCAGGATGCCCATGATCGCTTGAGCGGTGACCGACTTGCCGGAGCCGGACTCACCGAGCACGGCGAGGGTCTCCCCGGCGTCCAGGTGGTACGACACGCCGTTGATCACCCGGGCCACACCCTCGTTGGTGCGGAACTCGACGTGCAGGTCCCGCAGCTCCAGCAGGTGACCGCCCTCGGGCGTGGCGGAGGCGGGCGTGGGTTCGACGGTCATGAGTGAATCACCGCAGCTTCGGGTCGAAGGCGTCACGGATCGCGTCGCCGAGCATGATGAACGCCAGGACGGTGAGCGCGAGGAAGGCCGACGGAACGAGGAGCGGGGTGGCCGCCTCGCGCATGTGGATCCGGCCGGTGTCGATGTCCTGGCCCCACGAGATGGTCGGCGCCTTGAGGCCGATGCCGAGGAAGGA
The DNA here is from genome assembly GCF_040656575.1 of Micromonospora sp. NPDC049801. NCBI lineage: Bacteria > Bacillati > Actinomycetota > Actinomycetes > Micromonosporales > Micromonosporaceae > Micromonospora > Micromonospora sp. NPDC049801. The sequence goes on along the minus strand of NZ_JBFAMS010000007.1, from coordinate 199,797 downwards.
CAGCGTCGCCTCGGCGGCGATGAACGAGCCGAGCGCGATCGTCAGCACCACGATGGCCGGAGCCAGCGAGTTCGGCAGGATGTGCCGCCACATGATCCGGCTGTTGCCGGCGCCGAGCATCCGGGCCGCCGCGACGTAGTCCTGTTCCTTGGCGGTGATCACCGAGGAACGGACCACGCGGGCGGCGGTGGTCCATCCGAGGAGCGCCAGCACGAAGACGACAGCGCCGATCCGGGCCCACTGGCTGTCGCTGGACACCCGCTTGAGCAGCACGATCGCGGCCAGCAGCAGCGGGATACCGAGCACCACGTCGATCACCCGGGAGAGCACCGCGTCGACCCAGCGGCCGAAGTAACCGGCGAGCATGCCGACCACGAGCGCGATGATCCCGGTGCCGAGGGTGGCGAGCGCACCGACCAGCAGCGAGGCCCGGGTGCCGTAGACCGCCCGGGAGTACGTGTCGCAGCCCTGGAAGTCGTACCCGAAGATAGCTCCGCCGGACGGCCCGGCGTGCTGTCGGGAGAGCAGGCAGTCGTTCGGATTGTTCGTGGTGAACACCCCGGGGAGCAGTGCCATCAGGGTGAAGATGGTGACCAGTGCCAGCGAGATCCAGAAGATCGGGTTGCGGCGCAGGTCCCGCCAGGCGTCTCCGGCCAGGCTGCGGGACTTCTGCGGAACGCCCACCTGGTTGGGTGCGCCCGGTTCGCCCGAAGGGCCCCGCCGCGCGGCCTGGTTCTCGCTGGCCGCGACAGTCTCAAAGTCACTCATGCCGGCACCTCGCTGCGCTCACTCATAGCGGATCCTCGGGTCGAGTACGGCGTACAGGACGTCCACCACCAGGTTCGAGACCAGGTAGACCACGACCAGCACGCTGACGATGCCCACCACCAGGGGGCCGTCCTCGGTGCGGATGCCGCGGAAGAGGTTGAAGCCGACGCCGGGGATGTTGAAGACGCCCTCGGTGATGATCGCGCCGCTCATCAGGTTGCCCAGTTCCACACCGAGGAAGGTGACCACCGGGATCAGTGAGTTGCGCAGCACGTGGACGACGACGATGCGCCGCTTGACCAGGCCCTTGGACCGAGCGGTCCGGACGTAGTCCGCGCGCAGGTTCTCCGCCACCGAGGCCCGGGTGAGTCGCAGGGCGGTGGCCAGCGAGAGCGAGCCGAGCACGATGCCCGGCAGCAGCAGCGCGTAGAAGGTCGGGTCGGAGCCGGCGGTGGGCGGGAAGAGCTGCCACTTGACGCCCAGCAGATACTGCGCCAGGGGCGCCAGCACGATCGTCGGGATGCCGAGCACCAGGAGGGTCAGCACGAGCGTCGAGTTGTCGAAGATGCTGGCCCGGCGGATGCCGGCGAGCACCCCGGCGGTGACGCCGAAGATGATCGCCACGGCGAGTGCGATGAGCGCGAGCCGCACGGTGACCGGCCAGGCCGACTGGAGGATGTCACCGATGTTCCGACCGGTGAGTGACTCGCCCAGGTTGCCCTGGAGCAGGTTCTTGACGTAGTCGAAGTAGCGGTAGAAGAACCCGCCGACGCCGGTGGCGTCGAGGTGGTACTTCTCGGTCAGGTAGGCCCGTTGCGCTGGCGTCACCGGCCGTTCGCCGGCGAGCGCCTGGATCGGGTCGCCCTGCCCGGCGAATGTCAGCGCGTAGACGATCAGGGTGGTCCCGAAGAAGGCGAGGACCATCTGCAGTAGGCGCCGCAGGATGTAGCGGAACATGCTTAGCAGTCTCTCCGGAAATGTGCGAAAGGGTCGCAGGACGGCATCTCTGGTCGTACCCGAAATATCCGGAACGTGCCGTCCGGCCCGGGGGAGCCGGCGCCACCGACGCCGGGTCCGCTGCTGCGGCCCGGCCCCGGTGGTGCAGACCGGGCCACCCGGGCTTCGTCGCCCGGGTGGCCCGCACCCTGCTCAGCTCAGTTGGCTGCTTCGATCTTGACGAGGTTGACCCGCTGGAACAGGTCCATCTGCACGTTCTTGACCTTGGACGAGTAGCCGAACACGTTCTGGCCGAAGCGCAGCGGGATCACCGGCATGTCCTTGGCCAGGATGTCCTCCGCCTGCTGGTACTTGGCGATCGCCTCGTCCTGCGTCTTGGCGGCGGCACCCTCCTTGACCAGCCTGTCGAAATCCTTGTTGCTGTAGCCGTAGTAGTTCGACGAGCCGTTCGTGCTGTACAGCGGGCCGAGGTAGTCCTCCATGGTCGGGTAGTCCATGACCCAACCCATCCGGAAGGCACCCACCGGCGTCTTCTTCTCGACCTTGGTCAGCAGGTCGGCGAACTTCGGCTCGGCCACGCCGACCGCGTCCACACCCAGGTTGGCCTTGAGCTGGTTGACCGTGGCGTCGACCCAGTCCTTGTGACCGCCGTCGCCGTTGTACGAGATGACGATCTTCGCGGGACCGCCGGCGGCCTGGTAGAGCTTCTTGGCCTCGGTCGGGTTGAACTCGCCCGCCGTGCCGGTGGTGTTCTCGCGGTAGCCCGGCAGGACCGGCGAGACGAAGGAGCGCGCCGACGTCTGCGAGCCCTTGAAGACCGACTTGGTGATCTCGTCACGGTCGATCGCCATCGAGATGGCCTTGCGGACGTCCGGGTTGCTGTAGTCCTTGTCGAACGTCGGGAACGCCAGGAACTGGAACGACGACATCGGGCTGGTCTGGTACCGGTCGCCCAGGTCGGTCGGCGCGGTGCTCAGGCTCTCGGTCGGGATCGTCGGCAGCACGTCCAGGTTGTCCGCCAGGACGTCCGCGTACGCCGCGGTGAGCTGCTGGTAGATCCGGAACTCCACGTTCTTGACCTTGGGCTTCTCGCCCGGGAACGCGTCGTACCGCTCGACCTCGATCTTGCTGTCGTGCTGCCAGGTGCCCTTCATCTTGAAGGGGCCCTGCCCGATCGGAGCCTGCTCGTAGGAGTCCTTGAGCACGCCCGGCGCCGAGAACGCGGCGTCCGGCATCGGGAAGAACGCGTTGTAGCCCAGCGTCGTGCGGAAGTCGATGTACGGGTCGGAGAGCGTCACGGTGAAGGTGAGGTCGTCGACCTTCTTCAGGCCGGACATCTCCTTGGCCTTCGGCTCCTTGCCCTGCAGGTCGGCGTAACCAGCGATCTTCTCGAAGAAGGGGTTGGTGTCCTGGCCGTTGGGGGCGTACGCGCCGTAGTTCCACGCGTTGATGTAGTTCTGGGACGTGACCTTCTCACCGTTGTGGAAGGTGTAGCCGTCCTTGAGCTTGATCGTCCAGACCTTGTTGTCGGACGAGGTGATCGACTGGGCAGCCACCTCGTACGGCTTGTTCTGGGCGTCATAGTCGACGAGCGGGCTGAACAGGCCGGCGATGACCTGAGAGCCGGACGTCTCCGTGGTGTTGGTGGGAACCAGGTGCTTCGGCTCGCCGATCTGGATGCTGACGGCCGAACTGCCGTTGCCACCGGATCCGCCGTCTCCGCCGCTGCCGCAGGCCGCGAGGCCCAGCGTCACCGCGAGCGGGAGGGCGGTCCAGGCAGCGAGTCTACGAACTCGCATTGAGCCTCCTCATCTCCTCACGCTGCGCAGTCATGCCCGACGCTGGGTTTACGCTGCGCAACAGGCGGTAACGGTAGGTCGGCTTACCGCCTGTCGACAACGGCTGGGTCGCGGGCGGGTAACGGTTCCAGTCGCACCTGCTTGCGTGCGGACCTAGCGCGTGCTACCCCAGACCGGACAGGCGGCCATGAACTGGGAATTCGCCGGTGAAGCGGAGATCTTCCGTGCTCTGGTGAAACGAATTCGGCGCTCCGTGGCGAGTCGTCCGGTGTCGCCCACGCGCACCGCCGCCGCCCGTTTCGACGGTGACCAGTTCCACAGGCAGTCACTGATAGTGATGAACGGCACGTGACTCTTCGTTACCGATGGGTGTGTGATCGGGGCCTCGGCGGTCGGCCGGAGCGAGGTCCCGGGAACGGCAGGTGCCGGACATGAGACGATCTGGTCGTGACGGCGACGGTTCTGGACGGCAAGGCGACCGCAGCGGAGATCAAGGACGAGCTGCGGACACGGGTGAAGGCGCTCGCGGAGCGCGGCATCATCCCCGGGCTGGGCACGGTCCTGGTCGGGGCCGACCCGGGAAGCCAGGCGTACGTCAACGGCAAGCACCGCGACTGCGCCGAGGTGGGCATCGCCTCGATCCGCCGGGAGCTGCCGGCCGACGCCACCCAGCAGCAGGTCGACGACGTAATCGCCGAGCTGAACGCCGACCCGGCGTGCCACGGCTACATCGTCCAGCTGCCGCTGCCCGCCCACCTGGACACCCAGCGGGTGCTGGAGCTGATCGACCCGGACAAGGACGCCGACGGCCTGCACCCGGTCAACCTGGGTCGCCTGGTCCTCGGCTACGACGGTCCGCTGCCCTGCACCCCGCGTGGCATCGTCGAGCTGCTCCGCCGCCACGACGTGGCGCTACGGGGCGCCACCGTGGCCGTGGTCGGCCGGGGCAACACCGTCGGCCGCCCGCTTGGCCTGCTGCTCACCCGTCGTAGCGAGAACGCCACCGTGACCCTCTGCCACACCGGCACCCTCGACCTCGCCTCGCACACCCGCGCCGCCGACATCGTCATCGTCGCGGCCGGCGTACCCGGACTGCTGACCGCCGACATGATCAACCCCGGCGCGGTGGTCGTGGACGTCGGCATCACGCGGGTGATCGGCCCGGACGGCAAGGGCCGCTACACCGGGGATGTCGACCCGGAGGTGGCCGAGACGGCCGGCGCGCTCGTCCCGATGCCCGGCGGTGTCGGCCCGATGACCCGCGCCATGTTGCTGACCAACGTGGTGGAGCGCGCCGAACGCGGCTGAGGTGTAAGGAAGGGCACCTTATTAGCGCCTGGTGCATGTAAAGGGGCCCTTCCTAACCCGACAAGGCGGTAACCCTCCGCCCCTGGCCCGATCGGTGCCAGGATGGCTGATACGGTCCGGAAAACCGACTGGTATCAGGGAGTGGGACGACCATGGGTAAGAAGGTCACTGTCGTCGGGGCTGGTTTCTACGGCTCCACCACCGCACAGCGCCTGGCCGAGTACGACGTCTTCGACACCGTAGTGATCACCGACATCGTGGAGGGCAAGCCCGCGGGCCTCGCGCTCGACCTCAACCAGTCGCGGGCCATCGAGGGCTTCGAGACCAAGGTCGTCGGCGTGACCACCGGCCCGAACGGTGAGGGCTACGAGGCCATCGAGGGCTCCGACGTCGTCGTCATCACCGCCGGTCTGCCCCGCAAGCCGGGCATGAGCCGGATGGACCTCCTGGAGACCAACGCCAAGATCGTCCGCCAGGTCGCCGAGAACGTCGCCAAGTACGCCCCGAGCGCCGTTGTCATCGTCGTCTCCAACCCGCTGGACGAGATGACCGCCCTGGCGCAGATCGCCACCCAGTTCCCCAAGAACCGGGTCCTCGGCCAGGCCGGCATGCTCGACACCGCGCGGTTCAGCAACTTCGTCGCCGAGGCGTTGAACGTGCCCGTGGCGTCCGTACGCACCCTCACCCTTGGCTCGCACGGCGACACCATGGTGCCGGTGCCGTCGCAGAGCACCGTCAACGGCAAGCCGCTGCGCGACGCGATGCCGGCCGAGCAGATCGAGGAGCTGGTCGTCAAGACCCGCAACGGTGGGGCCGAGGTCGTCGCGCTGCTCAAGACGGGTTCGGCGTACTACGCCCCGTCCGCCGCCGCGGCCCGCATGGCGAAGGCCGTGGCCGAGGACTCCGGCGACGTCATGCCGGTCTGCGCCTGGGTCGACGGCGAGTACGGCATCTCCGGCGTCTACCTGGGCGTCGAGGCCGAGATCGGCGCCGAGGGTGTCCGTCGGGTCGTCGAGACCGACCTGGACGCCGACGAGCGCGCGAGCCTCCTCGAGGCGGCCGAGGCCGTCCGCGCGAAGCAGGGCGACATCTCCAGCATGTGATCCACCAGCAGCACGACGAAGGGCGCGCCGGCCAAGCCGGCGCGCCCCGCCGCCCCACCCCCCCCCCCCCCCCCCCCCCCCCCCCCCCCCCCCCCCCCCCCCCCCCCCCCCCGTACGNNNNGGGGCTTTCGTCCGTTTGCGTGGCTATATATCCTGATTGTTACCCTCTGCATGAACTTCTCGGGGGTGCGGGTCCTGCGGGGCGCGCCCTTCTCGCACTCCCTCCCACCCCCGCGCCACCCCCACCCGGCCGCCCGCGCCACATCCCGGCCTGCGCCCACCTAACCCGGTGATCAAGAGGTTCGCGTCACCAAAACCCCGATTCCTGACGCAAACCTCTTGATCACGGGGGTGCCGCCGGGTCCGTACCTCGATCCACGCGTCGATCATGGAGTTATTGCCCGGACACGCCGAGTGGGAAGGCAATAATTTCGTGATCGACGGGGGCGGGCCGGGCAGTCGCTGGGCGGGTAGGAGGGCGGGCCGGGCAGGCGGAGAGCGGGCCGGGGAGTCGCCGGCCGGGTAGGCGGAGATCGGGCCGGAGGGCCGGGTGGGCCGGGCAGGCGGGGGCGGGGCGGGCGGGGTCGGGGTGCGGGGGGCTGGCTGGGCGGGGTTAGGGGTGGGGGGTGAAGGGGGTGGTTAGGTGGGGGGTGGCCAGCAGGGTGGGGTTTGCCGTGGTCAGGGTGGTTTCCCGGGAACGGCGGGCTTCGTCGGGGTCTTCCTCGTGGGCGTACGCCAGGGTGGGGTCGACCAGTTGCACCGTGTGGACCAGGAGGTCGCCGGTGATCAGCAGGCGCTCGTCGGCCACCGTCACGAGCACCGACTGGTGGCCGGGGGTGTGTCCGGGGGTGGACAGCAGTCGTACCCCCGGGGTGAGGTCTGTCTCGCCGTCGACCACCCGGAGCTGGCCGGCGGCGCGCAACGGCGCGATCAGGCCGGCCGGCAGGCCCGGGTTGAGCGTCCGGGCCGCGTCCACCTCGGCGCGCTGCAGCAGGTAGCTCGCGTTCGGGAAGTACGGCCGGCCGGGTGTGCCGGTGACCGCCCAGCCGATGTGGTCGCTGTGCAGGTGGGTCAGTACGACCGTGTCGACGTCGGTGGGGTCGATGCCGGCGGCGGCCAGTTCGGCGGGTAGCCGGCCGGGCACCGGCGCCCAGCTCGCGGCGGGCGCGTCGGTCGGGCCGATTCCGGCGTCGACCAGGGTCACCGGTCCGTCGCCGGAGCGGATCGCGAAGCTGCGGAACGGCAGCCACCACTGCCCGTCTGCGGTGACCGAACCAGGGTCGCGGCGGTCGGCCTCCGCCCAGTGTGCGGCCGTGGCGTGCGGAAATACCTCGTCGCGGGGCTGGAAGAACGCGCCCTCTCCGTCGGTGAGCGCGGTGATCGTGATAGACCCGAGAGTGCGGCTCAGTGGCATCGCGCGATCGTGTCAGGGAACTGCTGTGCCGTGCAGCCCCGGTTTCACCGGTCGGCCGAGGCCGGCTGGGGGCTGCCGGCCCAATTGCAGTACGCTCGTACTGCTTGAGCACGTGTCCCCCGAGAGGAGCGCCGGCCGATGGCGAAGATCAAGGTAAACAACCCGGTCGTGGAGCTCGACGGCGACGAGATGACCCGGATCATCTGGAAGCAGATCCGCGAGCAGCTGATCCTGCCCTACCTCGACGTCGACCTGCACTACTACGACCTGTCGATCCAGTACCGCGACGAGACCGACGACCAGGTCACCATTGACGCCGCCAACGCCATCAAGGAGCACGGCGTCGGCGTCAAGTGCGCCACCATCACCCCGGACGAGGCCCGGGTCGAGGAGTTCGGCCTGAAGAAGATGTGGCGGTCGCCCAACGGCACCATCCGCAACATCCTCGGCGGCGTCGTCTTCCGTGAGCCGATCATCATGTCCAACGTGCCGCGGCTGGTCCCCGGCTGGACCAAGCCGATCATCATCGGCCGGCACGCCCACGGTGACCAGTACAAGGCCACCGACTTCGTCGTCCCCGGCCCGGGCACGGTGACCATCACCTACACGCCGGCCGACGGCGGCACGCCGATGGAGATGGAGGTCGCCAACTTCCCCGGCGGCGGCATCGCCATGGGCATGTACAACTACGACGAGTCGATCCGGGACTTCGCCCGCGCCTCGTTCCGGTACGGCCTGGACCGCAACTACCCGGTCTACATGTCGACCAAGAACACCATCCTCAAGGCGTACGACGGCCGGTTCAAGGACATCTTCGCCGAGGTGTTCGAGTCCGAGTTCAAGGCGGAGTTCGACGCCGCCGGACTGACCTACGAGCACCGGCTCATCGACGACATGGTCGCCGCCGCGCTCAAGTGGGAGGGCGGGTACGTCTGGGCCTGCAAGAACTACGACGGTGACGTGCAGTCCGACACTGTCGCGCAGGGCTTCGGCTCGCTGGGTCTGATGACCTCGGTGCTGCTCTCCCCGGACGGCCGTACCGTCGAGGCCGAGGCCGCGCACGGCACGGTCACCCGGCACTACCGGCAGTACCAGAAGGGCGAGAAGACCTCGACCAACCCGATCGCGTCGATCTACGCCTGGACCCGGGGCCTGGCCCACCGGGGCAAGCTGGACGGCACCCCGGCGGTCACCGAGTTCGCCAACACCCTGGAGCAGGTCATCGTCGACACCGTCGAAGGCGGCCAGATGACCAAGGACCTCTCGCTGCTCATCTCGCGCGACGCCCCGTGGCTGACCACCGACGAGTTCATGAACGCGCTCGACGAGAACCTGGCCCGCCGGCTCTCCGCCTGATTCGACAGCACCAGCACCGGAGCCCGTCGGCACCCGCCGGCGGGCTCCGCTGTGTCCGGCGGGTGACACGCGTGCGGCGTCACCCCGGCCCGGCACGTCTCGTTGACCAGGGTGGACGAGATGCCAGTCGCGTCCAGAAGGTTGACCGAGGTCGACCGCGGTCTGCGTGCCGATCTGCCAGCCTTCCCGGCTGTGTCGCGCACAGCCAGCCGTCCCTTCCCTGCGGGGGGCCCTGTCCCGGGCCCCCCGCGCCCTGTTCTCCAGCAGGCGGCCGGCGCGCTGGCAGGTGTTAGGAAGGGCCCCCTCCTATACACGAGGCGTTAATAAGGTGCCCTTCCTTCAGGCGGCGCGTAGTAGTTCGGCGGCGCGTTCGGGGGAGATGTCGTTGATGAAGACGCCCATCCCCGACTCGGAACCGGCCAGGTACTTCAGCTTGTCCTTGGCCCGCCGGATGCTGAACAGCTGAAGGTGCAGGTGGCCCAGTTCGCGGTCGATGCGCACCGGCGCCTGGTGCCACGCCGCGATGTAGGGCATCGGCATGGCGAACAGCCCGTCGAAGCGGCGCAGCAGATCCAGGTAGAGCGGCCCGAAGGCGTCCCGCTCGCCGTCGTCGAGGGCCGGGATGTCCGGCACCACGCGCCGTGGTGCGACGTGCACCTCGAACGGCCAGCGGGCCGCCGCCGGCACGAACGCCGTCCAGTGCTCGTTCTCGGTGACGACGCGGTCGCCGGCCGCGCGTTCGGCGGCCAGCACGTCCGCGTACAGGTTGCCTCCGCCGGTGCGCTCGGCGTGCCGGCGGGCCGCGGCCAGCAACGCCCGGGTGCGCGGCGTCACGAAGGGGTACGCGTAGATCTGCCCGTGCGGGTGGTGCAGCGTGACGCCGATCTCGACACCCCGGTTCTCGAAGCAGAAGATCTGCTCCACCCCGGGCAGTTCGCCGAGCACCTCGGTCCGGTCGGCGAGCGCGTCCAGCACGGTGCGGACGCGGCGCGGCGGGAGGCTGGCGAAGGAGGCGTTGTGGTCGGAGGTGAAGCAGACCACCTCACACCGCCCCTGGCCCGGTCGGACCGGTGTGAACGGGGTGATCTCGCCGGGCTCGTCGGCGACCCGGCCGCTCAACGAGGGGAACCGGTTCTCGAAGACCACGACGTCGTAGTTCGGTGCGGGGATCTCGGTCAGCCGGTCGCCCTCGGACGGGTCGAGCGGGCACTCGTTCGCGGGCGGCAGGAACGTACGGGTCTGCCGGTGCACGGCCACCGCCACCCACTCGTCGGTCAGCGGGTCGTAGCGCAGTTGCGACGCGGGTGGCGGCGGCGGCAGGTCACGGCGGTCCGGCTGGTCGCGGACGGCGTCGTCGTTCTCGTCGAAGTAGATCAGTTCCCGGCCGTCGGCCAGGTTGATCGCGGTGCGCTTCACGGCGCCGTCCCCTCACTCGTCGGCGTGCGCGTCGCGCGGCCCGCCCTCGTCGCCTTAACCATGATCAGTTGGCCCACCTGTTCGCCGAGTACCCGTCGCGCGGTCGGAGGCAACGCCTCGTCGCTGACCAGTACGTGGGCTGCCGCCAGCTCGACGATCGAGGAGATGCCGACCGTGCCCCACTTCGTGTGGTCGGCGAGCACCACCAGCTGGTCCGCCGCGGCGACCAGCGCCCGGTCGATCTCGGCTTCCATCAGGTTCGGGGTGGTGAAGCCGGCCCGCTCGGTGATGCCGTGGACGCCGAGGAAGAGCAGATCGAGGTGCAGCCGGCGGACGGCCCCGACCGCGAGCGGTCCGACCAGCGCGTCCGACGGCGTCCGGACGCCGCCGGTGAGCACCACCGTCTGGTCGGACCGACCGCCGGCGTGCAGGATCTCGGCTACCGGCAGTGAGTTGGTCACCACGGTCAGGCCGGGAACCTCCACCAGCCGGCGGGCCAGTTCGGCGGTGGTGGTGCCGGCGGAGAGGGCGACCGCCGCGCCGGGCCGGACCAGCGCCGCGGCCCGGTCCGCGATGGCGGCCTTCTCCGGTAGTTGCCGGACGGACTTGGCGTGGAAGCCCGGCTCGTCGGTCGAGCTGGTGCCGGCCGCGGTCGCTCCGCCGTGCACCTTGGCCAGCAGGCCGCGCTCGTGCAGCGCCTCCAGATCGCGCCGGATGGTCATGTCGGAGACGCCGAACTCGGTCGCCAGGTCGCTCACCCGGACACCGCCGGTGGCACGGACCCGATCGAGGATGGCCGACTGCCGCTGCCGTGCGAGCATCCGCCGTGCCTCCCAGGGTCCACGTACTCTCACGCGGTCGAACGTGTTCCAACAAAGATGAACACTAGCGCGTGCCCGGAACCGGCGGAAGGAAAGGGGGCGGGGCGAACGGTCAGGCTGACTGGATCTTCAACTCCACCCAGCCGGTCTCGGTCAGGTGATCCAGTACGGCCTGCACCGCCTCCGCGATGCTCACGCGGGAGGTGTCCAGCACCAGGTCCGCGTCCGTCGGCTCCTCGTACGGGTCGTCGATGCCGGTCATCCCGGTCAGCAGACCGGCGCGGGCCCGCGCGTACAGGCCCTTGCGGTCCCGTTGCTCGCACACCTCGAGCGGTGTCGCGACGTGCACCAGCACGAATCCCGCCCCGGCGGCCAGGGCCATCTCCCGTGCCGTCGCACGGGCCGCCGCGTACGGAGCGATCGGGCAACAGATACCCATGCCGTGGTGCCGGGCGATCTCGGCCGCCACCCACCCGATCCGACGGACGTTGAGATCCCGGTCGGTCTTGCTGAAGCTCAACCCGGCGGAGAGTTCGCGGCGTACCACGTCGCCGTCGAGGAGGGTCACCGACCGGTCGCCGTTCTCCCGCAACGCGTCCGCCAGCCCCCGGGCGACGGTGGACTTGCCGGAGCCGGAGAGGCCGGTCAGGAACACCACGAGCCCCCGGTGCCGGCGCGGCGGCCGAGCCCGGGCCAACTCCTTCGCCACCGCCGGAGGGGTGTGCCACTCGGGCAGGGGGAAGCCGCGGTCGAGCAGGTCCTCGATCTCCTCCTGGGTGAGCGCGAGACGCCGGTTACGTGGCGGAATGTCCTCCCGCCAGCGCCACTGCCCGTCCCGGTTGTCGTACGCCAGTTCGCGCGGCACCAACACCCGCAGGCCCGCCCCGGAGAGCATCTCCCCGGTGGAGAGCAGGTGGGTGACCCCGTACGCGGCGGAGACACGGGCCCGCAGCAGCGCGTCGCTGATCTCGTCGCGGCGGTGCGACAGCGGCACGGCAACCAGGGTGGCCGGGGGCATCCGGTCGCGGGCGGCGAAGATCGTACGCACCAGCGCCTCCGGTGCGAGCCCACCGACACCGCCCTCGCCGACCGGGATCATCACCAGCAGGTGGGCGGCCAGGGTACGGGCAGCGTGCGCGATCTGGGCCAGCTGTGGCCGGTGCAGCGGACGGTCGGCGATGACTCCGAGCACCCGGCCCGGGGGAAGTAGCGCCCGAACCTCCTCGGGGCTGCGCCGCAACCGCTGGAACGGGCCCTGGGCGCCGTCGCCGAGCCGCCGGAGCGGGCCACCCAGGCCCGCGACGCCGTCGCGCACCGGCCAGACGTCCGTCACCTGAAGGGCGGCGGCCGGCGCGCCCTCGGCGTCGGTCAGCACCAGCGCCCGGCGGGCCTCATCGCGCGGATCGAAGCCCTGTGCCAGCGCGGCCGGCACCTGCAGGGTCACCGGCACCTGCCACGGTGTGCCGTCGGCCAGCCGGCCGCGTCGACTCACCGACACCAGGTCGGCACGGGTCATGAAGCCGGTCAGGGGGGCGTACGCGCCGGTCAGCAGCAGCTCCAGATCCGCGAGCTCACCGGGACGCGGCGTGTACGCCGGCGCGTCCCGGAGCACCTCGTCGGGCAGCACCCAGCCGTTGCTCATCCACACCCCCCACTCGCTGACGGCACACAGTTTCGCAGCCGACCGCCGATCGGTCGAGGCCGCCACTCCACGACCTGAGCGGTCGGGTCAGCGACGGACCCGGCGCCCCACCGCCGACCGCAGCCAGTTCCAAGCCTTCCGCTCGTCCCGGATCCTCGGCGTCGCGCCGTCGGCCGGGCAGATGAAGAGCAGCGGCAGCCGCGCGTCCTCGGTCCATCCGGCGTTGGTGATCCGTGCCTTGAGGAGCCAGCTACCCCGCGTACGACCGCCGTTGAGGGCTCGGAAGTCGATCGTGGTGGTGGCGCGGTGCACCAGATGGACGGTGTCGGCGCCGCCGGGCGTGGCGACCCGCTCGACCTGGAACTTCACCGGCAGGAAGATCTCGTCACCGGTCTCCCGGCGGCGGGCGACCACGTCCAGTCGAGCCTTGCGGACCTGCGCGGTGGAGTCGAGCACGTCGGAGGGGATCTCGTCCACCGGGAGCACCAGCACGTCGCGTTCGCCGTCGGCGCGGAAGCCGATCGGCTGATCCGCGCTGCGCAGCTCGGCGGCCACGCCCACGGTGACGGCGTGCTCGTCCGGCTCCAGGGCGTCGATCCTGGCTTTCCCGGCGATGCCCGACTCCCACTTGGCCAGCCGCCGCAGGTCCGCGACCCGCCCCCGCTCGACCAGGTACGCCACGGCTCGTTGCAGCGGCGGCAGGCCAGCCGCGACCCCGGGGGCGAACCGCTCCTGGATGATCTTCTGGGCCTCGGCGGCGACCTGCTCCACCCAGTCCTCGGGAGCGTCCAGGAGCCGCTTGCCGCGCAGCCGGTTGAGCATTTCGTTGCGCAGCCACCGCCGGTGCAACCGGTCGCGCAGCGGCCCCGGCTCGGTGTGGGCGGTGACGACGTCGAGCGCGTCGCGCACGCTCGCGAAGTAGCTCGCCGGCTCCAGCCGGGCCGCGGTGACGTTCTTGGCATCGGGCCGCTGGGTGTGGTGGTAGCAGGTGTAGTCGGACAGCACGCAGGTGCGGCGGGACGCGAAGTAGGCGCGTACGACGAGCGAATGGTCCTCGAGCCGCCGCTTACCGCCCTCCGGGAACCGCAGCTTGTGCTCGTCGAGGAAGGCGCGGCGGAACAGCTTGTGGCAGGTCAGGCTGTCGATCAGCGGCGCGTTCTCCAGGGTGGCGTCGAAGCGGTTCTTGCGGAACAGCTCCCGGGGCACACCGCGCCCGTGCCCGGCCATCTTCCCGATCACCAGGTCCGCGTCGTACTTCTTCGCGCAGTCGTAGAGCCGTTCCAGCGCCTGGTCGGCGAACCAGTCGTCGTCGTCGGCGAAGAACACGTACTCGCCTCGGGCCCGCTCGATCCCGATGTTGCGCGGGCGCGACGGCCAGCCGGAGTTCTCAATGTGCACCACCTGGATGTGCGGGTGCTTGGCGGCCAGCCGGTCCAGCCGCGCGCCCGTGCCATCGGTGGACCCGTCGTCGACGAAGATCGCCTCGAACTCGTCGGCTGGTAGCGACTGGCTCAGCAGCGAGGCCACCAGCTTCTCGATGTGCGGGCCGCAGTTGTACGCGGGCACCACGACACTGACCTTGGGGACGCCAACCTCGACCATCACGATCCTTCCCGCGTCGGCGGTCGAATATCCCCCGGAACACTGCCCGGTGAACGGGAAGTGAATCGTGCCACCCCGGAGCGGACTTTCCGGCGGCGGGGTCTGGGTGAGCGCGGGACCGGCGCAAACGTTCGCCTCGGCCCGACCGCCCGCACGAAACAGACCCTAGGGGTACGGCGCCGCGAGGATCAGGGGAGCGCCGGGGGCGCGCCGGTGTCGACCTGGGGCATCGACTCCCTACGCTGGCCTGGTGACACTGATCGCGACCCAGTCGCTCACCAAGACGTACGGAGGTCGGGTCACCGCGCTCACCGACCTCACCGTCGCCGTCGAGCCCGGGATCATCGGCCTGGTGGGGGCGAACGGCGCCGGCAAATCCACCTTGATCAAGATTCTGCTCGGCCTGATCGCTCCGACGAGCGGGCAGGTCTCGGTGCTCGGCATCGACCCGACCACCGAACCGGCGGCGGTCCGCGCCCGCGTCGGCTACATGCCCGAGCACGACTGCCTCCCACCCGACCTGTCCGCCGCCGAGTTGGTCACCCACCTCGGGCGGATCAGTGGCCTGCCGCGCACGGTGGCCCGCGAGCGCGCCTCCGAGGCGTTGCGTCACGTCGGGCTCTACGAGGAGCGCTACCGGCCGGTGGGCGGCTACTCCACCGGCATGAAGCAGCGGGTCAAACTGGCCCAGGCGCTGGTGCACGACCCCGACCTGCTGTTGCTGGACGAGCCGACCAACGGTCTGGACCCGGCCGGGCGGGACGCCATGCTGGCGTTGGTGCACCGGATCGGCACCGAGTTCGGCATCTCCGTGCTGGTGTGCTCGCACCTGCTGGGCGAGGTGGAGCGGATCTGCGACACGCTGATCGCCATCGACGGTGGCCGGCTGCTGCGCGCCGACCACATCTCCGCCATGACCTCGGCCACCGACGTGCTGGCCGTCGAGGTCAGCGAGGGCACCGAGGAGCTGGCCGCCCGACTCACCGCGCTCGACCTGCCGGTGGCGCGCGACGGCCGGCTGCTGCTCGTACCGCTCGCCGACGACAGCACCTACGACCTGATCCTCGGCGCGGTCGCCGAACTGGACCTGCCGCTGCACCGGCTGGACCAGCGCCGGCACCGGGTGGCCGAACTCTTCGCCACGAGGGAGCTCACCCATGCCTGAGCCGTCATCCGCCGTCCGGTCCGCGCCGGCCGGTGTCATCCACGACATCGGCTACCAGCGCTACGAAGGCCCCCGCCTGGGCCGCCGGCACGTCTTCGGCGCGCTCTACCTGCACGGGCTGCGCACCATCTTCGGGCTCGGTCGCAGCGCCAAGGCCAAGATCTTTCCGTGGTTGGTGATCGGCATCGTCACCCTGGTCGCGGTGGCCCTGGCCGCCGTGCGCAGCCAACTCGGTGAACCGGTCGCCACGTACGCCCAGTTCGCCGACGCGATGAGCTGGCTGGTCCTGTTCTTCGTCGCGGTGGCCGCCCCGGAGCTGGTCTCGCGCGACCTGCGCAGTGGTGTGCTGCCGCTCTACTTCTCCCGCCCACTGCCGCGCGCCGACTACGCGATCGCCAAGCTGCTGGCGCTCGTCACCGGCCTCTGGCTGCTGCTCGGTGGACCGCAACTGATCATGTTCCTGGGTGCCGCGTTCACCACCAAGGACGGCCTGAAGGGCGTCTGGAACGAGCTGCTCGACCTGCTCCCCGGTCTGCTCTACGCCGGGCTGTGGGCGGTGGTCTTCGCCTCGGTGGGGCTGCTCGTCGCGTCGCTGACCGGCAAGCGCGCGTTCGCCGCCGGTGGGGTGGTCGCCGTCTTCCTGATGACCACCCCGATCGTGGGCGTGCTGAGCATCCTGCCGTCGAACACGGCCAACGAACTGGCCGGCATGGCCTCGCCCTCCACCCTCGTGCAGGGGGTCGGCATCTGGTCGCTGGGTGACCTGCTGGTCGAGGGCGATCCGGGCGAGATGATGATCGGCCGATTCGGCCCGGTCTACGCCCTGGTGGCGGTGCTGCTGGTCGCCGGGGCGACCACCCTCCTGCTGGCCCGCTACCGGAAGGTCGCCTCCTGATGAGCAGCACCCTGAGCCTGACCGGGGTGTCCCGGTGGTACGGCAACGTGGTGGCCGTCAACGACATCAGCATGATCCTCGGCCCCGGGGTGACCGGTCTGCTCGGCCCGAACGGCGCCGGCAAGACCACGCTGCTGCACATGATGGCCGGATTCCTCGCCCCGTCGCGCGGCACGGTGACCCTCGACGACGAGCCGACCTGGCGGAATCCCGCCGTCTACCGCCGGCTGGGCCTGGTCAGCGAGCGGGAGGCGGTGCAGAGCTTCCTCACCGCGTACGAGTTCGTGCTCGCCAGCGCCAAGCTGCACCGACTGGCCGACCCGGCGGCGGCCGCCCGACGCGCCATCGACCTGGTGGAGTTGGAGTCGGCGCAGGACCGCCGGATCGGCACGTACTCCAAGGGCATGCGACAGCGCGCGCGGGTGGCCGCGGCGCTGGTGCACGACCCGCAGGTGCTGCTGCTCGACGAGCCGTTCAACGGGATGGACCCGCGTCAGCGGCTGCACATGATGGATCTGCTGCACTCCCTCGGCGACTCCGGCCGGACGATCCTGTTCAGCTCGCACATCCTGGAAGAGGTCGAACAGGTCTCCGGCACGGTGCAGGTGATGGTGGCGGGCCGGCTGGCCGCCTCCGGCGACTTCCGGACCATCCGCCGGCTCATGACCAACCGGCCGCACGTCTTCGCGGTGCGCTCCACCGACGACCGGGCGCTGGCCGTCGCACTGATCGCCGAGCCGTCGGTGAGCGGCGTCGAGCTGGACCGCGCCGGCCTGACCGTGCGCGCCGGCGACTACGGCGCCTTCACCCGGGCGCTGCCCCGGATCGCCCTGCGCCAGGGCATCCGGGTGCGTCAGTTGGTGCCGTCGGACGAGTCCCTGGAGAGCGTCTTCTCCTACCTGGTGGAGGCCTGAGAACATGTCCACGATTACCTGGATCACCGCGCGTGGGCTGTTCGGCCGGCGGCGGTTCCTCCTGCTGCTGCCCCTGCCGCTGGTGCTGCTCGGCCTGGCCGTCCTCTGCCGGTCCCTGGGCGTGGACCCGGGCGAGTGGGGCCCGCCGGTGCTGGTCGGCCTCGGCCTGGCGGTGGTGCTGCCGGTGGTGGCCCTGATCATCGGCACGGGCGTGCTGGGCGCCGAGATCGACGACGGCACGGTCGTGCACATCCTCACCAAGCCGCTGCCGCGCTGGCAGATCGTGCTGCCGAAGCTCGCGGTCGCCACCGGGGTCACCGCGGCCACCGTCGCGGTGCCGCTCTACGTCGCGGGCGTGCTTGCCGATTCGGTACGCCTCGGACTGGCGCTCGCCGCCGCGTCCGCGTTCGGCGCGCTCGCGTACTCGGCGCTGTTCCTCGCGCTCAGCCTCATCACCCGGCGTCCGGTGCTGCTCGGCCTCGTCTACGTGCTGATCTGGGAGGGGCTGCTGGGCAACTTCGTCAGCGGCACGAAGGTGCTCTCCATCCAGCAGTACGTGATCGCGCTCGCCGACCGGCTCGCCCCCAGCGGGCTGCTGGAGACCAGCGTGTCGGTGCCGGTGGCCGGCGTGATGACCGCGCTGGTGAGCGTCGGCTTCACCGTGCTGGCGATCGACCGCCTGCGCTCGTTCAGCGTGGCCGGCGAGACGAGCTGAGGCGTGCGGAGTCCGGCCAGCCCTCCGGCGACGGGTAGGGCTGGCCGGATGGACCGGGCGGGCCCCACCCACGAGGCTGGTGGACGTGACTGTCGAAGCGGAGCGCAGACCCTTGGCTGACCCGTACTCCCGCCGTAGCCGGGCGTGGCTGATCAGCCTCGCCGCTGCCGGCCTCGCGTCCGCGACGGTCGCGACGGCCGCCCAGGGCAGCGGCCGGTTCCACTGGTGGGCCGGCTTCATCCTGATCCCGGCCGCGCTGATCGCGGCCAGCGGCGGCCCGCTGCTGGCCCGCGGCGGTGGTCGCGCCTTCGCGGGTTACGTCGTCGCCTGCGTCGGGGCACTGGCGTTCGTGGTGGGCGCGCTGCTGATGTTCGGCGCGATGGGTGAGGGCTGGCCACTGCTGGTGGTGCTGCCCTGCCTGGCGGTGGCCGGCACGTACGGCTGGCATGCGGGTCACCCGCTGGCCCGTGGTCTGCACCGCGCGGTGGCGCTGCTCGCGCTGACCGGCGCGCTGGTCGGTGTGACCCTGCAACTGCTCCACGCCCGGGTGATCCACCTGGAGACGGGTTGGTGGGGCGCGTTCATGATGCTCGCCGGGGTCATCGTGCTGGGCAACGCGGCTGAGCTGGCCCGGCACCGGATGCCGTACCGGCTCCAGGCGATCACCCTGCTGGTCGGGCCCTCCGTGGTGGCCTTCCTGCTCGGCCTGCGCTTCCTGCGCGGCTGGTGACGGCCGGTCCGCCGCCGCCCCCGGGGGGTGGGCGGCGGCGGACCCGGTCAGAAGGCGCAGGCGATGACGAGTTCCGGGGTGCGGTCCGGCAGCAGGTCGAGCTTGCCGATCCGGCCCGCAGCCCGCAGGTCGTCGGCGACCAGGGTGAGCTGCTCCAGCATCGCCGCCGGGCCGAGCGCCTCGGCCAGCGGCACCTCCGCCTTCATCGACAGTTTCCGCTCCGACTTGGCCCGTCGCACCTGGCCCAACGCGTCCCCGGCCAGCCGCAGCAGCGCGGGCTCGCCCGTCCCCTCGATCGCGCGGGCCACCTCGTAGGTGGTGGGCCAGGGCGCGCGGTGCACCGACCCGTACCGCCACCACGACCAGATCTCCTCGGTGACGTACGGCAGCACGGGCGCGAACAGCCGCAACTGCACCGACAGCGCCGAGGCCAGCGCCGCCCGCGCCGAGTCGGCCGCCGCTCCGGTGCCGTACGCCCGTTCCTTGACCAACTCGATGTAGTCGTCGCAGAACCGCCAGAAGAACGCCTCGGTCACCTGGAGGGCGGCCGTGTGGTCGTACCCGTCGAAGGCCGTGCTCGCGGCGCTCACCACCGTGCCCAGTTCGGCGAGCATGGCGCGGTCCAGCGGGGTCGTCGCGGTCGCGCGCAGCGCGTCCGCGGCGCCCAGGCCGAGCGCGAACTTCGACGCGTTGAGCAGTTTGGTGGCCAGCCGGCGGCCGACCTTGATCTGCGCCGGGTCGAAGGCCAGGTCCATGCCGGGTTTGCCGCTGGCCGCCCAGTAGCGCACCGCGTCCGAACCGTGCTGCTCCAGCAGCGCGAGCGGGGTGACCACGTTCCCCTTGGACTTGGCCATCTTCTTGTGGTCCGGGTCGAGGATCCAGCCGGACAGCACGGTGTCCCGCCAGGGCAGCACCCCGTGCTCGAAGTGCGAACGGACCACGCTGTCGAAGAGCCAGGTTCGGATGATCTCCTGCCCCTGCGGGCGCAGGTCCATCGGGAAGACCTGCGCGAACAGCTCCGGGTCGGTCTCCCAGCCGCCGACGATCTGCGGCGTCAACGACGAGGTCGCCCAGGTGTCCAGCACGTCCGGGTCGCCGATGAAGCCGCCCGGCCGCCCGCGCTGCGACTCGTCGAAACCGGGCGCCGGGTCACTGGACGGGTCGACCGGCAGCGTCGACTCGTCCGGCGTGAGAGGGTGGGACCAGTCCGGCTCGCCAGTGTCGTCGAGCCGGTACCACACCGGCACCGGCACTCCGAAGAAGCGCTGCCGGCTCACCAGCCAGTCGCCGGTCAGGCCGCCCACCCAGTTGTCGTAGCGGTGTTTCATGTGCGCCGGCACCCAGTGCAGCTCCGCGCCCCGGGCCAGCAGCGTCGCCCGCAGTTCGGCGTCCCGTCCGCCGTTGCGCAGGTACCACTGGCGCGTGGAGACGATCTCCAGTGGCCGGTCGCCACGCTCGTAGAACTTCACCGGGTGGGTCACCGGACGCGGCTCTCCGATCAGGTCACCCGCGTCGGCCAGCATCCCGACGATCTCCCGGCGCGCGCCGTTGACGGTCTGCCCGGCCAGCCCCGCGTACGGCGCCGCGGGCACCCCGGCCGGCGGCTCCGGCAGCAGACGGCCGTCCCGGCCGATCACCACCCGGGTGTCCAGCTGTAGCTCACGCCACCAGGTCACGTCGGCGAGGTCGCCGAACGTGCAGACCATGGCGATGCCGGTGCCCTTCGCGGGATCGGCGAGCGGGTGGGCGCGCACCGGCACCTCGACGTCGAACAGCGGGCTGCGCACGGTCGCGCCCACCAGGTCGGCGTACCGCTCGTCGTCGGGGTGGCAGACCAGCGCGACGCAGGCCGGCAGGAGCTCCGGCCGGGTGGTGTCGATGAGCACCTCGCGCCCGCCGGGCCCGGCGAACCGCAGCCGGTGGTACGCGCCGGGACGTTCCCGGTCCTCCAGCTCGGCCTGGGCCACCGCGGTGGCGAAGCCGACGTCCCACAGCGTCGGCGCCTCCGCCTGGTACGCCTCACCCCGGCGCAGGTTGCGCACGAACGCCCGCTGGCTGGTGGCGCGGGCCATCCGGCCGATCGTCGTGTACGTCAGGGACCAGTCCACCGAGAGCCCGAGCCGCCGCCAGAGGGCCTCGAAGACCTGCTCGTCGGCGACCGTCAGCCGCTCGCACAGCTCGATGAAGTTGCGCCGCGAGATCGGCGTCGGGTCGCGTCGGGCGGCGTCGTCGACCGGGGTGGCCGGCGGCCGCCACACCGGGTCGTACGCCAACGCCGGGTCGCAGCGCACCCCGTACACGTTCTGCACGCGACGCTCGGTGGGCAGCCCGTTGTCGTCCCAGCCGATCGGGTAGAAGACCGCCTTGCCCCGCATCCGCTGG
Organism: Micromonospora sp. NPDC049801; assembly: GCF_040656575.1. Taxonomy (NCBI): domain Bacteria; kingdom Bacillati; phylum Actinomycetota; class Actinomycetes; order Micromonosporales; family Micromonosporaceae; genus Micromonospora; species Micromonospora sp. NPDC049801. The sequence goes on along the minus strand of NZ_JBFAMS010000007.1, from coordinate 178,810 downwards.
TAGCGGGCGACGGTGTCGGTGTGCGTGTACGAGAAGACGTGCCCCATGTGCAACTCGCCCGATACGGTCGGCGGCGGGGTGTCGATGGAGTACACGTCTTTCCGCTCCCGGGAACGGTCGAACGCGTACGTGCCCTCCTCCTGCCAACGCTGCGCCCAACGCTCCTCGAGCCCGTCCAGACTGGGACGCTCGGGAACGCCGGCGCGGGCCGTCCTCGCCGTATCGGTCATCTGCCGATCGTAGGCATCAGCCGGGTGCCGAGCCACGCAGTTGCGTATCGCCGGTCCTACCCGAGCGAGTCGCGCCACTGCCGGTGCAGGGCCGCGTACCGGCCGCCGGACCCGACCAGCACGGCCGGCGGGCCGTCCTCGACGACCTTCCCGCCGTCGACGACGAGCACCCGGTCGGCCGTCTCCACTGTGGAGAGGCGGTGTGCGATCACCAGCGCCGTCCGGTCCCGCAGGATGGTGCCGAGCGCGCGTTGCACCAGCCGTTCCGTCGGCACGTCCAGCGACGACGTCGCCTCGTCGAGGATCAGCACGGTCGGGTCGGCGAGGAACGCCCGGGCGAACGCGACCAGTTGTCGCTGGCCGGCGGAGAGCCGCCCGCCGCGCCGGTGCACCTGGGTGGCGTACCCGTCGGGCAACGCGGCGATGAACTCGTGCGCGCCGATCGCCTGGGCGGCGGCCCGCACCTCGGCGTCGTCGGCGCCCGGCCGGCCGAACCGGATGTTCTCCGCCACCGTGCCGCTGAACAGGTGGTTCTCCTGCGTCACGAGCACCACGGCGCGGCGCAGGTCGGCGTCGCACACCGCGCGCAGGTCGATGCCGTCCAGCAGGACCGTGCCGGCGTCCGGGTCGTGGAACCGGGCCACGAGCTTGGCGATGGTCGACTTGCCCGCGCCGGTCGGCCCGATCAGCGCGACCGTCTGCCCGGCCGGCACCCGCAGGTCCAGTCCGGCGAGGATGGGGGTGTTCGCGCGGTAGCCGAACGAGACGCCCCGGAAGGTCAGCTCGCCGTGACCGGGGCCGCGCGGCAGCGGCACCGGCCGGGCCGGCTCGGCGACGCCGGGCCGTTCGTCGAGCACCCCGGCCAGCTTCTCGAGCGCCGCCGTCGCCGACTGCAACGAGTTGTAGAACTGGCTCAGCTCCTGCATCGGCTCGAAGAAGCGTCGCAGGTAGAGCAGGAACGCGGCGAGCACGCCGACCTCGGTCCGCCCGCCGAGCACCCGCCACCCGCCGTAACAGAGCACGACCGCGACCGTGAGGTTGCCGATCAACTTGATCGCCGGCGAGTACGTGGCGATCAGCCGGAACGCGTGCAGGCTCGCCCGCCGGTAGTCGTCCCCGAGCGTCACGAAGATCCGCTGGTTGCGCGGCTCCCGACGGAACGTCTGCACCGCCCGGATGCCCCGCATCGACTCGACGAAGTGCACGATGACCAGCGCGACGGCCTCCCTCGTCCGCCGGTAGGCGGTGGCCGAAGCCCGGGCGAACCAGCGGGAGAGCCAGAACAGGAACGGGAACGCGAGCAGCGTCACCGCGGCCAGTGGCAGGTCCAGCCAGAGCAGGATGGCGGCCACCGACAGGATCGACAGCGCGGCGAGCACCAGGCTGTCGATTCCCCCGTCGACCAACTCGGCGATGCTGTCCAGGTCGCTGGTGAGGCGGGACACCATTCGACCCGAGGTGTACCGCTCGTGAAAGCCCACCGACAGTCGTAGGAAGTGCCCGAACACCCGCTGTCGCAGGTCCAGCAGGACGGCCTGGCCGATGCGGGCGGAGAGGGTCAGGAAGCCTCGGCGGGCCGCGTACTCCGTCACGGCGGCGGCGGCGAACGCCCCGGCCACGGCGACCAGCGGGGTGGCGTTCCCGGCGCGCAGCGGGGCGATGGCGCGATCGATGCCGATCATGACCAGGTACGGGCCGGCCATCGCGGCGGCGTTCTGCGCGAGCAGCAGACCGACGGCGGCGGCGAGTCGTCCCCGATGCGGGCGCAGCAGGTCGGCCAGCAGGGCCCGGCTGTGCCGGCGCAGCCGGGCGACGGCCTCCGGGGTGTCCTCCTCGGCCCGACTCCGGTCGGCCTCCGGGTCGGTGGCCGTCCCCCGCCAGCGGGCCAGCTCCGGCTCCCCCTCGGGAGACGGATCGGCCTGCTCCGGGGTTGTCACGAGCGCACCAGGCCCCAGCCGTCCGAGGTGGACGCGCCGGGCCCCGGCGGCCCGACACCCCCGGGCCCGGTTCCGGCTGGGTGGACGGCGGCGGCCGGTTGCGCGGGTGGTGGCTCGGCGGCGAGCAGCGCCCGGTAGGCGGGCACGGTGGCGAGCAGTTCCGAGTGCCGGCCGATCGCGGCGATCCGTCCACCGTCGAGCAGGGCGACGCGGTCGGCCAGCGCGATCGTCGACGGTCGGTGCACCACCAGCAGGGCGGTGCTGGCCCGCAGCACCTGCCGTAGCGCCGCCTCCACCAGCGCTTCGGTGTGCACGTCGAGGGCGGAAAGCGGGTCGTCGAGCACCAGCAGCGCCGGGCGACCGAGCACCGCCCGCGCCAGGGCCAACCGCTGCCGCTGGCCCCCGGAGAGGGACAACCCCTGCTCACCCACGCGGGTGGCCAGGCCCCACGGCAGGTCGTACGCGAAATCGGCCTGTGTCAGCGCGAGGGCCGCGCGGACCTCGTCGTCGCCGGCGTCCGGGCGGCCCAGGGTGAGGTTCTCCCACACCGACATGGAGAAGAGGGTGGGCTCCTCGAACGCCACCCCGACCAGCCGGCGCAGCGAGGCCAGCCGCAGGTCGCGCAGGTCGTGCCCGTCGAGGGTGATCCGGCCGCCGGTCACCTCGTGCAGTCGGGGCACCAGCGAGAGCAGGGTGCTCTTGCCGCAGCCGGTGGCACCGACCAGGGCCAGCGTCTCGCCGGGCTCGATGGTCAGGTCGATCTCGTCCAGGACGCCGGTGGCCGCGCCCGGGTAGCGGAAGGCGACCCGTTCGAAGCGGAGCCGACCCTGGACCGCGTCGCGGCTGAGCGTGAGCGCGTCGGGAGCGTCCACGATCTGCGGTGGAGTGTCCAGCACCTCCTGGACCCGGTCGGCGGCGGTGGCGGCCTCCTGCCCGTTGGCGATGATCCACCCCAGCGACTGCACCGGCCAGATGAGCATCAGTTGGAGGCTGGCGAACGCCACCAGCTCCCCGATCGTGAGCACGCCCCGCGCGGCGGCGGCGGCACCGGCGACCAGCACCACGCCCAGCGTCAGGTTGGGCACCAGGTCGAGCAGCGCCGCCGTGTTCGCCAGCAGCCGGCCCTTGCCCACGCCGGTGTCGTGTAGCGCCCGGGCCCCGTCGGCGAAGCGGGCGGCCAGCTCGGGCCCCCGCCCGTACGCCTTCATGGTGCGCAGGCCCTGCGCGGTCTCCTCGACCAGCGTCGCCACGTCGCCCTGCTGGTCCTGCATCCGCCGGGACGCGGTGTGGTAGTGCCGACCGAACCGGCGGGTGATCAGCAGCAGGGGCACGGCGCTGGCCGCGACCAGCAACCCGAGCGCCGCGTGCAGGTGGATCAGCAGCAGCACCACCACCACGTAGGTGGTCAGGTTGAGCACCAGGAAGAAGACACCGAAGGACAGGAACCGGCGGATCACCGACAGGTCGCTGGTGATCCGGGAGAGCAGTTGGCCGGACTGCCAGCGGTCGTGGAAACTGGCCGGCAGCCGTTGCAGGTGCGCGTAGACGTCGGCGCGCAGTGCCGCCTCCATGCCCACCGCCGAGGACGACTGCACCCACCGACGGATGAAGATGAGCACCGCCTCGACCACGCCGAGCAGCAGCGCCAGACCACCGAGTTGAAGCAGGCCTGCGGGCTCGTGGCGGGCCACCGGCCCGTCCACCACGCGCTGCACCACCAGGGGTACGGCGATCCCGGCGGCCGTGCCGGCGAGCCCGGCGACCAGCAACCAGGCGAACTCGGTGGCGTACGGGCGCAGGTAGCGGCGCAGCCGCCAGAGGTTGTGCACGGGGTGGCGGCCCGCGGCGACCGGGGCGGCCCGGTCGCCGTCGCTCTCCACAGGCACTACCCGACGGTAGCGTCATTGGGTGCCCGTGTAGTTGTCAGCTTGCCGTCAACCGCCGCTCATGACCGAGAAGCCACTTCTTCACGTCCAGCCCCCAGCGGTAGCCACCGAGGCTCCCGTCGGTACGCAGCACCCGGTGGCAGGGCACGAAGAGCGCCGCGGCGTTACGCGCGCAGGCGGCGGCCGCGGCCCGCACCGCGGGTGGCCGCCCGGCCAGCGCCGCGTATCCCGTGTAGGTGACCGGCGCGCCCGGCGGCACGTCCCGCAGCACCTGCCAGGCGTACGCCATGAACTCGCCGCCGGTGTGCTGCCGTACCGGCACCGAGTCGATGGCGGTGAGATCCCCGTCCAGGTAGGACCGAACGGCCACGGTGGTCGGCCCGAGATCGGCGCGTGGTCGTACCGGCGCTCGCAGACTCGGGTGGATCAGGGGCGGCAGCGCCTCCGGGTCGGGGGTGAAGCCGGCCGCCAGGACCTGACCGTCGCGGTCGGCGAGGATGCTCAGCGGACCGGTCGGGGTGGTCAGGACGGTGCTGTCGATGCTCATGCGGCTCTCCAGAGTCTGATCGTGGCGTAGGACCGCCAGGGGCGCCACCGTTCGGCGTGCGCGTCGAGGGTCGTGTGGGGTAGGCCGAGCGCCGTCGCGCCCCGGCGGATCGCGAGGTCGCTGTCGAGGAGGACGTCGGGGTCGCCGAGGGCGCGCATGGCGAGGTAGTCGGCGGTCCACGGCCCGATCCCGGGCAGCGCGAGCAGCCGCCGCCTGGTCTCCTGACGGTCACCCCCGGGCGCCAGGTCCACGGATCCGTCCACCAGGGCACGGGCCAGCCCTCGAATGGCGTCCCGCCGCCGCCCCGGCATCCCGAACTCCCCGTCGGAGATCCCCAAAACCTCCTCCGGCGTGAGGAACCCCCGCAGGTCACCCCGTTGATCATGAAGTTGTTGTCGCGACACGCCGTCGTCGGTGGCAACAACTTCATGATCGACGCGGGTGGCCAGCAGGCGGGTCAGGGTGGTGCGGGCGGAGCGCACCGAGACCTGTTGGCCCACTATCGCGCGTACGGCCATTTCGAAACCGTCGACCGCGCGGGGGACGCGGATCCCGGGCTCGGCCGTCACCGCCGGGGCCAGGGCCGGGTCGGCCGCCAGCGTGGCGTCGACCGCCTCCGGGTCCGCGTCGAGGTCGAGCAGACGCCGGCAGCGGGCCACCGCCGGCGCGAGGTCGCGCAGGTCGGCCAGGCGCAGCGTCGCCGTCACGTGCCCGTCCGCCGGGGTCAGGGCCACCTGGCCGAGGCCGTGTGGCAACCGCAACCCGCGGCGGTACGTCCCGTCGCGTACCTCCTCGACACCTGGCAGCGCGCGCAGCGCGAGGAAGTCCAGCAGCGCGTGGGCGTGCAGCGGCGGACGGTACGCCAGCCGGAGCGTGATCGTCCCCGCCCCGATTGCCGCCAGGTGTCGGCCGCGAGCGGTCCGCAGCTCCGAGGGGGCGCTCGCGTACACCTCGCGGACCGTGTCGTTGAACTGCCGCACGCTGCCGAAGCCGGCGGCGAACGCGATCTCGGCCATCCCCAGCCCGGTCGTCTCGATGAGGATCCGCGCGGTCTGCGCACGCTGGGCCCGGGCCAGCGCGAGCGGCCCGGCCCCCATCTCGGCGCGCAGCATCCGGTGCAGGTGCCGTTCGGTGTAGCCCAGCCGCGCGGCCAGCCCCGGTACGCCGTCCCGGTCGACCACCCCGTCGGCGATCAGCCGCATCGCCCGGCCCACCACGTCGGCGCGGACGTCCCACTGCGGCGAGCCGGGCGCGGCGTCCGGCCGGCAGCGGCGGCAGGCGCGCAGCCCGGCGCCCTGGGCGGCAGCGGCCGACGGGAAGAACCGGACGTTCTGCCGCTTCGGCGTGATCGCCGGGCAGGATGGCCGGCAGTAGATCCCGGTCGACGTCACGCCGGTGTAGAACCAGCCGTCGAACCTCTGGTCGCGACTGTCCACCGCCCGGTAGCACCGTTCGAAGTCCATCTCCACGCCACCGATGATGCCCCGCTGCTCAAGCCGTCGGCTGGCGGAAATCAGACCCGACCATCACCCACCCCCAAACCCACCCCCGCTTTTCCCGGTGATCAAGAGGTTCGCGTCACGACACGCCGTACCCCGTGACGCGAACTTCTTGATCACCGAGGCGGAGAGGTGGGGGTGGGGGATTTCCGCCCGGGAGTGTCGGTCGTCCCGGGTAACGTCTCGCCACCAACTCAAGAAGGGGGGCGGCGATGGCGAGCGTTGCGGGTTGGGTGGCGGCGTCTACACACGGCTCGATTCCGCCGTTGCCCCGCGCCGTGGTGCAGTCCTTCTACCGCCGGATGCGGGCCGTCGCGCCGGCCGCCGTCGGCGCCATCGAACGGGACCGGTCCGCCGACCAGGCGGAGCCGTTCGCCGACACCGCCTGCGGCCGGCTGGTCCGGTCGCTCGACGAGGCCGGCCTGCGGGCGCTCGGCATGTGGACGCATCACCGGTGCATGCGTTTCTACGACGACGACACGACCGTCGGCCGGCGGCTGATCGCGGAGATCGCGGCCCGGCCCAGCCTCGGCTGGACGGCGGACGAGGTGCGCTGGATGCTGCGCGAGTCGAATTCCGCAGGGCCGGCGGCAGCGGACCGGTTCACCCTGCCCCGCGCCGCGTGCGCGCAACTGCCCGCGTCCGAGCGGCCGTGCGACGACCTGCCCGCCGAGATCGAGCCTCCCGCCGGAGGTGCGGCGGCGAGACGCCGGCCCGATCCGCAGGCGACTCCGTCGGCCGCGTCGAGCGGCACCGCCGACCCGGCCAACGCGCGGCCCGCTCTCATTCCCCGGCAACGCCGCGCCGGCTGAGCGAGTTGAGCCGACGGCCCGCCGGCTGAGCGAGTTGAGCCGACGGCCCGCCGGCTGAGCGGGTTGGGCCGACGGCCCGCCGGCTGAGCGGGTTGGGCCGACGGCCCGCCGGCTGAGCGGGTTGGGCCGACGGCCCGCCGGCTGAGCGGGTTGGGCCGACGCCGTGTCGGAAGATCGACGGAGGTCGGGCAGGTCGACGCGCCCGAATGCTGATAGCCCCTGGACAATGATCGACTACGGCAGGATGGAGGGCAGAGCACACCGACGGAAGGATCGCTCATGCCCGCCAGCGAACCCACCATCCTCGCCACCAGCATGGGCTTCTTCCGTGGTGACCGGGGGCCGTCCGACCTGCGCCCCGGCCCGATCTTCGAGCTGGCCGCCGAGTTGGCCGAGGCCGGTCCGCAGCCACGGATCTGCTACCTCGGGCAGGCCGTCGGTGACCAGCCGACCTCGTTCACCGCTGTCTACGGTGCGTTCGCCGACACGCGGTTCCGTCTGTCGCACCTGGCGCTGTTCCCGATGCCGAACGTCGACGACGTCCGAGCCCACCTGCTCGCCCAGGATGCGATCTGGGTGGGCGGCGGCAGCGTCGCCAATCTCGTCGCGGTCTGGCGGGTGCACGGGCTGGACGAGATCCTGCACGAGTGCTGGCAGGCCGGCGTGGTGTTGGCCGGCGTCTCGGCCGGCTCGATCTGCTGGCACGTGGGCGGCGCCACCGACAGCTTCGGACCCCGTCTGCGGGGCTACACGGAGGCGTTGGGTTGGCTGCCGTACGGCAATGGCGTGCACTACGACAGCGAGAGTGAGCGCCGGCCGCTGATGCACGAGCTGGTCGGCGACGGGACGTTGCCGACCAGTCACTGCACTGACGACGGTGTCGGCCTGGTCTACCGGGGGACCCGCCTGGTCGAGGCGGTCGCCGACCGCGAGGGCGTCTCGGCGTACGAGGTGAGTCGTCGCGCGGACGGCAGTGTGCGGGAAGAGGTCATCGCGCCCCGCCTGCTCCGGTGAGCGCGGGTCAGACCCGATCCTCGAACGCGGCGCACACGGTCGCCCGCACCTGCTGCCCCTCGATCGCCCGCAGCAGCTCCCGGGCCAGGGCGATCTGCTGCGCCTCGTCGACCGACGGGTCCATCGGCGTCACCTCCACCCGCCACCGGAAGTAGAGATAGCCGTCCTCGTCGGTGGCGGCGAGCCGCGGGTCGGCGCCCTCGTTGGTGTTGATCTCCAGCAGGTTGGCCCGGACGTCGACCGAGTCCCGGCGGTAGGGCTTCGCGTCGGGCAGCCGGGCGCGGATCAGGTCGAGCAGCTCCGCCGCCGTCAGCGGGCCGTCGACCATGATGAGGAACCGCAACGTCGGCACGTCTGCCACCTTGGCAGACGCGCTGAGGGGCGACCAGGGCCGCGTCCGGCCCGGTGGATTCGGAGCCGCGTGGACCGGTCCGCTCGGCACCGGCGTAAGCTGGCTCGTCGTGAGTCTCACCATCGGCATCGTCGGCCTGCCCAACGTCGGCAAGAGCACGCTTTTCAACGCGTTGACCAAGAACGACGTGCTGGCGGCGAACTACCCGTTCGCCACCATCGAGCCCAACGTCGGCGTGGTCGGGCTGCCCGACGAGCGGCTGGGCAAGCTCGCCGAGATCTTCTCCTCGCAGAAGGTGCTGCCGGCTCCGGTGTCGTTCGTCGACATCGCCGGCCTCGTGCGCGGCGCGTCGAAGGGGCAGGGGCGGGGCAACGCGTTCCTGGCCAACATCCGGGACGCCTCGGCGATCTGCCAGGTGGTCCGGGCCTTCTCCGACCCGAACGTGGTGCACGTCGACGGCAAGGTCTCCCCGGCCGACGACATCGAGACGATCAACACCGAGCTGATCCTCGCCGACCTGCAGACCCTGGACAAGGCGCTGCCCCGGTTGGAGAAGGAGGCCAAGCTCCGCAAGGACCGGGCCGCCGCGGTCGCCGCCGCGAAGCAGGCCATCGAGGTGCTGGACGGCGGCACCACCCTCTACTCCGGGGCCGCCGCCGCGAAGATCGAGCTGGAGCACCTTCGCGAGCTGCACCTGCTCACCACCAAGCCGTTCCTGTACGTCTTCAACGTCGACGAGGCCGAACTCGCCAACGAGGCGTTCCTCGACGAGCTGCGGGCCCTGGTCGCCCCCGCCGAGGCTGTCTTCATGGACGCCAAGATCGAATCCGAGCTGGTGGACCTGCCCGAGGAGGAGGCTCGCGAGCTGCTGGAGTCGATCGGCCAGAACGAGCCCGGCCTCAACCAGCTCGTCCGCGTCGGCTTCCGTACGCTCGGGCTCCAGACGTACCTCACGGCCGGCCCCAAGGAGGCCCGGGCCTGGACCGTCCCGGTCGGCGCGACCGCGCCGGAGGCCGCGGGTGTCATCCACAGCGACTTCCAGCGCGGCTTCATCAAGGCCGAGGTGGTCTCCTACGGCGACCTGGTCGAGGCCGGCTCGATGGCGGCGGCCAAGGCGGCGGGCAGGGTCCGCATCGAGGGCAAGGAGTACGTCATGCAGGACGGCGACGTCGTGGAGTTCCGCTTCAACGTCTAGGTGGGCCGCGTTCGCGCAGTTCACGGGCTACGTCACGCCTCCTTGGTCCGCAGGGAGTCCGCAGGCCGTTCGGCGAGACCCAGCGTTTCGGTCATCAGAGCGGCCGTCGCTTCGCGGGTCCGATCCTCGACCGTCGGCCACAGGTGGCTGTCTAGTGGCGTAGGTCGTGCAGTGTGAAGCCGGTGACCCCGGCGTCGACGGTGGTGCCGACCGGCCTTTCATCCTATCTTTGCTGCGGCTTTTGTCGGCATTGATGGAATTACAGGCTTCGGCACAAGATAGATGAGTCCAAATCCTTGACTCGGTGCCCATGTTGCCGGTTAATCACATCTACGTGTCGGCCGTGTTCACCCTCCCGGGTGACCGACGCCCCTGGCGGACCGTCGAATCGATTCGACTACTGCCAGCAGCGAAGCCTTGACCCGGAGTTGTAAGGCTGCTGGGTGAGTCACAGGAGGTTGCCGTGCATCGTACGAACGTCCGCTGGGGTGGCCGATTGTCGGCGTCGGCCAGAGGGCTGGCCGCGGCCGTGGCGCTCGCCCTGCCCCTGACGCTGGGTGGCCTGACCCTGGCGACTCCCGGGTCGGCCCTGGCCGTGCCGGTCGCGACGCAGAGTGTCGCGGCCGCCGGAGTTGACGGTGTGGCGGCCGGTAGCGCTGCGATCGCCTCGGTCGATCTGAGCGGGACGTGGAGCTTCACGCCCTCGGGTCGGGGAACGACGTCGATCGCGGTGCCCGGTGGCGGCTGGTACAAGCAGGGCTTCACCGACGTGAACGAGGCGGTGTACTCGCGCAGCATCACCGTGCCGGACTCGGGGCAGCCGCAGTCGACCTGGATCGAGTTCGGCGCCGTCAACCACCAGGCGACACTGTCGGTCGACGGCCGGGTGGTGGCGACCCAGACGACGGCGTTCACCCCGTCGAACTTCGACATCAGTAGCTACGCCGCACCGGGCACCACCCACACGATCAGCGTGCAGGTGAAGGGCCGCGGTGCGTTGCGGTCGTCCGACGGCAAGTACCTGGTCCCGATCGCGGCCGACTGGTCCGAGGCGGTACCGCAGGGCATCTACCGGTCCGCGTCCCTGCGGGTGTACCCGGCGGTGTACGTCAGCGACGCGTTCGTCCGTACCTCGGTGGCGAACCGCACCCTCAGCTACGACGTGTCGGTGACCAACTCCTCGGCCGCGACCAGAACGGTCACCCTGGGCGGGTCGATCACGTCCGACGGCGCGGGCTCTTTCAGCTACCCACAGTTGCCGCAGCAGAGCGTGACGGTGGCGGCCCGTTCGACGGCGAAGGTCACGGTGGGCCCCGTGGCGTGGGACCTCGGCGCCACCTCGTACTGGTGGCCCAACGTGCCGTACCGGTCCGGGTACCGGGCCCAACTGCACCGCCTGGCGATCCACGCCACCGCTGACGACGGCCGCACCAGTGACGCCACGTACCGCTTCGGGTTCCGGGAGAGCACGCAGAACAGCGAGTACTACTACCTCAACGGCGCGCGGGTGAACTTCCGCGGCGACAGCCTGCAGGGCGCCGACTACGACCGGGTCAACAACGGCGGGAAGGGCGACGCGTACGACACCCTGCCCGGCTTCCTGCCGCCGTCGTCTGGCAACGGCGGCTGGCCGCAGGCGGTGGACAACTACCAGCGTCTCAACTACAACGTGGTACGCATGCACATGGAACCGGCCAGCCCGTACATGCTCGACGTGGCCGACGAGATGGGCCTGATGGTCATCGACGAGACGGCCATCCGCAGTGGTTCCCAGGACTTCGTGTCCGGACGCACCAACATGGTGGCCCACGCTCGTGCGCTGACCCTGCGCGACCGCAACCATCCGGCGATCATCCGCTGGAGTCAGATCAACGAGCCCAGCTCCAACAGCAACGACTCGCAGCAGTTCCAACAGGACCTGTACGCGGCGATGAACGGCAACGACGGCACCCGGCCGATCAGCATCGACGCCGGCATTGGCGCGGACTCGCCCAGCCGGTACCCGGCCATGACCTACCCCAACTTCACCATCTTCGCGCACTACCTGGACGGCGTCGGCCGCTACGGCGAGGCCCTGAATCGCCACACCGGGCGCCCGGACGGCGAAGGCGAGTACATCTGGCCCGCCTGCAGCACCAAGCAGGGCTTCACATGGTTCGCCACCGCGACTGCCGCCAAGCGCGGCAAGGACGCCAGCGACCTACGCCCGTACACGCTGCTCTCCGCCTGGGCCAGCGTCGTACCCGGCGTGCGAACCACCGACTTCACCACGGAGGAGAACACTCGCCCGGTCTACGGCGCGGACAACCTGCCCGACCCGTGGAGCAACGCGCAGATCCAGCGTGTGCAGGCGGCGTTCAACCCGGTGGCCGCGATCGACCTCCCGTACTGGTCCGCCTCCGGCAATTCGGACTCCAACGGCAGCTTCCCGCTGGCGCAGGCGGTGCCCAGCTACGCCCGCAACGCCACGGTGACCCGCAACATCACCGTGTTCAACGACGACCTCACCAACACCTCGGTGGGCTTCACCTGGACCGCCCGGCTCGACAGCCCGACCGGCGCGGTCGTCGCGTCCGGCAACAGCACCCTGACCGTCCCACTCGGCTCGCGGGTCACCCAACCGGTGTCCTTCACCGCCCCCGCCACCGGCAGCCGCGTGTACCTGCAACTGTCGACCGCCAAGTCCGGCAGCACCGTCTTCACCGATGCGGTCGAGTACTTCAACCTCGGCGGAAGCGGTGGAACCGGGCCGGCAGCAGGCACCTACCGCATCGTCAACCGCAACAGCGGCAAGCCCCTCGCCATCGCCGGCAACTCCACCGCCGACGGCGCCAAGGCGGTCCAGCAGAGCGGCACCCCCACCTGGACGATCAGCACCACCCAGGACGCGTACACCCTGCGCTACACCGCGTCCGGAAAGATGCTCGACGTCAACGCCGGCAGCACCACGCAGGGCCTGCAACTGCAACAGTGGTCGGCCAACGGCGGCACCAACCAGTCGTGGTACCTGCGGCCCACCGGCGACGGCTACTACACCATCGTCAACCAGGCCAGCGGCCTGGCAGCCGACGTCTACGCCGCAGCGACCAGTGACGGCGCGCAGGTCGTACAGTGGACCGCCAACAACGGGACCAACCAACAGTGGCAGTTCGTGCGCGCCTGACCAGCGCCAGAGGCGGTTGACAAGTCCGACCGCCGGTGACCAGCTGACGATGTGGTGACGTCTACTCGGGCACGGATTCCCGTGCCCGAGTAGACCACGACCCGCTCTCGATGGAATAGACAAATCAGTACCGCACGGCCGCCTGCATCGGGCCCTCGCCTCACTCGGCTGAAGGACCCCGCCGGCGTCAACAGCAACCTCCGGAAGATCATCGGCAACAACCTGGGCTTCCGGTCGCTGATGAAAGCGCGTTTCGGCGCTCACCAGGCAATCGCGGTAGTCGGTGCTGTCGCGTAGTGCTACAGCACCGACTACGAGCGCCATAACGCACACCTGTGGCACATGGACCTGCTCGCCCGCGCCGGGCGTCACGTCGAGCTGGCGGCACTCGGCCAACGCGATGTGCACGTTCGGCAGGTGGCAAGGGTGTGTTGGTTGCCTGGGGGTCAAGGGGTCGGGGTTGATATCCATAGGCGGATCGAGATGGAGCGTCACTCGGGCGGCAAGTAACTAGAGGCGAGATCTTCACGCTCTTCCGGGGTCATCTTCTGATAGGCGTTCCAGAAGGTCTGGAAGGGTGTTGTTAGCTCAGCGCTGTAGGCCGGGCTCGTGGCTGCTTGGCGCAGGGTGAGTTGACCGGATTGGACGGCGGTGGCCATCTCGCTGAGTAGGGGATTCTCACTGCGCGCCAGGTGGTCGAGGATGCGGCGGAGGGCATGGGCTTGTTTCTCGTCGCCGCTGCCGATGTCGTCTAGGTTGTCCACGAAGTCTTATGCCTTCACGCCTGCGAGGGGGTGGTCATAGCGGCCGCCGTCGGGGAGCGCGGGGAGGGCGACGGCGTCGAGGTCGCTGAGTTCGCGGCTGAGTATGGCGCGGAACGTGAGGACGGCGGCGGCGATCTGCTGGGAGAGTTTGGTTGCTTCGCCCCAGAGTCGGAACATGTCGGCGACTTCTGCGGCCGCGACGCCGTAACCGACGATCGCGCCGACCCCGCTTGCTGCGGTGGCGGTGCCGGCGGCAGCGCTGACGCCAATGATGATGGCGCCGTCGATGAAACTTTTGACAATGCCGCCGAGGGCTTCCCCGGCGGACCAGACGGCGTCGGCCATGCCCCGGTACGCCTTGCTGATTGCGGACAGGGGAGTGCGGAGGTCAGCGGTGGCGTTGGCAGTGGTCGTGAAGTAGCGGAAAGCTCCGTCGCCCGCGACGCCCTGCCACAAGGGACGCAGGGTCGTGGTACCGGACTGGACGTTGTAGGCGAGGTCATGCAGGGCGGCCCCGATGTTGTCGACAACCGGGCCCATCTTGGCCAGGGCTTCCCAGTCCCCGGAGACCTGGCTTTGGAGCCTACCGATGGGGTCGAAGCCGAAGATGTTGTTGAACACTTCGTTGAGCCAGTTCGACGGGCTGACGTAGTCCATCCAACCCAGCGCGTTCGGGGGCTTGTCCGGGTCGCCCGGCGTGTCAAGGTGGCCGCGCACGTCGCGCACGTCGACGAAGTTTGCGGGAGCGCAGGGGTTGTTCGCCAATTCCAGTTCAAGGGCAGTGATGCACCGGTCGCCCGCTGGCGGCAGGGTGAGCTCAAGGCGGTCGGCGTTGGCCAGGTCAGTTGTGCGGTAATAGCCAGCGGCAGCCCGCAGCTCGGGGGCGGAGTTCTCCAGAAGGCAGGCGAGTCGCTTGAGAGTGCTGTCTATGACCTCGACCGCTTGCTCATGTGCGGCTTTGGCGATCTTCAGATGCTCGCCTCCCGTGGCCACGTCGGCATGGCGGTTGAGGTAGCTGCGCACCTCCCACACATCGGCGGCACCACGATCGACCTGGCGGGCGAAGCCGACCAAAGCTTCCGGCTCGACGGACAACGTCATAGTTAGCGCCTAGTCCGTAACGAAGACGCCGGTCACGCCCACAACAGCGAAGACGACAGCGGCGGCGAGCACGTAGAGCCGCGGACGCGGTTCACTGATGACGTAGCTAGACAGGCCCAATGCGCCGCTGAGGATCGCGATCGCGTACCACGGGAAAGTAGCCGGCGTGGGCTGGCCGATGAACACCATCCACGTGGCCATGACCGCGACAAAGATCGTCGCGTAGGCGACCACCTGCCGCATGTTCCGATAGGCGGTGTGCTGCAACCGGGCGACCGACTCCTTGTACGCCTCCACCGCCGCAGCGCGCTCATCCTCGCTGACCTGCCGTCGCCTACTACGGCTACCAGGCTTCCGGCCTCCACCCATGCCGCCGAAGATACATCGACGGTCACACCCTCGCTGCCCTGCGTAAGCAGCACCTGTGGCCCCGGTCTTACCAGTCGCGTGCCCGTGAGGTGCCCCGATACGCGGGTCGGCGAGGGGCAACGACGGTGAAGGACGCGAGGCGCTGACGCCGCTACGAGCGCTCGCCGACGGTCAAGACACCGCCTGAGAAGCGGATCCGAGGATTCCTCAGTTGAAGGGCAGGTCTGGCGACAGGGACCGGTACCAGAGGCAGGGGGCGCAACAGAGGAGCACGATGAGCGCCACGATGGCGATCAGAGCGATCCCGCTGAGACCGCCGATGGCGAACAGGTTCCTGAGCGCGTTCCTGCCGCGGCCCGCACCATCGTCGTTCCTGGCCAAGACGCCCCCATGATCGGCAGTGTTGGTGGCGACAATGTAGCTGTCGGGCCTTCCCTGCGCGGTGGCGGCGTCAGGGGCGTAGCTCTCGTAGCAGGGCGTCGACGCGACCCTTGATGTCGTCGCGGACCTCGCGGACGACGTCGATGGATTGCCCGGCCGGGTCGGTGAGTTTCCAGTCTTCGTAGCGTTTGCCGGGGAAGACGGGGCAGGCGTCGCCGCAGCCCATGGTGACGATGACGTCGCTGGCTTCGGCGGCGTCCCAGGTGAGTCGGACCGGGGTCTGGTCGGTGATGTCGATGCCGACCTCGCGCATGGCGTCGACGGCGACCGGGTTGATCGTCTCGGCGGGTTCGCTGCCGGCGCTGCGGACCTCGACGGTGTCCCCGGCGAGGTGGCGGAGCCAGCCGGCGGCCATCTGTGAGCGGCCGGCGTTGTGCACGCACACGAACAGGACACTGGGCTTGTCGCTCATCGGGCTTCTGTCTCCTCGGCGAGGTGGGGTACGAGGACATCGCCAGCGACGTCTCCGGCGTGGGGGTACCAGGCGGCGAGCGCGGCGACGCCGACCAGGCCGCCGACGAGCTGGGCGGCCACGAAGCCGGGCACCGAGGTGGGGGCGATTCCGGCGAAGGTGTCGGTGAAGGCCCGGCCGATGGTGACGGCGGGGTTCGCGAACGACGTGGACGAGGTGAACCAGTAGGCCGCCCCGATGTAGGCGCCGACGGCGGCGGGCGCGGTGGCGGTCCGGCCGCTGCGGGCGAGGGCGAAGACCAGGACGACCAGGCCGGCGGTGGCGACGACCTCGGCGAGCCACAGGTTCGCGCCGGTGCGCTCGGTGTGTGACCAGGTGACCGCCGGCAGGTCGAACATCAGGTTCGCCAGCACGGATCCGGCGACCGCGCCGGTGACCTGCGCGGCGGTGTAGGCGACGAGGTCGGGGACGGTCAGGCCGGTGCCGGCGCGGCGGCCGAGCCACCAGTCGACGGCGGACACGACGGGGTTGAGGTGCGCGCCGGACACCGGCCCGAACACGAGGATCAGCGCGCCCAGCGCGAACGCGGTGGCGATCGCGTTCTCCAGTAGTTGGAGCCCGACGTCACCGGGGGAGAGGCGAGCCGCGGCGATCCCGGACCCGACGACGGCGGCGACGAGGAGTGCGGTGCCGGCGAACTCGGCCGAGGCCCGGCGGGTGAGGTTGCGGCTCACGCGGTGGCAGGAGTGGTCGGCAGATCGAGCAGTACGCCGAGCTGACGGAACGCCTCGGGCTCCACCCTGTACCACACCCAGGTGCCGCGACGTTCGGA
This sequence comes from Micromonospora sp. NPDC049801, assembly GCF_040656575.1. Lineage (NCBI taxonomy): Bacteria > Bacillati > Actinomycetota > Actinomycetes > Micromonosporales > Micromonosporaceae > Micromonospora > Micromonospora sp. NPDC049801. The sequence continues at coordinate 162,256 of NZ_JBFAMS010000007.1, read as the reverse complement.
GTCGACGAGGCCGGCTTCCCGCAGCACCTTGAGGTGGTGGGAGATGGTCGGCCCGGACAGGTCGAACGCCGGGGTCAGGTCGCACACGCAGATCTCCGGCACCGACGCGATCATCGACATCAATCGCAGTCGGACCGGGTCACCGAGGGCCTTGAACATCGGCGCGACCACCGCCGCCTGTTCGGCGTCCATCGGGCGGGCCGCCAGCGGCGCACAGCAGGCTACCGCTTGCAGGTCCACGACCGGCAAATTCTGTTTCGGCACTCATCTACCTTGACAGACATCGAATCAAGCTGCAACGGTGGGGTTGCTTCGAAATCCGTCTAGACAGCAGTTCGCCCCAGCAGGAGGATTCCCATGTCCCGTGTTCAGCTCGCTCTGCGCGTGTCCGACCTCGACGGCTCGATCGCGTTCTACTCGAAGCTGTTCGGCGTCGACCCGGCCAAGCGTCGGCCCGGCTACGCCAACTTCGCCGTCGAGAACCCGCCGCTGAAGCTCGTCCTCATCGAGGGCGAGGCCGACCAGCCCACCGCGCTGGATCACCTGGGTGTCGAGGTGTTCAGCACCGACGACGTCACCGCCGCCACCAGGCGCCTCACCGACTCCGGCCTGATCACGCTGGAGGAGAACGACACCGAATGCTGCTACGCGCTGCAGGACAAGGTCTGGGTCCGCGGCCCCGGTGCCGAGCGCTGGGAGGTCTACACCGTCAAGGCCGACGCCGACACGCTCACCAAGGCCACCGACACCGAACCGGTGGCCAGCGGAGTCGGCTCACACTGCTGCTGACCACGGCAGATCTGCGCCTCCGGCGTCTTGGATGTCGGGGTGTCCGGTCGATCGGGACACCCCGACATCCAGGATCCGAGGGATGATGCGGACACCGACAATCGAAGGACGTGAAATCGATGGTGCTCAGCTCGTCGTTCGGTACGGCGGCGTCCGCGTACGCCCGGCATCGCCCGGACTACGCGCAGGCCGCGGCGCGGTGGGCGCTCGAGGTCGCGCCCGGCTCGCGAGTCCTCGATCTCGGCGCCGGCACCGGCAAGCTGTCCGCCACGCTGATCGCGCTCGGTGTCGACGTCGTGGCGGTGGAGCCCGACCCGGCGATGCTCACCGAGCTGGGCCGGGCGTTGCCGACCGTACGGGCCCTCCCCGGTAGCGCGGAGGCGATCCCCCTGCCGGACGCGTCCGTCGACGCGGTGCTGGCCGGCAACGCCCTGCACTGGTTCGACATGACCGTCGCGGGGCCGGAGATCGCCCGGGTCCTGACGCCCGGCGGCATCCTGGCCGGTTTGTGGAACGTGATGGACGACCGGGTGGACTGGGTGGCAGCCCTCGAACGGGTCAGCGGGAGCGCGGCCATCGGCCCGCGTGACACCTTAAGCAGTTGGCGCGCGGCGACGGCAGGCCTGCTCAGGCCGGGCAACGGAACTGCCGACCGATTCGGTACGCCCGAGCAGGCCGAGTTTCCCCACGGGCAGCGCCGGAGCGCCGACTCCCTGGTCGCGACGCTCGCGACCCGGGCCGGGTTGCTGGTCATGCCGGAACCGGAGCGGACGGCCACGCTCGACCGGATCCGCGAGTTCCTGGGCGGAATGGCCGAGACCGCCGAGGGCGACTTCACCCTGCCGATGCTGACCGGTGTCCTTCGCGCCCGCCGACTCTGACGGTCGCCGACGGCCTCCGTCAGGGCTGCACGGGTTTCTCGATCCGGCGCCGCCGTGTCAGTGCTGGTCGGTCTCGGCCTCGCGCTCGCCTTGTGAGCGCCAGGGCCGCGAGCTGGACCGGCGGGGCACTCTGACGGGACTCGGCGTACTCTGCCGCAGCATGGCGAACCCTGCTGCGGCCAGCCCGAGCGCCAGAATCGCAGTACTGCTGAGGAGCAGCGTCGGGCGGGGACCGATGGCGCCGACCAGCGGGCCGCCGAGCATGGTGCCCAGAGGCACTGCGAGAACAAGCACGGCGCTGTTCGCGGCAAGTACGGCGGGGAGTTGCCCGGTCGACGCGCTGCGCTGGTATAGCGCCATCGACATGGACATGTACGGCGCCCAGATCAGGCCCGCCAGCGCGAAGGCCGGCAGGGACAATCCGACGGGCGCCCCCACGCCGAGTGGCAGCATGGCGACGCCGAACCCGATGACGATCCCGATGATCGTCGCGCGCAGCGGCCAGTGCCGGAGGTGGCCGGCGACCACACCGCCGAGGAGGCCACCGATGCCGAAAGCGGTGTAGTACGCGCCGAGCAGCGTCGCGGAACCTCGCAGGTCGTCGGTGACGTGCAACGGCATCGCGACGTACACCGGGCCGAACAGGAAGAAGAATGCGACGCTCAGCACCAGCAGGCCCAGCAGCGTGGGCTGACGGCGGATGAACGCGAAACCTGCGGTGCGCGGGGCGCTGTGCTCGTACCGACGGATTGTTCCGGTGGCGGGCAGCGCGAGCCGATAGGTGAGCGCCAGCACCGCGAACGTGGCGGCGTCGGCGGCGATGACCCACACCGGCCCCACCCAGCCGATCAGGATGCCGGCCAGCGGTGGGCCGACGACGGTGGCGAAGCCGGAGATGGTGGTGAGGACCGCGTTCGCCGGCAGATGGTGTCGCTGCGGCAGCAACTCGGCGATCAGGGTGAACCGTCCGGCCGAACCCCACGAGTGCAGGAGGGCGGAGGCGGCGAGCAGGACGGCGTACAGCCCGATCGTCAGCGTGCCGGTCAGGTACGCGATCGGGATCGCGGCGAGCGCGGCAGCCCGCAGGATCGCGTCCCACCCGGCGAGCCGGGCGCCGCCGCGCCCGCGCAGCAGCCGACCGAACGCCAGCGTTCCGACAGCGCTGGGAAGGGTGTACGCGGCCACCGCGACCGCGATCCAGAGACCGTGCTGACCGGTTGGTGCGAGCTGCCTGGCCAGCCAGGGCACCGCGACCACCGCCATGCCGTCGCCGAGAGCGGACACGGCCAACCCGGGTAGTACGCGCCGCAGCAGGGGATGACTGACCACCGGCCAGTACGGCGAGGTACGCGGAAAACGAGGCATGAGAGCAGTCGACCGGGCATCGACGCCATCCGCCAGCAGGTACTGCTGCCAGCAGAATCAGCCCAGCGCGCAAGGCGCTCGGCGGGATCGACTCGGGTCCCCCGTGGACGTCCACGGGGGACCCGAGTCGACCGACCGCTACCGCGCCCGGTAGACCGAGATGTGTGACGGACTCTCCGCCGTGAACGGCTGCCGGTGCCAGTCGGCGTACCGCTCGGTGAGCGCAAGGCCCGCCTGCCGGGCCATCTCGTCGATCTGGTGCGGCCAGGCGTATCGCATCGCGAACGGCTTCAGGTGCACACCGTTGCCGTCGAAGGTGATGGTCTGCCGGATGAACCGCTGCGCTGGCCGGTCGTACCGGTGCACCCGGATCGTCACGGAGTCCTCGGTCACCTCGCGGACCTGTAACTGCTCGTCCGCGTCGAAACCGCTCGGGTCGGGGACGAACGTCTCGATGACGAACGCCCCGCCCGGCGACAGCACCCGGGCGACGTTGCGGAACAGGTCCGCCTGCCGCTCGGCGTCCACCAGGTTGAACAGCGTGTTGAAGACCAGGTACGCCAGGCGGAACGGGCCCTCTACGCCCACGTCCGCCATGTCACCGACGACCGTCGGGATCTGGTCGCCACCGGGCTTGGCCCGCATCAGCGCCAGCATCTCGTCGGACGCCTCGATGCCGTGCACGGTGAGGCCGCGCTCGGCCAGTGGCAGTGCGACCCGGCCGGTGCCGATCGCCAGTTCCAGGACCGGACCGCCGTCGGCCAGATCGGCCAGGAAGTCCACGGCGGGCGCCGGGTCGGGGTTGCCGGGGCTGTCGTATCCGGCAGCCCACAGCCGGCCGAAGAGGCCCGGATCGTCGAAGACCGACATCAGCGGCCTCCGGGGTTGTGCTCAGTGACGGGTGTCCTCTGCGGAGCAGTTCTGCTCACGAAGCCTCGTTTCCTCAAGTCGGATGACGTTCGGTCGGGGGGACTTCGTCGTGTTGGGCATGGCACTGCTCCCTTCGGGCGACTGTGCACCGAGGACACCAGAGACGCCGGGAGCCCGGCAAGGCATTTACGCCCGCCGGGCTCCCGGTCGAAGGATCGTCAGGAGATGTGGTGCAGGATCACGTTGTGCACGTGGTGGCTCTTCTGCGCGCCGCGGAACTCCACCTCGTAGGTGTGCGTGCCGACGTGGATCGCGATCGCGCCGGTGGAGAAGAACGACCCACCCCAGGACTTGTTGCTGACCACGCTCACGCTGGTGATCTTCGAGTACGGGATGCTGGTGATCGCATACCGCTTACCGACGAAGGAGCGGTCCTGGATGATCACGCGCCGGTCGGTCAGCCCGATGAACCCGGTGCCGGTGCCGACGGCGTCGTAGACGGCGATGATCTGCTCGCCGTCGAGCAGCCCACTTTCGATCTGCTGGACCTGCTCCTTGCGGTCGTACGCGATGTTCGCCATGCGATCCAGGTTAGGAAACCGGCGCCACCGCGCCGGCTCGTCAGGACTCGGTGACCGCCCGGTAGGCGTCCTCGATACGGGCGGCCAGCAGGACCTCACCCTCGGTCAGGGGGTCACCGTTGCCGTGCCCGACCCGGATCAGGGTGCTGTCGGACCGGCGGCTTATCTCGGGACGTAGATGCAGGGCGTCCGCCACAACCTTGACCCGTTCAGTCAGGGCCGCGTGTTGGGTATCGTCGATCACCAGCGTGCGCCGGATCTGCTCACCGTCCCGCGTCCAACCAGATAGCAAGGTCAACGCGTCGGAAAGGTAGTCGTGTTTGGCTCGGCTGCTGAACAGCACGCGCATTACCGCACCCCCCAAGCGCCGTTGCCGGCTTGTGGCCAAATCGTCGCCATCCCGTGTCTTGTCGGTGCCTTCTAGTCTGTCGTCGCTCGGTAGGGGTGTCCACGCCCACACTTCCGTGTTCTATTGGCCTAGCGGACGGTGTCGGTACCCAAACCGCCGATTGATCTGGCACCCTGGACGCCCGTGCAGACCGAACGGGCTAATGGTGGCGGGCAGGCCCAGCGACGGGACCTGAAGGTGATCGTGGGAGCGGCGATCATCCGGGACGGACGGGTGCTCGCCTGTGCGCGCTCCGCCCCGCCGGAGGTGGCCGGCATGTGGGAGTTCCCTGGTGGGAAGGTTGAGCCCGGTGAGGCCGAGACCGACGCGCTGATCCGGGAGTGCGCCGAGGAGTTGGCCGTACGCGTCGAGGTCGGCGCCCGGGTCGGCCGCAACGTCCGGATGGCCCACGGCCGGTCGGTGCTCAAGGTGTACGCCGCCCGCCTGCTCCACGGTGACGAACCGCAGGCACTGGAGCACCAGGCGCTGCGCTGGTTGACCATCGACGAACTGGACTCGGTCACCTGGCTCCCCGCCGACGCCCCCATCGTGGCCGCCCTACACCCCCACCTGAAAACCCCCTAACCCCCCGCCCCACCCCGTTGATCATGAGGTTATTGCCCTTCCCGCCGGCGTGTCGGGGCAATAACTTCATGATCAACCGGGGCAAGGGCGGGGGCGGGGTTGGTTGGCAGGGTGGGGGAATGGGGCGGGGGCTGTCGGCGATGCCGACAGCCCCCGTATCCGGTGGTCCTGCTAGTGCTTGTCGTCCTGGTCCGGGTGCGCGAAGTTGAGGTGCTCCGGAGGCAGCGGGAAGGTCACGTCGTCGCCGAAGGGCGACGGCGCGGCGGGCCGGTCGAAGGTGAGCTCGGTCAGCGGCAGCCGGCCCCGGTCGTCGACCGCCGGAGCGGTCGGGTGGGGCACCTCCCGGTCCCAGTTGACGCCGGCCTGCGCCTGCGCCTCGGCCCGCTGGTCGTGCGAGCCACCCGCGTGCGAGTGCAACCCGCCCCGAGTCGCACCCGACGACGTCGCCGAGCCCTGACGGGCGGTGGTCACGCTGGTCTGGGGCGTCTCGCCCCGACGGAAGATCTTGCTACCAAGCCACACAAGGGGATCGTACCTGCGGTCGACGACGCGTTCCTTCATGGGGATGATCCCGTTGTCGGTGATCTTGATGTGCTCGGGGCAGACCTCGGTGCAGCACTTGGTGATGTTGCAGAAACCGAGGCCCTGTTCGGCCTGTGCGTACTCCTTGCGGTCGGTCCGGGCGTCCAGCGGGTGCATGTCCAGCTCGGCCGCCCGGATGAAGTACCGCGGACCGGAGAACGCCTGCTTGTTCTCCTCGTGGTCACGGATCACGTGGCAGACCGTCTGGCACAGGAAGCACTCGATGCACTTGCGGAACTCCTGCGAGCGCTCGACGTCGACCTGCTGCATCCGGTAGTCGCCCGGCGCGACGTCCGCCGGCGGGGCGAACGCCGGGGTCTCCCGCGCCTTCTCGTAGTTGAACGAGACGTCGGTGACCAGATCCCGGATGACCGGGAAGGTCCGCAGCGGGGTGACCGTGACCGTCTCGTCGTCGCCGAAGGTCGACATCCGGGTCATGCAGCCCAGTCGCGGCTTGCCGTTGATCTCCATCGAGCAGGAGCCGCACTTGCCGGCCTTGCAGTTCCACCGGCAGGCCAAATCGGGCGCGTCGGTCGCCTGCAGGCGGTGGATGACGTCGAGGACGACCTCGCCCTCGTTCACCTCGACCATGTAGTCCTGCAGGTCGCCGCCGGTCTCGTCGCCCCGCCAGATCCGGAACTGACGCTTCGCGCTCATCGGTTGTCCGCCTCTCCAGCGTCGGCGACGAGAGCGTCGAAGTCGGTGAGCTCCTCGTCGGTGAGGTACTTGGCCAGCTCGGCCCGGTCGAAGAGGCCGATCAGCTCCGGCCGCATCGTCGGCAGCGGCTTACGGGTCAGCTGCACGGTGTCGCCGTCCAGGGAGCAGACGAGGTTCACCTGCCGCCACTTCGGCTCCATCGCCGGATAGTCCTCGCGGGTGTGCCCGCCGCGCGACTCCTGCCGCTCCAACGCCGCCTTCGCGGTGCACTCCGAGACCACCAGCATGTTGCGCAGGTCCAGGGCCAGGTGCCACCCCGGGTTGTAGCGCCGGCCGCCGGCCGCGCTCACCTTGGCGACCCGCTCGCGCAGCTCGGCCAGTCGCACCAGCGCGTCGGCCAGCTCGCCCTCGCGCCGAATGATGCCGACCAGATCCCCCATGACCGCCTGGAGGTCCTGCTGAAGGGTGTACGGGCTCTCGCCGGTGTCCCGCTGCAACGGGGCGAGGGCGGTCTCCACGGCCGCCTCGACGGCGTCCACGGCCACCTTCGGCCGGGCGGACAGCCCGTCGGCGTAGCTGGCCGCGTGCCCGCCCGCCCGCTTGCCGAACACCAGCAGGTCGGACAGGGAGTTGCCGCCGAGGCGGTTGGAGCCGTGCATGCCGCCGGAGACCTCACCGGCGGCGAACAGACCGCGTACGTGGCCGAAGGCGGCACCCGAATCCGGGTCCACCTCGACGCCGCCCATCACGTAGTGGCAGGTCGGCCCGACCTCCATCGGTTCGGCCGTGATGTCGACGTCGGCCAGCTCCTTGAACTGGTGGTACATCGAGGGCAGCCGTCGGCGGATCTCGTCGGCGGAGCGCCGGCTCGCGATGTCCAGGAAGACCCCGCCGGCGGGGGAGCCCCGACCGGCCTTGACCTCGCTGTTGATCGCGCGGGCCACCTCGTCGCGGGGCAGCAGCTCCGGTGGACGCCGGTTGTTGTCCGGGTCGGTGTACCAGCGGTCCGCCTCCTCCTCGGTCTCCGCGTACTGCTTGCGGAAGACGTCGGGGACGTAGTCGAACATGAACCGCTTGCCCTCGGAGTTCTTGAGGACACCACCGTCGCCACGGACCGACTCGGTGACCAGGATGCCCTTCACCGAGGGCGGCCAGACCATGCCGGTCGGGTGGAACTGGAGGAACTCCATGTTGATCAGCGTCGCCCCGGCGCGCAACGCCAGCGCGTGGCCGTCCCCGGTGTACTCCCAGGAGTTCGAGGTGACCTTGTAGGAGCGTCCGACACCGCCGGTGGCCAGCACCACCGCCGGCGCCTCGAAGAGGATGAACTCGCCGGACTCGCGGTAGTAGCCGAACGCGCCCGCTACCCGGTCGCCGTCGAGCACCAACTCGGTGATGGTCGTCTCGGAGAAGACCCTGATCCGGGCGTCGTACGAGCCGAACTCGCGCTTGTCCTCCTGTTGCAGCGAGACGATCTTCTGCTGGAGGGTGCGGATCAGCTCCAGACCGGTCCGGTCGCCCACGTGCGCCAGCCGGGGGTACTCGTGCCCACCGAAGTTGCGCTGGGAGATCTTGCCGTCCTTCGTACGGTCGAAGAGCGCGCCGTACGTCTCCAGCTCCCAGATCCGCTGCGGCGACTCCTTCGCGTGCAGCTCGGCCATCCGGAAGTTGTTGAGGAACTTGCCGCCGCGCATGGTGTCGCGGAAGTGCACCTGCCAGTTGTCACGGCTGTTCACGTTGCCCATCGCGGCGGCGGCGCCGCCCTCGGCCATCACCGTGTGCGCCTTGCCGAACAGCGACTTCGAGATGATCGCCGTCTTCTTGCCGGCGAGGCGGGCCTCGATGGCCGCGCGCAGACCGGCGCCGCCGGCCCCGATGACGACGACGTCGTAGTGGTGTCGTTCGATACGAGTGGTAGTGGTCATGTCAGGGGCCCTTTAGTTGATGAACCGCAGGTCGTTGAACCAGCCGGCCGACAGCGCCAGCACGTAGAAGTCGGTCAGCGCGAGGGTGCCGAGGGTGATCCAGGCGAGCTGCATGTGCCGGACGTTCAACGCCGAGACGACGGTCCACGCGCGGTAGCGCACCGGGTGCTTGGAGAAGTGCTTGAGCCGGCCGCCGATGATGTGCCGGCAGGAGTGGCAGGAGATCGTGTACGCCCAGAGCATCACCACGTTGAGCAGCAGGACGAGGTTGCCCAGTCCGAAGCCGAAGCCCTTGGGTGAGTGGAACGCGAGGATCGCGTCCCACGTGTTGATCAGCGAGATGATCGCGGCGGCGTAGAAGAAGTAACGGTGCAGGTTCTGGCCGAGCAGCGGGAAACGGGTCTCCCCGCCGTACTCCTTGTGACCGTCCGGGACGGCGCAGGCCGGCGGCGACAGCCAGAAGGACCGGTAGTACGCCTTGCGGTAGTAGTAGCAGGTGAGCCGGAACAGCAGCAGGAACGGCAGGGTCAGCGCGGCGTCCGGGATGATCCACCAGCCGGGCAGGAACCGGCCGAAGTGTGAGGCCTGCTCGACACACCGGTCGGTCACACACGGGGAGTAGAACGGGGTCAGGTAGTGGTAGGCGTCGACCCAGTAGTGGTCGTGCATGAACACCCGGACCGTCGCGTACGCCACCCAGGCGCCGAGCCCGATCACCGTGATCAGCGGGGCGAACCACCATCGGTCGGTACGCAACGTCTTCGCCGTGATGGCGGCGCGCGCCCGCGCCCCCCGCGGCCTCGTTGCCGTTGAAGTCATTCGAGTCGTCTCCTCGACGGGCCCGTACGGGCGGGCTGCTGTCTCCGGTCGGCACGCGGACCGGCGAACCCGCACCCGCTGCCACGTCATGCGCACACCAACGACCACGCCGGATCGACCGACGCAGCTAAGTGACACACGTTACGCCGATCTTTGCGGGCCGTCCGCGCAAGGGAGCGTCCCGTGTGTCTGGCCTGGTGAAACGCCGAGGCGCGCGGACCGTCGCGCTCCTCAGCCCGACGCGCCTCCGGTGAAGTGCCAGGACGCCAGCCGCACCGAGGGCGCCGCCCACCAGGCACCGTCCACCCGGTCCGGTTGGCGCACCGTCCGAGAACCCAGCCCGAGCACCGCGCCCGGCCCGAGCGCCCGGGGGTACGACTCGGTGAACCGCAGGTCGCGGACCGCCCGGACGACCATGCCGTCCTCGATCAGCCACACCCCGTTGCGGGTCAACCCGGTGACGACCAGGCTCTTCGGGTCGAGCACACGGGTGTACCAGAGGTCGCTGACCAGCAGCCCCCGTCGTACTCCGGCGACCAGCGCGGCCGTGTCCGCGTCGACCACCGCGCCGGCGGCCGTGCCCGTGGTGTTCCGGCCCACCGCGCTGGCCGGGCCGGCCGCCGCAGGCGAGAGTCGGAGGTTGCGGGCCATCGGGCCCCAGGTGGCGCCGCCCGCGATCGCGTGTCCGGTGGACTCCGCGCCCGCGTCGGCGGCGGTCCGCCGGTCGTGTGCGACGGCCCGCGTGGTGCCCGCCTCGACCAGGGTCACCGCCCGCCGGCCGGTGCCCTCGGCGTCGAACGGCAGGCCGGACGCGCCGAGCGGATCGTCCACCAGGGTCACCAGCGGGTCGAACTGGGCCGCCCCCGGCTCGGCGAAGGACTGCCGCTCGGCGTACCGCTTGCCGTTGAAGCCGTACCAGGACAGGTTCTGCAACAGGTCCGCCACGGCGGCCGGTTCGAACACCACCTCGTAGCGCCCCGGCGGCAACTCGACCGGATCCGCTGCCGCCTGTGCCTTCGCGGCCGCCTGCGCGCCCAACTCGGCCCCGTCGAGGTCAGACAGTCGGTCCGCGCTGTGCCGCGCGACGCCGTCCGCGCCGTCGCGGCGGGCGATGCCGTCCATCGCCGCCTCCGCCGACCGGCCGTCCGCGCTGTGCCCCGCCGAGTTCGCGAACGCCGACGAGCGGTGCGCGGTACGGCAGTACCCCGCCGTGGTGAGCGGCGCGGCGGCGGCCACGAACGCGGCCACCCGGTCGGCCCGCTGGTCCGGCTCGGCGTGGGCGGTCGCCTCGTCGACGGGCGGCGCGGCCGGCGCGGGCGTGGGCGGCACCAGGCCGGGCCATCCCGGGTCGAGCGGACCCAGGCGGGTCGCGGCCAGGGTCCGCTCGACAAGCGCGTGCAGCCCGTCAGGGGTGACGATGCTCCCGCTGCCGGCGACGGTGCGTCCGTCGAGGTGCACCCGCAGCCGGACGCCGACCGTCGACTCGGAGACGTTCTGGTGGATGGCCGAGTTGGCGAAGCGGGTGAGCGCCAGATCCGCCCGCGTCGCCACCACCTCGGCCTGCACGGCCGGGCCACCGAGCCGCCGGACCAACTCGATGACCTGCCCCGCCAGCTCCAACTCGTTCATGCTGGGCCGCCTTTCGTTCGCGACTGCGGGGCTCGCAAAACCGGCTCACTCCTCGCGCTCACGCGGACACCCCCACCCGGACGTTGCGGAAGCGGGCCGGCGCGGCCGGGTGGCCGGTGTGCCCGATCTGGCCCGGCTGGCCCTTGCCGCAGTTGGGGGTCCCCCAGGGCACCGTCTCGCCGGAGAGCATGTCCATCGAACGCCAGAACAGCGGGCCGATCCCGGTGTACGTCGGATTGCGCAGCATCCGCCCCCGCCGACCGTTCTTGATCTCCCACCCGATCTCGCAACCGAACTGGAAGTTGAGCCGCTTGTCGTCGATCGACCACGAGCGGTTGAGGTCCATCAGCACGCCGTCGTCGGTGGCCGCGATGATCTCCTCCAGGGTGTGCGGACCGGGTTCCAGGCCCACGTTGGTCATTCGCACCATCGGCAGCCGGGCCCACCCGTCGGCGCGTACGCTGCCGCCGTAGCCGAGACCGGCCACAGCCGCGGAGTCGCGACCCGCGAGCACCCCCACCCACCGGCCGTCGCGTACCGCGTCCCGCTTGACGGCGGGGGAGCCCTCGTCGTCGAAACCGAAGCTGCCCAGCGCGCCGGGGATCGTCGGGTCGATGGTGATGTTCATCAGCTCGGAGCCGTAGCGCAGCGAGCCGAGCTGGGCCAGGTCCAGCCAGGACGTGCCGGCGAAAGCGGCCTCCCAGCCGAGGATCCGGTCCAGTTCGATGGCGTGGCCCACCGACTCGTGGATCTGCAGGGCCAGTTGCTCGCTGCCGAGGATCAGATCCGTCTCGCCGGCCGGGCAGGGTGGCGCGGTGAGCAGCGCCCGTGACTCCTCGGCGATCTGCGCGGCGTGCGCGGCCAGGTCGAGCGATTCGACCAGCTCCCAGCCGGTGGTGCCGTACTGCCCCCGGTAACTGGGCCAGGACCGCCGCTGCGTCTCGCCGTCGCCGATCGAGGTGGCCGAGATACCGCCACCGCACTCGCGGATGCGCTGGTCGATGCGGTGACCCTCGCTGGAGACGAACCACTTGGCGGTGTCCCAGATCTGGTAGAGCCCCTCGGCCAGGTCCGCGCCGTGCTCGGCCATGGTGCGGGTCGCGCCGACGAGCAGGTCGCCCTTGTCGGACAGCGGAACCGCGAGCGGGTCGATCCGGCAGTCCGAGGACCAGCTCGCCGTCACGGCCTCGACCGCGACCAGGTCGACCGCGGGGCCGGGCACCCGGGCACTGGCCATCGCGGTCCGGGTCGCGCGCCGGCCGGCGTCGCGGGCGGCGGCGTCCGACAGATCGGGTACGGCGTGAAAGCCCCAGCTGGCGCCGACCAGCGCCCGGACGCCGAGCCCGATGCTCTCGTCCTGGGTCAGCTCCTCCACGTCGCCGTTGCGTGCGGTCATCGACTCGTAGCGGCGGTGCATCACCCGCGCGTCGGCGTACCGGGCGCCCGCGTCGAGAGCGGCCTGGACGGCGGCGGTGGCCGCGTCGAACTCGGTCATGCGACGACCCTAGGGCAGCGGACCGACGCCCGTCAGGGAAGAAGTTCTTCCGGCCGGATGGTGGCCTTGACCGGCTCGGTCAGTTCCAGAACCTCGCCGCGCTTCGCGGCCCCTACTTCGACGTAGTGGCCGCCTTGGCGACGGTAGAGGCGCAGCGCGCCGGTTTCCTGTTCCACCAACAGATACCACCCGATCCCGGCGGCGGCGTAGTAGTGCATCTTCAACACCTTGTCGGTGGATGCATTGCTCGGTGAGATGATCTCGCATACCAGCCGCACGTCACCCGCTTCGACGTTGAGTTCGTCGAAGTCGATCGGACCGGTGATCACGAGGTCGGGGATCGGGATCCGACCGGGCCGGAGTCGGACGTTGACCGCCTCCAGCAATTCGAGGCCGGCGGGCCCGGTGGCTGCTTCGAGGATGTTGCCGAGCCTGCGGGAGATGCGCTGGTGTCGGGGGGTGGGGGCTGGGGTCACGTGGAGGCTCCCGTCGAAAAGTTCGACGCGTTGCTGCGTCTCGCCGAGGGCGAGGTAATCCTCTTCGGTCCACGGGCCTTCGTGGTTGAACACCGCCGCGGTCATCGTCACCTCCACCTCGTGCCGGGTGCATCATCTGCTGGTCGCTCGCCCCATGGTCGCACCTGACGTGCGTCCGAGGCCATGAACGCCGTAGGTGACGGGCGTGCGGGGCTGATGCGGAGTCGTTACGCTCGGGCCCGCTGACACGTGCCGAACTTGTAGCTTATTTTCACCCTCTGGACATTGTTGTAAGTTCTCTTCGTCACTGAGGGAGGTGCCGTGGACAGCTCGGATCCCTACCTGCGGGTGAGTGACCTGCGGGTCCGCTTCGACACCTCGGACGGCGTCGTGCGCGCGGTCGACGGGGTGTCCTTCGCCGTCGAGCGGGGCCGCACGCTCGGCATCGTCGGTGAGTCCGGCTCCGGAAAGAGCGTCACGTCGCTGGCCATCCTCGGTCTGCACGACCCCAAGCGGGCCACGATCACCGGAGAGATCTCCGTCGGCGGCCGGCAGCTCGTCGGTCTGCCCGAGGAGGAGGTACGCCGACTGCGCGGCCAGGAGATGGCGATGATCTTCCAGGATCCGCTGTCCGCGCTGCACCCGTACTACACCGTCGGCCGGCAGATCGCCGAGGCGTACCGGGTGCACCACCCGAAGGTCGGTCGGCGGGCGGCCCGCCAGCGGGCGGTGGACATGCTGGACCGGGTCGGCATCCCGCAGCCCGCCCGCCGCTTCGATGCGTACCCGCACGAGTTCTCCGGCGGCATGCGCCAGCGGGCGATGATCGCCATGGCGCTGGTCAACGACCCGGCGTTGCTGATCGCCGACGAGCCGACCACCGCGCTGGACGTCACGGTGCAGGCGCAGATCCTCGACCTGCTCGCCGACCTCCAGGCCGAGTTCCACTCCGCGATCATCCTGATCACCCACGACCTCGGTGTGGTCGGCCAGGTCGCCGACGAGGTGCTGGTCATGTACGGCGGGCGGGCCGTGGAGCGCGGCAGCGTGGAGCAGGTGCTCCGCTCGCCGCAGCATCCGTACACCTGGGGGTTGCTCTCCAGCGTGCCGTCGCTGCACGGCGACGCGGACGCGGACCTGGTGCCGATCCCCGGCAATCCGCCGAGCCTCATCAACCTGCCGTCCGGGTGCGCCTTCCACCCGCGCTGCCGGTACGACGACCGGGTCGGCGACCGGTCCCGTGTCGAGGTGCCCGAGTTGCGGCCGGCGGGCGGCGACGGCCACCTGGTCGCCTGCCACCTGAGCGCCGAGGAGCGTGCGGCGATCTACGCCGAGAACGTGGCATCCGTGGGGGTGGCCCGATGAGCGACGAACCACTGCTGCGGGTCCGTGGGCTGACCAAGCACTTTCCGGTACGGCAGGGACTGCGCGCCACCGGCACCGTGCGGGCGGTCGACGGGCTCGACTTCGACGTGCGCCCTGGCGAGACGCTCGGCCTGGTGGGGGAGTCGGGCTGCGGCAAGACGACCACCGGCCGGATGCTGGTGCGGCTGCTGGAGCCGACGAGTGGCAGCATCGAGTTCGCCGGGCGGGACATCACCCACGCCGGCCGGCGCGAGCTGCGCCCGCTGCGGCAGGAACTCCAGATCATCTTCCAGGACCCGTACGCGTCGTTGAACCCCCGGCACACGGTGGGCCGGATCGTGGCGATGCCGTTGCAGGTCAACGGCATCAAGCCGCCCGGCGGAATCAAGGCGCGGGTGCAGGAGCTGCTGGAGCTGGTCGGGCTGAACCCGGAGCACTACAACCGGTACCCGCACGAGTTCTCCGGCGGGCAGCGCCAGCGCATCGGGATCGCCCGCGCGTTGGCGCTGCGGCCGAAGCTGATCGTCGCCGACGAGCCGGTGAGCGCGCTGGACGTCTCGATCCAGGCGCAGGTCGTCAACCTGCTGCGCGACCTGCAACGAGAACTCGGGCTGGCGTTCGTGTTCATCGCGCACGACCTGGCCGTGGTCCGGCACTTCTGTCAGCGGGTCGCGGTCATGTACCTGGGCCGGATCGTGGAGATCGGCGACCGGGACGACATCTACGAGCGCCCGCAGCATCCGTACACCCGGGCGCTGCTCTCGGCGATCCCGGACGTCACGCAGCTCGGCCCGGCGGGCCGGATCCGGCTGACCGGTGACGTGCCCACACCGCTCGACCCGCCGTCGGGCTGTCGGTTCCGTACCCGCTGCTGGAAGGCGCAGGACGTCTGCGCCACCGAGCAGCCCGCGCTGACGCCGCGCGACGGAGGCCGGCAGGCCACCGCGTGCCACTTCCCCGAAGGGGAAGCAGGCAGCACCGGCCCCGAAGGGGAAGCAGGCAGCACCGGCCCCGAAGGGGAAGCAGGCAGCACCGGCCCCGAAGGGGAAGCAGGCGGCACCGGCCCGGAGAGTGGGGCGGCTGTCGGGGCCGGGACGACAGACGCGATCGTCGAGGAGGTGTCGTCGTGAGCCTGTCCCCGGTGGAGGGTGTGGCGCTGGCCGAGATCGAGGCCGGCTCGGAGGCGAGCGGGCCGGCGACGAAGGGTGTCGTCGGGCGCTCACCCGGCCAGCTCGCCTGGATGCGGCTGCGCCGCGACCGTACGGCTGTGGTCAGCGGCGTACTCCTGGTGTTCTTCATGCTGTTGGGGTTGTCCGCCCCGCTGATCGAGATGGTCTACGGCGTCGGGCCGCGCGAGCAGTTCCAGAGCCTGCTGGACGGCTTCGGCATGCCGCTCGGTTACGTCGGCGGGGTCACCGGGGAGCACTGGTTCGGCCTGGAACCGGGGCTGGGCCGGGACATCTTCATCCGGTTGATCTACGGGCTGCGCACGTCACTGTTCATCGCGTTCGCCGCGGCCCTGATCACGGCCGCGATCGGCATCGCGCTCGGCGCGCTGGCCGGCTACCTCGGCGGCTGGCTGGACGCGGTGATCAACTGGATCACCGACCTGACGCTGGCCATGCCGTTCCTGATCATCGCGTTGGCGCTCACCCCCACGATCACGCTGCGCTTCTACGGCGAGCGGGGGCAGGTGTCGTCCGCGTTCGGGGTGGGGGTGCTGATCGCCGTCTTCGCGATCTTCGGCTGGACCGGCACGGCCCGCCTGGTGCGCGGGCAGGTGATCGCGCTGCGGGAGCGGGAGTTCGTGGAGGCCGCCAAGGCCAGTGGCGCCGGGTTGGGGCACATCATCTTCCGACAGCTTCTGCCGAACATCTGGGCGCCGATCCTGGTGTCGTTCTCCCTGGCGGTGCCGCAGTTCATCACCAGCGAGGCGGCGTTGTCGTTCATCGGCGTCGGTCTCAGCGACGAGACGCCGAGCTTCGGCCGGATGATCTACCGGAGTCTGGACTTCCTCCAGACCGACCCGGCGTACGTGTTCTTCCCGGGCATCACGATCTTCGCGCTGGTGTTCGCCTTCAACCTCTTCGGCGACGCGTTGCGGGACGCGCTCGACCCGAAGTCGTCCCGGTAGGGGGTTCGCCATGACGCGATTCCTGCTCAAGCGCGTGTTCTCCGCCGTGCTCACCCTGTTCGCGGTGAGCGTGCTGACGTTCCTGATGTTCTTCGCCCTGCCACGTGATCCCGTGAGCAGCATCTGCTCCAAGAACTGCAACCCGGAGCGGCTGGAACGGGTCCGCGACGACCTGGGCCTCAACGACCCGCTGATCAGCCAGTACGCGGGCTACATGAAGGGCATCGTCACCGGTCGGGACCTGGGCAGCGCCCAGGGTGGCCGGTGCGACGCGCCCTGCCTGGGCTGGTCGTACGTCACCAACGAGGCCGTCTCGGACACCATCGCCCGGGTGCTGCCGGTGACGCTGAGCATCGTCATCCCGGCGGCGATCCTCTGGCTGCTGCTCGGGGTGGGGCTGGGCATGGTCTCGGCGCTGCGTCGGGGTACCTGGCTGGACCGGGCGGCCATCGGCTTCTCGCTCACCGGCGCGTCGTTGCAGCTCTACTTCGTGGGCGCGGTGCTGCTGCTGGTGTTCGTCTACAACCTGCGGTGGCTGCCGGTGCCCAGCTACACGTCCCTGTTCGACAATCCGGTGAAGTGGGCCAGTGGGCTGGTGCTCGCCTGGGTGTCGTTGGCGTTCCTGTTCTCGGCGATCTACGCCCGGCTGTCGCGGGCGCAGATGCTGGAGACGCTGTCCGAGGACTTCGTCCGGACCGCGCGGGCCAAGGGTCTGGCCAAACCCACGGTGTACGGGCGACACGCGCTGCGCGCGGCGATCACCCCGGTGGTGACCATCGCGGGGCTGGACGTGGGCGGGGCGCTGGGCGGCACGGTGATCACCGAGACGACGTTCGGCATCCAGGGGTTGGGGCGTACGGCGGTGGACGCCGTGCGCTCGGGTGACCTGCCCACCATCATGGCCACCGTGCTGATCGCCGCCGTCTTCGTGGTGCTGGCGAACGTGCTGGTGGACCTGCTGTACGCGGCCATCGACCCACGGGTGCGGCTGCGCTGAGCCGTGCGCCGTGCCGCGCGTGGCTGCTGG
Organism: Micromonospora sp. NPDC049801; assembly: GCF_040656575.1. Classification (NCBI taxonomy): domain Bacteria; kingdom Bacillati; phylum Actinomycetota; class Actinomycetes; order Micromonosporales; family Micromonosporaceae; genus Micromonospora; species Micromonospora sp. NPDC049801. The sequence continues at coordinate 144,688 of NZ_JBFAMS010000007.1, read as the reverse complement.
CGGAATTTATCGACAACTGTTACACAACTTGTAGGTTTTCTTCCTTACGATCCTCGGGACGTCGGCGGTTCCCGCCCCGACGGAACCGCACGACACATGGGTGAAGGAGGTACTTCATGCGACCACGCGTGGCGGTTGCCGCAGGCGGCGCGATCGCTCTGGTTGTGACGTTGGGTGCGTGCTCGAAGAACACGGGCGAGGGCACCACGGTGGACAACAACCGGCAGCAGACCGGGGTCATCGCGACCGACCCCAAGGACTCGCAGGGGCCGGCGGCCGAGGTGAGCGGCGCCGCGAAGGGCGGCACCTTCACCATCATCCGGGAGTCGCCGATCTCCCACCTCGACCCGCAGCGGACGTACTCGTTCGCCGGCCTCATGACCAACCCGCTCTTCGCCCGCTACCTGACCACCTGGAAGGACGACGGCAAGGGTGGCCTGGTCCTCGTCGGTGACCTCGCCGAGACGCCGGGCAAGAACGTCAACAACGACTGCAAGGTCTGGGAATTCACCATCAAGGACGGGGTGAAGTTCGAGGACGGCCGGCCGATCACGTCCAAGGAGATCGCGTACGGCATCGCCCGCTCCTTCGACCCCGACCTCTCCGGCGGCCCGACCTATATCCAGGAGTGGCTGGCCGACACCCCGCAGTTCGACACCAAGTGGGACTTCAAGAAGAACAAGACGTCCCTGCCGCCCGGCCTCACCACGCCGGACGCGAAGACGCTGCGGTTCGAGTTCGCCAAGCCGCGCTGTGACCTGCCGTTCGCCGTGTCGCTGCCGACCACCGCGCCGCTGCCCCCGGACAAGGACACCGGCATCGACCTGGACAAGCAGCCGTTCTCGTCCGGCCCCTACAAGGTCGCCAAGAACCAGGTCGGCGTCCAGATCACGCTCGACCGCAACACCAACTGGGACCCGAACACCGACCCGGTCCGGCACCAGTACCCGGACCAGTTCGTCTGGAGCTTCGGCCCGACCGCGGACGCCGCCAACAACCGGGTCATCGCCGACAACGGCGCCGACCAGAGCGCGCTCGCCTTCAACGCCGTACCCGCCTCGCTGGTCGCCAAGGTGGCCGGGGACGCCACGCTGAAGTCGCGCAGCATCCTCTCGCCGACGCCGAGCGCCAACCAGCTCGTCATCAACAACCAGCGGGTCAAGGACCTCAAGATCCGGCAGGCGCTCAACTACGCCATCGACCGGGAGGGCATGGTCAAGGCGCTCGGCGGCCAGAACGTCGCCGCCCCGCTGACCACGCTGATGCCGCCGGCCACGATCGGCTACAAGGCGTACGAGGCGTACCCGGCGGGCCCCAACGGCGACGTCGCCAAGGCCAAGGAGCTGCTCGGCGGGCAGACTCCGGAGCTGGTCCTCGGTGTCGCCGACAACTCGACCGAGCAGCAGCAGGGCGCCCAGCTCAAGGCCAACCTGGAGCGCGCCGGCTTCAAGATCACGTTGCGGAACATCTCCGACGACGCGAAGCTCGACGAGATCAAGAAGAAGGACAACCCGTGGGACCTGTACATCGGTAACTGGGCGGCGGACTGGCCGAGCGGCGCGGCGATCCTGCCGGTGCTGTACGACGGCCGCAGCATCAAGGCCGAGGGCAACAGCAACCAGTCCTACTTCAACGACCCGACGATCAACGCCGAGATGGACCGGATCCTGGCGCTCGCCCCGTCCGAGCAGGGCCCGGAGTGGGCCAAGCTGGACGAGCGGATCATGAAGGAGCACGCGCCGGTGGTGCCGATGTACGTCGACGTGGCGTACCACGTGCACGGCTCCAAGGCCGGCGGCGTCTTCGTCTCCAGCGTGTTCGGCTACCCGGCGTTCGTCAACGCGTACGTCAAGCCGTAGCTCGTCGCAGGAGGGCCCTCTACCGACAATGCCGTCGGGAGGGGGCCTCTCCGTTTCCGCTGATCGGGTCACCGTCCGGTCGCAATCTGCGGACCTGTTCCCGCAGTGACGGCTGGCGGCGCGGCTGTGCCGCGTAGGAATGGCAATTCCCACTCGCGCACCGCCGTCGGCGGGTCGACGGACGTCCTGGTGCGGGCATGACGGCAACCGCCGGCGTCGTGGGTCGGCGTGGTCGCGGGTTGGTCGGTGCGGCAGCAGGGCAGTTGCGGCTGGGCCGCCAGGATGGTCCTTTCCGCGCGATGATGGCTATGTGAAGCCCATCTACCCGAATGACGGCAACGCCGATCCGGAGGCTGTGCCCAGCCTGTACCCCGATCCTGAAGATGCCGCCGACGCCGCGTCACTCACGGTTGACGTCGACGGAGAGTTGTTCGCTCTCCGCCCGAACGAGTGCAACGGCACCCACTACACGTGGCTCAGCGGGCCGAGGCCCGGCTACGGATTCGGCGTGGGTTCGGCTCCGGACCTGTCGCTGGAGGAGCACCGGAAGAACATCCGGGATTTCCTGGCCATGGTCGATTCCACCACCGGGCGCATCGAGGACGACTGACGTGAGGCTGTGGCTGCAGATCCGAGATTGCGAGTTGCGGTGAGTGAGGTACGGCCGGGGCCGCGCCGGGTGGAGCTGCTCGGCCGTCTCGCCGAGGCGGTCGGGTCCGTTGATGCCGCACACCCGGTACGGGTTGCCGTCGACGGTCCACCAGCCACCGGCAAGACCACCCTCGCCGACGAACTCGCCGCCGTCCTGCGGAGTCAGGGCCGCCAGGTCATCCGCGCGACGGTCGACGACTTCCTCTTTCCGCGGGCGCGACGCTATCCGCGCGGCGAGTACTCGGCCGAAGGCTGCTACTTCGACACCCACGACTGGGCGGCGCTGAACCGGGTTCTGCTCGATCCCCTCGGACCGGGCGGCGATCGGGGCTTCCAACCCGCGGTGTACGACCGCGCAACGGATACCGTGCTGTCCCCGCCGAGCAGGACGGCCCCCGCCGACGCCGTGCTGGTGTTCGACGGAGTCTTCCTCATGCGCCCGGAGCTGATCGATCGGTGGGAGCTGCGCATTCTCGTCTCCACGGCGATCGAGACGACGGTGGACCGTGCCGTGATCCGTGAGCGGCGGGTGTCATCCCGGGCGGAGGTCGAACGGCGCTGGCGGGAGCGTTACATCCCCGCCCAACAGCTCTACTTCGACACCGTGCGCCCGACCGATCACGTCGACTTTCTCGTGCACAATGACGAGCCGCAGAAGCCGGTCTGGGAGACCCGGGCACGCTGACCGGTTGGGAGCCGTGCTGACGCGACCGACACTGTTCCTGACGGTGGGGCTCCCGTGTACCGGATCGAGCGTGCTGGGCATCCGTACACCGGGAATCCGGTTCGACGCGGTGCCAGGGCGTGCGGTTGGTTCAGTGAAAGGGCGTTGCCGGCCGGCTCAGTCGCTCGCCGTCGACGAAGAGATCGACCTTTTCGTTGTAGAAGGCGATCAGGCCGGCGATCGGCAGGAGTGCGGCGGTCGGGAAGTCGTACGACCAGGCCAGGTCCGGGTGGGTCTGGTCATCGAGACGGACGGACCAGTAGTCGCTGGTCTGGCCCTTGTACGGGCAGGCGGTCCTCGTCGCCGACGCCACGAGGTGTGTGAAGTTCACGTCGGTCCGGTTGAGGTAATAGCGGGGCGGTAGACCGGTTTCGAAGACCATCACGGGCGATGTCGACTCGGCCAGGACGACCCCTTCCAGTTCCACCCTGACGCTGCGGGTGGAACGCACCGCGTCCACCCGCGAGAACGGGTTCCGGGGGTGCACGAAGACCTCTTCGTCCTCCTCGAACCAGGCATCCATGGCTGCCCAGTCGAACCGGATCGTGTTCGCCAACCCGGCCAGCGCGTCATCTCCGTACAACCGCCCGCACGAAGGACGGATCGTCTCGCCAACCTGCAGCCCGAGCAGCCGCGCGGTCCCGCGCCGGGACGCCTCGGTGTGCTGGCCCTCGATCAACAGGTTGCGATCCACGTCGTCGACGGGGATGTAGTACTGCGGGAAGAACGGCCATTCCCACACGTACAACGCCCGCGTGGTTTCGAGTACCTGCTCGCCGCCGAGGAACGCCCGGATCCGGCGAGGCACCGGCTCAATGTGGTCGACCGGGACGATCATCTTCGGATAATCCGACACGTTGTCCTCCCGTGATGTGACGGCCGGCTCGGCAGGCGCCGGTTCAACGGTCAGGGTGGCCCCCGCGTCGTCACATGCGTTTGTTGCAGAGACCGTAACCGATCTCGCCATTCGTGACGAGCCCTTCGCGGCAGAGGTTGTGGGGAGGGGCCCTTTGCCGTCTCGGCCCCTTGATCGACTCGATTTCCAGAAAATCGGGGTGTTCCGGCCGCCCCGACAGCCCACTTTCCTGGAACCCGAGGTGAGCCGGCGCGAGTCCTGTCGTAGCCGGGATCTAGGTTTGGCGGCGTGAGCATGAACGGCAACTGGTTGCGCGTCTCGCCAGACGAATTGGAGCGGGCCAAGGGGGACCTCGGCTGGGCCTACGAGCACGCCATGAGCGCGCGGGACGACAACTCCGGACGCTGGGCCGGCACCGACAAGGCGTGGCACGGGCTCGACTTCCTCCTCGACCGGCTCGGCTTCGAGGTTCCGCTGGTCCTCGGCGCGGAGAGCTTTGTGGAGCTGCCGGACGTCGAACCCGACAGCGACGAGATGTTCGACTTCCTGGAAAACCTCGAAGACGACTGGGGCTACGGGCCGCCCTCCTACCTCACCCCGTCGCAGGTGACGGTCGCGGCCTCGCACCTGGCCGCGCTCACCCAGGAGAACCTGATCGGGGGTGTCGACCCCCAGGAGTTGAAGTTGGCCGAGGTCTACCCACACACCTGGGAAGAGCCCGGCGAACTGGCGTGGGTGGCCCACTATCTGCCCGGCGTCCAGACCTTCTTCGCCGCGGCCGCAAGTGACGGCGACGCGGTGATCTGCTGGCTTGACTGAATTGTGCTCGGCTCTCCGGCGGACTTGTGCGAACCTGGCCTGAGGTCGACAGTCGGCGATGGCCCGGCCGGGGAAATCGGGTATGAGCGAGCAGGTGGAGCTTGAACAGCAGCACGCCGACGTCATCGTGCACAACGACGATCCCCGCTGCCAACCTGGCAGATCCGGGCATGCTGACCGGATGGCATCCGTGCTGACGCGACCGACACTGTTCCTGACGGTGGGGCTCCCGTGTACCGGAAAGACCACTGCCGCGCGCCGGATCGAGGTCGAGCAGAAGGCGCTTCGGCTGACCAAGGACGAGTGGGTGAAGGCCCTCTACGGGGTCGAGAATCGGCCTGCGGCCTCGGACGTGATCGAGGGACGACTCATCGAGATCGGGCTGCGCGCCCTCGAACTCGGCACCAATGTGGTGATCGACTTCGGCCTCTGGAGTCGGGACGAGCGTTCCGCCCTGCGGCAGGCCGCGGCCGACCTCGGCGCGCGGGTGGAGCTGCGCTACTTCGAACTCACCCCGGCCGAGCAGCGTGTGCGGCTGGATCAGCGCCAGGCGGACGCACCCCACACGACATGGCCGATGTCCAACGAGGAACTCGCCGACTGGGCCGCCCGCATGGACATCCCGACGCCAGGCGAACTCGACGGCTCCGAACCTGTCGACGACCCACCGGCCGGTTTCGCGACCTGGAACGACTGGCGCGCCGACCGCTGGCCGCCGAGTCGGCGCGATCTTCCCTGATCGCCCCAGCAACGACGCCGACGGTGCTGCCTGCAGAGCCCCTGAGGCAGCAACAACCCTGATGTTGCTGTGTGCCGAGCCTCTGAAGCAGCAACAGCGGTGATGTTGCTGTGTGCCGAGCCTCTGAAGCAGCAACAACCCTGATGTTGCTGCCTGCGGAGACCCTGAGGCAGCAACATCGGGGATGTTGTGAGGATCTTGGCGCGGCGCGGCGCGGCGCGGCGCGGGGCGGGGCGGGGCGGGGCGGCGCGGGGCGCGGGGCGCGGGGCGCGGGGCATCGCTGAGCCGCGACAGGCGGCACGATATGGCCGTGTCGAACACCGTGGACAGCTCTGCCAAGGCACGCATCGTCGCCGGCCTGTTGCGCGACGGGAACCGGGTGCTGCTGTGTCACCGCTCTCCGCGGCGTCGGTGGTACCCCGACGTCTGGGACATGCCCGGCGGGCATGTCGAGCCCGGGGAACTACCGGGCGAGGCGCTCGCCCGGGAGCTTCGGGAGGAGGTGGGCATCGACATCACGGCACCCTCGGCGTCTCCGATGCACGAGGTGCACACCGACACGTTCGACATGCAGATCTGGCTGGTCGAGGCGTGGCAGGGGTCCCCGGTCAACGCCGCGCCCGACGAACACGACGCCATCGGCTGGTTCACCGAAGACGAGCTCGGCGGACTGTGCCTGGCCCACGACAGCTACCTCGCCCTGTTCAGCAGAGCGCTCGCCAAGCCTCGCGCCTGACCACAAGAGGGCAGCCCTATTCGGGTGACGTGTTGTACCGGTCGAGCGTCGCCTTCGAGGTGGAGGCATCGCGAAAGGTCAGTTCCCATGGGCCGGTGTTGACGTCCATGTCCTTGCCGAATCCGACCCATTTTCCGGCCATCCGCCTGCCCGTCGGTTCCACCAGAAGCTGGATGGCGCCGTGGTAACGGGCTCCGCGGTAGTAGCCGGCGGGATCGGTCTGTTCCACGGTCACCGCGTTAGGCACTACAGTGCTCGGCTGTGCGCTCGACCGACATCCTCGAACAGCTCGACGCCGCAGCCGAAGAGTTCCGGTTTCCGGACCTCGACAATGGCTACTCCTACGCCGTCGACGCTCGGCTGCACGGATATCGGGACGCGGGGCGATGGGCTCTCATCGTCGAGACGATCGGCTACTCGCCACGGGCCGGCAACCTCACCGACGTGCTCTTCGTGTTCGGCAACTGCCTGACCAGCGGCGAACCTGGCACCGACAACGGCGACTTTCTCGATCGGGTCGACAACTGGGACGAGATAGAGGATTCGGAGGAGCCGGAGACCTACCGGGGAGGGCCCTTGGTGCTTCGCGGTCAGGACATCGCCGTTGCCGCCGAATCAGGTGAGGATCTCATCGACGTACTGCGTCGGCTTGTTCCGCGTCACCGCGAGCTTCTCCTGGCGGACGAACGGGAACTGCGACGCCGAGTCCCCGTCGACCTGCCCGAGGTTCTGCGGCTGGACGAATGGCACCACCCTGACCTGGCCGGTGGCTCACGTCCGAGCCAGTCCGAGACGTTCCGCCAGATCGCCGATGTCCTGGCGACCGGCGATCGCACGCTCTACGCGCCGAGAGCGCACCCGAACACACACTGGTCCCACTGGCCGGAGTCGGGGAGCCTGTAGCCGCCGATACCGCCGACAGTCAGGCGCTGTAGCTACCGCTATCCGGCCGCTCGGCCGTTGCCCCCGCCAGATCGATCTGCTTGGCTGCCTCCGCGTTGAGCTTGCAAGCCCCTCACCCAACGGGAGATAGCTGTGTCCTTCAATGCCGCGATCAAATCGGTTCTCAGTCAGTACGTCGGCTTCGCGGGTCGGGCCCGCCGGTCCGAGTACTGGTGGTTCGCCCTGTTCACTGTCCTTGTCAGCATTGTCACCTCCGTCCTGGACAGCGCGCTGGGACTGAACTTCGTGGACGGTTCGTCGAGCGGCTTCATCGGCCTCGTCGTCTCCCTGGCGCTGCTGCTGCCGACGCTGGCCGTCGCGGTACGACGCCTGCACGACACCGACAAGACGGGGTGGTGGCTGCTGATCGCCCTGATCCCGCTCATCGGCGCCATCGTCCTGATCGTGTTCTTCGTGCAGGACAGCACGCCGGGTGCGAACCGTTTCGGCCCCAGCCCCAAGGGCTGACCGCAGTCCGCGCCACCACCCGCGCGGATCCACTGCTGAGCGGGCAGGGCCCCTTTTAGACAGCGCTGTCTAAAAGGGGCCCTGCGGCGTCGTCACCACTGCGGGTCAGGAGCGACCGATCGAGCGGTCGAGGAAGTCGTGGATCATCGGCGCGGCGACGTCGAGCTTGTCCTCCAGCAGGAAGTGGCCGGTGTCGATCAGGTGGAACTCGGCCGACGGCAGGTCACGCTGATAGGGGTGGGCGCCATCGGGCGGGAAGACGATGTCGTTCTTGCCCCAGATCACCAGCGTCGGTGGCTGGTGGTCGCGGAAGAAGGCCTGGAACTCGGGGTACAGCGCGACGTTGCTGCCGTAGTCGTAGAACAGGTCGAGTTGGATGTCCGCGTTCCCGGGGCGGGCGAGCTGCGTCTCGTCGTGGATCCACCGGTCGGGGTCGAGCCGGCTGAGGTCCCGCACCCCCTGGGTGTACTGCGACCGCACCGCGTCGGAACTGAGGATGAACGCGATCGCCTGTCGGCGTTCGTCGGTCTTCTCCGCCCAGTAGGCCTTGATCGGATTCCAGAATTCGCTCAGGCCCTCCTCGTACGCGTTGCCGTTCTGCACGATGAGCGCGCTGATCCGCTCGGGCCCTTTGAGGGCCAGCCGGTATCCGGTCGGCGCTCCGTAGTCGAAACAGTAGAGCGCGTAACGGTCCACGCCGAGCTGGTCGATCAGGCCGTGCATCAGGTCGGCGAAGTTGGCGAACGTGTAGTCGAACGTCGACCGGTCCGGGCTGGCGCTGTGGCCGAAACCCGGGAGGTCCGGCGCGATCACCCGGTACCGGTCCGCGAGCAGGGGAATCAGGTGGCGGAACTGCGAGGACGCCGTGGGAAAGCCGTGTAGCAGCAGGACCGCGGGACCGTCGGCCGGCCCGGCCTCGCGGTAGAAGATGTCGATCCCGTTCACGGTCGCGGTTCGGAAGTGTGTGACGGGAAATTCGCCCTCCTGGACGGCGGCGACCGAGGGTTTCTGGGCGATGCCAACCATCCTGGATTCCTTTCGGGATAGCGAAACGCGGTATCACCCCGGAAATTGCGCCGTCGGGTCCCGCCTTCGATCAGCATGGCATGCGGCCGTGGGCTCGATGTGCGGAATGCCGCTCAGCGCAGATGCGTACGCAGGAATTCCAGTTCCAGCGGGAGCAGCCGCTCGGCGGTGCCGTTCGCGGCCATGTGGGTGGCGCCGGTCAGCGGCAGCACGGCGTGCGGCCGGCCGGTGGACAGCAGCGCCGCCGACAGCCGCAGCGTGTGCGCGGCCACCACGTTGTCGTCGACCAGGCCGTGCACCAGCAGCAACGGGCGGGCCTGGTCCGGACCGGTGACCGGCTCGGCGGCCAACTCGATGAGCGAGTGGTGCGCGTACACGTCCATGCCGTCCTCCGGCAGGCCGAGATACCGCTCGGTGTACGCGGTGTCGTACAACGCCCAGTCGGTCACCGGGGCGCCGGCGATGCCGCACTTGAACAGCTCCGGGTGACGCAGCACCGCCAACCCGGCCAGCCACCCGCCGAACGACCAGCCGCGGATGGCCACCCGACCGAGGTCCAGGTCCGGGTGCTTGCCGGCGAGCGCGGTCAGCGCGTCGATCTGGTCGGTCAGGATCACGTCGGCCAGCCGTCGGTGGATCGCCTTCTCGAACGAGGGGGCCACTCCCGGCGTACCCCGGTTGTCGATCGTGACCACGGCGAACCCGGCGTCGGCCCACCACTGCCGCTCCAACCACGCGGCCCGCGCCGCCACCACCTCCTGGTGCCCCGGGCCGCCGTAGATGTCGAGCAGCACCGGTAGCCGCCGGCCGGTCACGTGGTTGTCCGGGTAGAGCACCGCCGCCGGCAACCGCCGGTCGGTCACCCGTTCCAGCAGCGGCAGCGGCGAGTACGGCGGCTCGGCGGCCAACGACCGCAGCTCGGTCAGCTCCTGGCCGCCGCGCGACACGGTCCAGCGCACCCCGGCGTGGTCCAGCGACGCCGTCCCGACCACCAGCACGTCCCCGCCGACAGCAGCGGTGTGCCAGCCCGAGTCGGTGGTGATACGCCGGGCGTCCACCCCGCCGCCAATCGTCGTACGGACCCGGAACAGGTGCCGCTCGCTGGGCTCGCCGTCGCTCGCCTCCACCAGCAGGTCGGCGGGACCGCTGACGGCCGGCAGTCGACCGACGACCCGCCGCACGTACAGCGAGGGTGGGGTGAGCAGCGTGCCGTCGGCGAACAGGCACCGCGCGTCGTACCCGTCGTGGGCCAACTCGCCCCCGACCAGCACCCGGCCGTCGGGCAGGTGCGCCGGGGTACCCGCGATCGGCTCCACCCAGCGCGGGTCGGCCAGCTCGGCGTGCACCTGCGTCTCACCGGTACGAGGATCCACCGCGAGGACCAGCCCGTGCTGCTGCGAGCGGCGCAGCACGGTGATCAGCGGACTGCCCTCACCCCAGCTCACCCCGGTCAGGTACGGGTAGGTCTCCCGGTCCCAGTGCACGTCGACCCAGCCGTCGTCGAGGTCCAGCAGGTGCAGGCTCACTTCGGCGTTGGGGCCGCCGGCCCGGGGGTACGCGACGGCGGTCGGCGGACTGCCTGGCTCGGCCGGGTCGTGCAGGTGCCAGCGGTCCAGCCGGGACTCGTCCACGCGGGCGGCAAGCACCATGCGCCCGTCCGGGGCCCACCAGTAGCCCCGGTACCGGCCGAACTCCTCGGCCGCGATGTGCTCGGCCAACCCCCAGCTCACGCCCGCGTCCTCGCCGGCCAGCAGCGTGTCGGCGCCGTCGGCGTCGATCACCCGCAGCTCACCCCGGCGTACCCCCTCGGCCGCGTCGGTCACGTAGGCCAGGCGCTCGCCGGTCGGATCGGGTCGAGGGTCCAGCACCGGACCGACGGTGGCCACCTCCACCACGTCGCCGTGCACCAGATCCGCCCGGAACAGGCGGCCGGCCAGCGCGAACACGGCCACCCGGCCGACGGCGTCCAACGCGTACGAGCCGATGCCGGCGGCGCTGAGCCGGAGCCGTTCCCGCAGCGCCCGCTCGCCGGGGGTGAGCGCCCGGACGTCGCCGTCGTCGCCCAGCAGGGCCGCCGGGTCGGCCACGAGCTGTTCCTCGCCGGTCGCCACGTCCAGCAGCCAGAGCGCGTCCGCCGGATCCTCCGGACCGGCCGAGCGCAGGAAGATCACCCGGGAGCCGTCCGCGGCCACGGAGACAGCCCGGGGCGCGCCGTGGCTGAACCGGCGGGTACGGGCGGCCAGCTCCGGAAAGTCCACAGGCCAAATCGTAGAGCCGCGCCGGGCGTGATGTGGCCGACCTGGGCGGACGCGTCCAACGACTCCCGGACCGTACCGCCGGTTAGAGTGACCGTCGTGACGACGCTGCCCGACCGCCGCCTGCTGCTGGTCCACGCGCACCCTGACGACGAGTCGATCGGCACCGGCTCGACCATGGCCCACTACGCCGCCGCCGGCGCGCACGTCACGTTGGTGACCTGCACGCTCGGCGAGGAGGGCGAGATCCACGTACCGGCGCTCGCGCAGCTCGCCGCCGCCGAGGCCGACCAGCTCGGCGGGTACCGGATCGCGGAGCTGGCGGCCGCCTGCGCGGCGCTCGGCGTCGCCGACCACCGTTTCCTGGGCGGCGCCGGTCGTTACCGCGACTCGGGGATGATGGGCCTCGCGACGAACGAGCACCCCCGGGCCTTCTGGCAGGCCGACCTCGACGAGGCCGCCGGGCACCTGGTGGAGATCATGCGAGAGGTACGTCCGCAGGTGCTGGTCACCTACGACCCGAACGGCTTCTACGGCCACCCCGACCACATCCAGGCACACCGGGTGGCGATGCGCGCCGTCGAGCTGGCCGCTCTCGAGGGCTGCGCCCCGGCCAAGGTCTACTGGACGGCCATGCCGCTCAGCGTGCTGGAGGCCGGCATGTCGCACTTCGCCGAATCTTCGGACAATCCGTTCGCCGGCATCCAGGACCTGGCCGAGCTGCCCTTCGGCACTCCGGACGAGCAGATCGCCGCCCGGATCGACGGCACCGACCAGCACGCGGCCAAGGAGGCGGCGATGCGGGCACACGGCACCCAGATCCCGGCCACCTCGTGGCTCTACTCGATCGCGGGCAACTTCGGCGGCGAGTTCATGGGTGTGGAGTTCTTCACCCTCGCCGTCGGCGCGAAGGGGCCGGGTTTCGGCCCGTACGGCTGGGAGGACGACCTCTTCGCCGGGCTGCCGGACGTGGCCGACGCGGACCGCTCCCCGGTCGCGGCGGCCGGTCTCCGGTGACGTTGCCCGCCGCGCCGATGTCGGTCGTGAACGATGAGGACGCCCCGCCGCCGGCGGGGCCGCCGCCGCGTCTGCTGGACCTGGGCCTACGGGTGGCCGGCGCGATCGTCGTGGTGGTGGCCGGTGTGGTGACGGGGGTGTTGGAGCTGCTACTCGCCACCGTCCGGGTCGGCGGGCAGCTCATCGGCTTCTCGGCGCTGCTCGCCGTCGGCGCGAACATCCTGCTGAGCTGGTTCGCGCACGAGACGGTCGGCCGTCGCTGGGCGGTGGCGCTGCCGGCGGTGCCGTGGTTCGCCCTGATGGCGGTGGCGGCCATCCGCACCACCGAGGGCGACCTGCTGCTGGCCGGCGACAACTGGGTCGGCCTGGCGATGATCGTGGCCGGCGCGATGACGTTCGCCGTGATGGGCTTCCGGCAGGTCCTCGCCCCGCCGTCCACCCTCGGCGGCTGGTGACGTCACACAGCTACGAGTGGTAGATATTCCTGCCAGGGAAGCGGCCCCGCGACGAGGGGCGTACGGCAGGAGGTCGTGCGATGGACAGACGGTGGCGTGATGTCGGGGTGCTCGCGGGAGCGTTGTTCGCGGTCAACGTGGTTGCCCGGCTGATCACCCGATTCGGTTTCGACGGCGACGATGCTGCGGCCGACCGGGTCACACTGGTGATGTTCGTGGTGATCGGGTTGACCCTGGCCGTGGTCGCCTTCCGCTGGGGACGCGCCCGGCCGCTGGCCGTCTGGGCGGGCGACGTGACGGTCGTGGTGTTGATCGCCATGGTCCTGACCGTGTTGGTCGGGCCGCTGCTCGTCGGCCACAGCCCGTTCGCCGGTGGCGCGGGGACGTTCTTCGCCCAGATCTGGCTCTACCTGCTCGCCACCGGCCTCGGCGCGCTGGGCGGCTACCTGGTGGCGACCGCCCTCGGTCTCGACCACCGCTCGCAGCAGCTCAAGCGGTACGCCGAGGTCAAGGCCGCCAAGCCCCGCCGGGTAGTCCGCCGCTGACGCCCTCGCGCCTCGCGCCAGCCAGAACCTCGCGCCGATCTTGCACTTTCGGTTGTCGATATGAGGGCAGATGCCCTTTATGTCGCCGCAGAAAGTGCAAGATCGACGAGCGGGGGTCAGCTCGGGGCGACGCGCGTCAGGTAGGTGTGGTGGGTGGTGAAGCCCAGCGTTCGGTAGAGGGCGATGGCTGGCGTGTTGCGCTGCTCCACCTGGAGGAACGCGTGGGTCGCGCCCGCCGATCCGCCCCAGGCGGCCAGCGCGCCGATCACGTGGCGGGCCAGCCCCTGCCGGCGGGCGGCCGGCACCACCTCGATCAGGCTGAGGCCCAGCCATCGGCCCTGGCCGGTCACCGTTGCCCGGCCGATGGCCGCCAGCGCGCCGTCGACGTACCCGTGGGCGAAGCGGACCTGGTCCACGGCGGTGAGCACGTGCCGGGCGGCATCCGGTAGGCCGCCCTTGCGGCCGGCCGCGATGGCGAGCCAGTCCTCGCTCGGCGCGGTCACCACCTCGACGACCGCGGCGCCCGGCCCACCGAGCGCGAGGGCGTCGAGGGGCAGGGGCGTAGTCTGGACGAGGGTCGGTGGGCGGGTGGTCCAACCGCGCTCGTCCAGCTCGGCGCCGACCGGCGCGGCGAGCGGCAGCGGCGTGTTGATCATCGCGGGCTGACCCCGTTCGGCGTACCAGCGCTCGACCGCGTCCACGGCCGCCGGCAACGGCCGGTCGGGATCGCCGATGGGCAGGGCCGAGTTGGCCCGGCCGGTCCAGCCCTCGGCCGAGCGCAGCAGCCAGTCACCGAGTCGGCCTCGGGTCGGGGCGGGCCACGCCTCGTTGGCGGCCCGTTCCAGCGCCACCACCGCCGCGGCCGTCGGCCGGCGGGTCGGCGGTACCCGCTTCGCCCGGTGCACCTGCGCCACCGGGACGCGCAGCGGACCTTGCGCCGTGGCGAGGGTGAGATGAGTCTCGCTCAGCTCGACCAGCTCGCCGAGGGCGTCGCTGAACAGCGGGCGGCCTTCGCGAATCCCCACAATCCGCCGGACTACGATCCGATGTCCCACATCCTGCTGTCGGAGCACGATCGACCCCCTCCCCGGCGAGATACTAGGCTCTTACCGTCGCGGGAGATCGCGGCGCGTCTTGCGGAGGAGAAGACCGGTGACCTACATCATCGCCGAGCCGTGCGTGGATGTGCTCGACAAGGCATGCATCGAGGAATGCCCGGTCGACTGCATTTACGAGGGCAACCGGATGCTCTACATCCACCCCGACGAGTGCGTCGACTGTGGTGCCTGTGAGCCCGTCTGCCCGGTGGAGGCGATCTTCTACGAGGACGACGTCCCGGAGCAGTGGAAGGACTACACCGGCGCGAACTACGAGTTCTTCGAGGACCTGGGCTCGCCCGGAGGCGCCTCGAAGATTGGCAAGGTGGAGAAGGACGCGACCTTCGTCGCCGCGCAGCCGCCGCGCGGCGAGGGCCACTGAACCGGCCCGCGCCGGTCTCGGCACGGCTACCCGAGTTCACCTGGGACACCCTGGACGCCGCGGCCACCCTGGCCGCGGCGCATCCGGAGGGCCTGATCAACCTCTCCATGGGTACGCCGGTCGATCCGGTCCCGGCGGCGATCCGTCAGGCACTGGCTGACGCGTCCGACGCGCCGGGCTACCCGCTGACCGCCGGCACCCCGGCGCTCCGCGACGCGATCGCCGCATGGGTGGCCCGGGCCTGTGGCGCGGGCGTCGACGGTCTCGGTGTGCTGCCGACCATCGGCTCCAAGGAGCTGGTCGCCTGGCTGCCCACCCTGCTCGGCATCGGCCCGGGCGACGTGGTCGTCGTGCCGTCGATCGCCTACCCGACGTACGAGGACGGTGCCCGGCTGGCCGGCGCCACCGTGGTCCGCGCCGACTCGCTCACCTCGGTCGGGCCGACCTCGCGGGTCCGGTTGGTCTGGATCAACTCGCCCGGTAACCCGACCGGCCGGGTACTGCCCGCCGCGCACCTGCGCAAGGTCGTCGACTGGGCCCGGGAGCGTGGCGCGGTGGTCGCCAGCGACGAGTGTTACCTGCCGCTGGGCTGGTCGGCCGAGCCGGTCTCGGTGCTGTCCCCGCAGGTCTGCGGTGGCGACCACACCGGTGTGCTGGCCGTGCACTCGCTCTCCAAGCGGTCCAACCTCGCCGGTTACCGAGCCGGGTTCGTGGCCGGCGATCCGGCCCTCGTCGCCGAGCTGCTGAAGGTCCGTAAGCACGCCGGAATGATCGTGCCCGCCCCGGTGCAGGCCGCGATGGTGGCCGCCCTGCAGGACGAGGGGCACGCCGTCGAGCAGCGGGAGCGCTACCGTGCCCGGCGCGAGGTGCTGAGCGCCGCGTTCACCGAGGCCGGTTTCACGATCGAGCACTCGGAGGCGGGCCTCTACCTCTGGCTCACCCGCGACGAGGACTGCTGGCAGACCGTCGACTGGCTGGCCCGGCGCGGCATCCTGGTCGCGGCCGGCGCGTTCTACGGCCCCGCCGCTCAGCGGTACGTGCGGGTGGCGTTCACCGAGTCCGACGAGCACGTCGCCGCGGTCGCCGGTCGGCTGCGGGCCTGACCGGGGCGTCCGGCGATGACCGACGGCAGGACCGTCCCGACGCCGGACGCCGGTACCGCCATGCCACCGGGTGACCAGCGCCGCGAGACGGGCGACCAGCGCCGCGAGGCCGCCGGGTCAGGCCCGGAGGTGGACGACCGGAAACCCGCGGCCGGCGGGGCGTACGCCCGGACGCGGGTGGCGGTCGTCGGCACCGGTCTGATCGGCGGTTCGGTGCTGTTGCGGCTGCGCGACGCGGGCCTCGACGTGGCGGGCTGGGATCCCGATCCGGCCACCCGGGAGCGCATGCGGTCGTGCGGTGTGTCGGCACCGGACGCCGTCGAGGAGGCGGTCGCCGGTCGGGATCTGGTCTTCCTCTGCGGTCCGTTGCCCACCCTTGCCCGGACGTTGGCGCAGGTGGCCGAGCTGACCGCGCCGGGTTGTGTGCTCACCGACGTGGGCAGCACCAAGGTCGAGGTGGCCGAGGCTGCCGACCGGCTCGGGCTCACCGAGCGTTTCGTACCCGGGCATCCGATGGCGGGCGCGGAGTCCGCCGGCCTGGCGGCGGCCTCCTCGACGCTGCTCGCCGGCGCCGCCTGGGTGCTCTGCCCGGCGCCGGGCGCGGCGACGCTCGCCTTCCGCTGGCTCGCCGGGCTCCTGGTGGAGTTGTTCGGCGCCCGGGTGGTGCCGATGTCCCCGGCCGCGCACGACTCGGTGGCCGCGCTCGCCTCGCACGTTCCACACCTGCTGGCCGGCGCGTTGGCCGGTGCGACGCAGCGGTCGCCGCTGCGTGACGCGGTGTTGGCGCTGGCCGCGGGCAGCTTCTCCGATGGCACCCGGGTCGCCGGGACGCCGGCCGAGCGGACGGCCAACATGCTGCTCGGCAACCGGGCGCGGGTGCTGGACGAGTTGGCCGAGGTGCGCGTACTCCTGGATGAGCTGGCGGACGCGTTGCGGTCCGCCGACGCGACGGGGTTGACCGCCCGGTACGCGCAGGCCGGTGCGGCGCGGTCGGCGCTGCGGAATCGGCGGTTCGCCGCGGCGGACCGGGAGTTCCCGGCCGACGGCGACCACACCGTCGAGGTGGCCTGGCTGCGCGAACTGGGTGTTGCCGGCGGCCATCTGACCGGCTGCCGGGTCGGTCCGGACGTCGTCTCCTACCCGGCACTGCTGCCGCTGGCTGATTAGGGCCTGTTTCATCAGGGCGGTCGAGCTGCGGCGGGCCCGGACGGCACCCGGCGGCGTTGCGGTGACGTCCGGATACCGGTGTTGTATCCGGACGTCACCGCGCCTTGCCGGATCGCCGCCCGGACTCCGCCTCGGCTCGACCGCCCTCATGAAACAGGCCCTAAGCTGACAGGCATGGCGACGGACGGCCCGGTGGTGCAGGTGCGCGGCGAGGCGACCCGGGAGGTGCCGCCCGAACTGGCCCGGTTCGCGGTGACCGTGACGGCCCGCGGCCGGGACCGGGAGGCGACGCTCACCCAGCTGGCCGAGGGGGCAGCCGCCGTCCGGGTGCTGCTGGACGGCTCCGAGCCGGCGGTGGCCCGACGGGAGACCGGCGACCTGTGGGTCCGGCCGCAGACCAAGCGCTCGGGTGAGCGTGTGGTGGGCTGGCTCGGCAGCGTCACCACCAACGTGACGGTCACCGACTTCACCGCGCTCGGTGAGCTGATGCTCCGGCTCGCCGACCAGGATCAGGTCCAGGTGTCCGGCCCCTGGTGGGAGCTGCGCCCGGACAGTCCGGCGTACCGCGAGGCGCGACACGCCGCGATCGGCGACGCGTTGCTGCGTGCCCGGGAGTACGCCGAGGCGTTGGGCGCCCGGGTCACCGCGCTCATCGAGCTGGCCGACTCCGGTCCGGCCGACCGGCCGATGTTCGCCCGCGCGGCGTTCGACGTCGGAGGCGGTGCCGGCGGTGGTGTTCCCGAGCTGGAGTTGGACCCGCAACCGCAGACCGTGCAGGCGGCGGTGCAGGCGCGGTTCACGATCAGCGAACCGGTGCTCGACTGATGCCGCCGGCCCGGGTGCTGGCCATCGACGAGCTGGTGGCGCGGGCACGGTCACTGGCCGACGCCGGCCCGCGGCAACTGCTCGGCATCACCGGGGCGCCCGGTGCGGGAAAGTCCACCCTGGCGGAGCGGATCGTCGCCGAGGTCGGGGCGAGCGCGCGGCTGGTGCCCATGGACGGCTTCCACCTGGCGCAGACGCAGCTGGAACGGTTGGGCCGCGCCGACCGCAAGGGCGCGATCGACACCTTCGACGCCAACGGGTACGTCTCGCTGCTGCGCCGGTTGCGCCGGCTGGAGCCGACCTCGGTGTACGCGCCGGAGTTCCGCCGAGAGGTGGAGGAGCCGGTGGCCGGGGCCATCGAGGTGCCGCCGTCGGTTCGCCTCGTGGTGACCGAGGGCAACTATCTGCTGGTGCCGGACTTTCCGTGGCAGGAGGTCCGGACGTTGCTGCACGAGGTGTGGTTCCTCGACCTGGACGCCGAGCTGCGCCAGGGCCGGTTGACCGCCCGGCACGAGGCGTACGGGCGTTCGCCGGAGGAGGCCCGGACCTGGGCGCTGGGCAGCGACGAGGCCAACGCGGCTCTCATCACCCCGACGGCCGTGCACGCCGACCTGGTGGTCCGCCTGCGGGACTAGGGCGTGTGTCGAAGCCCTTGGCCGGCCTGCGGCGGGCCCAGCCGACGGCCGGCGGCGTTGGAGATGGACCCGGATACAACACCGGTATCCGAGCCCATCTCCGCCTTGCCGGACCGCCGCCTGGACTCCGCCTCGGCTCGACCCAGGACTTCGACACACGCCCTAGTCGAGGTCGCGGACCGGTCGGGCCGGGTTGCCGACGGCGACGACGTTGGCGGGCAGGTCCCGGGTGACCACGGCGCCCGCGCCGACCACGGTGTTCGCGCCGACCGCGACCCCGGCCAGGACGATCGCGCCGCCGCCGAGCCAGGCGTTGTCGCCGATGGTGATCGGCTTCGCGGCCTCCCACTTGTCGCGGCGTGGGCCGGGCTGCACCGGGTGGGTCGGGGTGAGCAGTTGCACGTTCGGTCCGACCTGGACGTCCGCGCCGAGGGTGATCGGGGCGACGTCGAGGAAGACCGCGTGGTAGTTGACGAAGCTGCGCGGCCCGATCCGGATGTTCAGCCGTAGTCGCAGTAGAACGGCGGCCGGACCCAGGTGTCGTCGCCCAGGTCGCCGAGCAGGTCGCGCAGCGCCGCGAGCCGGGCCGCCGGGTCGGCCGCTGAGCTGGTGTTGAAGCGTTCCATCAGGCGGGCGGCCCGGTCCAGGTCGGCGACGAGTTCGGGGTCGTCGGCGAGGTAGGGCTCACCCGCCAGCATCCGGTCCTTCATGGAGGTCACCCGGTCGATGATGCCGGCGGGGCGCGGTGTCCCGTGGCAGGTTCGTCGTATTTTCGACTTCTTTCTGCATACTCGGTATGCAATTCTGGGTTGTCAATGCGACTCCTATCAATCAGGACGCACGACCAGGAGGAAACGTTGCACCAGGGAAGAAGATTGGCCGCTCTCGGTCTCGTGTCGGTGCTGGCGCTCGTCGCGCCGGCTCCCGTCTCAGCCGCGCCCGCCGCGCCCGCCGCACCGGGCGGCGCCGACCGACAGTCCACTGCGCTCGGAACCAGCCCCGAGCGCTCGACCACCGTCACGCTGATCACCGGTGACCGCGTCACCGTCACCGCATCCGGCGCCTCGGCCCAGCCCGGCCCCGGCCGTGCAGCTGTGCAGTTCCTGGTCCAGCGCGAGAGAGGACGCCTCTCGGTGCTGCCGACGGACGCGCTGCCGTTGCTGCGCTCGGGTCGGGTGGACCGGCGACTCTTCGACGTCACCGGGCTGATCGAGGCGGGTTACGACGACACCCACCGCAAGACGCTGCCGCTGCTGGTGTCGTACGGCTCGACGGACGCCGCCCGGCGAGCGCCGGCCACGCTGCCCGGCACCCGGGTGGTCCGCGACCTACCGGCGATCGACGGCGCCGCCCTCACCAGCGACAAGTCCTCCCTCGGCGCGGTCTGGGCGGCGGTCAGCACCGGCTCCAGCGCGGCTCGGCTCGGCGCGGCGGGGGGCGTCGAGCGGATCTGGTTGGACGGCCGTCGACGGGTGGCCCTCGACCACAGCGTGCCGCAGATCGGGGCGCCCGCCGCCTGGTCGGCCGGGTTCACCGGCAAGGGCGTGTCCGTGGCCGTGCTGGACACCGGCGTCGACGCGACCCACCCGGACCTGGCCGGCAAGGTGGCCGAGGCGCGCAACTTCACCGAGGTCGCCGACGCCCGGGACACCGTCGGCCACGGCACGCACGTGGCCTCGACCATCGCCGGTTCCGGCGCGGCCTCCGACGGCCGCTACCGGGGTGTGGCACCGGACGCGACGCTGCTGGACGGCAAGGTCTGTGAGGACCAGGGCTGCCCCGACTCGGCGATCCTCGCCGGCATGCAGTGGGCCGCCGTGGAGAAGAAGGCCGCCGTCATCAACATGAGCCTCGGCGGCTGGGACACGCCGGAGGTCGACCCGCTCGAAGAGGCGGTGCAGACCCTGACCGCGCAGACCGGCACGCTGTTCGTCCTCGCCGCGGGGAACGACGGCTCGGACGGCTCGGTCGGCTCCCCGGCCAGCGCCGACGCCGGGCTCGCCGTGGGCGCGGTGGATCGCGACGACGAGTTGGCTGACTTCTCCAGCCGGGGTCCCCGGGTCGGTGACGACGCGCTGAAGCCCGACATCACCGCACCCGGCGTCGACATCGTCGCCGCGAAGTCCGCCAACGGCGTCATCGGTGATCCGGTGGGGGACCGGTACGTCACGCTCTCCGGCACCTCGATGGCCACCCCGCACGTCGCCGGGTCGGCCGCGTTGCTGGCCCAGCAGCACCCGGGATGGCGGGCCGACCGGCTCAAGGCCACCCTGATGGCCGCCGCCAAGCCGCACCCGGAGCAGACCGCCTACCAGCAGGGCGCCGGGCGCGTCGATGTCGCCCACGCGATCACCCAGCAGATCACCACTGACCCGGTGAGCGTCTCGTTCGGGCGTACGCTCTGGCCGCACAACGACGACACCCCGGTCACCCGTACGGTGACCTGGCGTAACGACGGTCCGGCCCCGGTCACCGTGGACCTGAGCGTCGAGGGCGCCGGCCCGGGGGGTCGAGCGCTGCCGGCCGGTCTCTTCCAGTTGGGCGCCAGCCAGCTCACCGTACCGGCGGGTGGCACGGCCGCCACGACCGTCACCACGGACACCCGGATCGGCGACGCCGACGGCTACTGGACCGGCCGGATCGTGGCCCGCGCGGGGTCGGCCGTCGCCGTGACGCCGCTGGCCGTGAACCGGGAGGTGGAGAGCTACACGCTGACCGTGGAACACCTGAACCGCGCGGGCGCGCGTACCGCCGACCACTGGAGCACGCTGGTCGGGATGGACACCTTCGGCGCCTGGGACCTCTTCAGTTCCGACGGGGTGGCCACCGTGCGGGTGCCCAAGGGGCACTACGGCCTCAGCGGCCTGGTCTTCGAGCCGGGGCCGGAGGACGAGCAACGCGGGATGTCGTTGTTGATGCAGCCCGTGTTGACGATCGAGCGGGACACCCGGATCGTCGTGGATGCCCGCCGGGCCAAACCGGTCCGGACCACCATTCCGGACCGTAACGCCGCCCCGGAACTGATCGACGTCAGCGGCAACTTCACGGCTGCCGACGGCAGTGGGTACGGGATCGGACTCTGGGCGGACACCTTTACCGGTCTGACCAGCGGTCAGCTCGGCAAGACGGTCTCCGCCGACCAGTTCGTCTCCACCGTCAGCAGCCAGTGGATCAAGCCGGGCACGCCAGACAGCCCGTACCTGTACGCGCTGGCCGAAGCGATCCCCGGTCGGATGCCCACCGGGTTCGTCCGTGACTACCGCCGGAGCGACCTGGCCGCCGTCGTGCACCGGTTCCTCGGTGCCTACGCGGGCATGGACGCTGAGCGCTCCGTGTACCCCGTGTTGGAGTACAACGTCGGTGGCTCCACGCTGGTCCTGCCCACGAGCGTGCCCGGTCAGCGGGTCGAGTACTACAACACCCGGGGCGTGCAGTGGGAGTCGGACATCTACTTCGGCACCCGGGGCGAGGACGGCTGGCTGAACCCGCAGGCCGTGCTCCTCTCCGTCCCCACCGCGTACCGGGCCGGGCGGACGGTCCAGGAGATCTGGAACCAGGCGCCGTTCGGGCCGTCCTTCCCGAACCCGCGCTGGCCGTACCAGAGCGTCACCCGGGCCGGCGACACCATCGCGGTCGACCTGCCGATCTTCAGCGACGCGGCCGGTCACCCGGGCGGCTCGTTGAACGACAGCGAGCACACCAAGCTCTGGCGCGACGGCAAGCTGGTCGGCGAGAGCGAGTACGCCGGCTACGGGGAGTTCACCGTGCCGCCGGCCGCGGCGGACTACCGGCTCGTCACGTCGTCGAAGCGGAGCTTCACCGACCTGAGCACCGAGGTGGAATCGAGCTGGACCTTCCGGTCCCGGCACGTCGCCGGTGACACGCCGGCCCGCCTGCCGCTGATGGCGGTGCGCTTCGCGCCGCCGCTGCGCGTCGACGGCAGCGCTCCGGCCGGGCGGAGCTTCGTCGTACCGGTGCGGGTGCAGCGCCAGCCGGGCGCTCCGGCCTCCCCGGTGGAGGGGCTCACCGTCGACGTCTCGTACGACGGCGGGAAGACCTGGGACAAGGCGAAGCTGGTCCGTACCTCGGCCGATGGTTGGTCGGCACTGTTGCGGCATCCGGCCGGCAAGGGCCACGTGTCGCTGCGGGCCACCGCCCGGGACGCCGCCGGTAACACGGTGACGCAGCGGATCATCCAGGCCTACCGGTTGCGCTGAGGCGTACCCCCGTCGGGTCCGCGGCCGAGCGCCGCGGACCCGGCGGGTACGTCAGTCGTTGGCGTGCAGGGCGGCGTTCAACTCGATGCCGCGGCCGGTGCGCGGGCGGGCCTCCAGCGCGCCCGTCACCGAGTTGCGCCAGAACAGCAGGCCGTCGACGCCGGACAGCTCCCGGCCCTTGACCACCCGGCCGTCCGGCAGCGTGATCTTGGAGGCGGCGGTGATGTAGCAGCCGGCCTCGACCACGCAGTCGTCGCCGAGGGAGATGCCCACGCCCGCGTTCGCGCCGATCAGACTCCGCTCGCCGATGCTCACCTTCTCGGTGCCGCCGCCGGAGAGGGTGCCCATGATCGAGGCGCCACCGCCGATGTCGGAGCCGTCGCCGACCAGCACCCCCTGCACGATCCGCCCCTCCACCATCGAGGTGCCCACCGTGCCGGCGTTGAAGTTGACGAAGCCCTCGTGCATCACCGTCGTGCCGGCGGCCAGGTGGGCGCCGAGGCGCACCCGGTCGGCGTCGGCGATCCGCACACCCGAGGGCACCACGTAGTCGGTCATCCGGGGGAACTTGTCCACCCCGTACACCGACAGGTGGCGGCCCGCGGCCCGCTCGATCACCCGCAGCTCGTCCACCCGCTCCGGGGGGCACGGCCCGGCGGACGTCCAGGCCACGTTCGCCAGCTTGCCGAAGACGCCGTCGAGGTTGAGCTGGTTGGGCCGCACCAGGCGGTGGGAGAGCAGGTGCAACCGGAGGTACGCGTCGGAGGCGTCCTTGATGGGCTCGTCCAGCGAGCCGATCACGGTGACCACCTGCACGGTACGCAGACCGGGCAGCGGCCGGTCGCCCAACGCACCCGGCGGCAGGTCCAGCACGTCCGACTTGTCCTCGCCGGCGATCAGCGGCAGCTCACCCAGGCCCAGCTTGCCGGTCGGGTACCAGGTGTCGAGCACCTGCCCGTCGGCGGTGACGGTGGCCAGGCCGATGCCCCACGCGGAATCTGCGGACGTCACTGTTAACCCTCTCGGTCGCGGCCACGCCGGCCTCGGCTCGCTCCTCGCGCTGACAGACCTGAAGGTACCGTGCGAACCATGGAGAACCCGCTGACCCCCGAGGTCCTCGCCGATCCGGTGCAGCTGACCCGCGTACTGGTCGACATAGAGTCCGTGTCCCTCAACGAGAAGGCGATCGCCGACTGCGTGGAGGAGGTGCTGCGGGGCGTACCGCACCTGTCCACGCACCGGCACGGCAACACGGTGATGGCCCGTACCGACCTGGGCCGCTCGCAGCGCGTCGTGCTGGCCGGGCACCTCGACACGGTGCCGCTGAACAACAACTTCCCGTCGACCATGCGCGGCGACCTGATGTACGGCTGCGGAACCTCCGACATGAAGTCCGGCACCGCCTACGCGCTGCACCTGGCGGTGACGCTGCCCGAGCCGCGCTACGACGTGACGTACTTCTTCTACGAGGCCGAGGAGATCGAGTCCCGCTACAACGGGTTGAACCTGGTCGCCCAGGCGTTCCCGGAGTGGCTGGAGGCGGACTTCGCGGTGCTGCTGGAGCCGACGTACGGCATCGTCGAGGCGGGCTGCCAGGGCACCATGCGCTCAGTGGTCACCACCACCGGCGTACGCGCCCACTCGGCGCGCTCCTGGCACGGGGTCAACGCCATCCACGGCGCTGGGGAGGTGCTGCGCCGCCTCCAGACGTACGAGGCACGACGGGTCACCATCGACGGCTGCGACTACCGCGAGGGCATGAACGCGGTACGCATCAACGGTGGGGTGGCCGGCAACGTCATCCCGGACCTGTGCGAGGTCGAGGTCAACTACCGCTTCGCCCCCGACCGGACCCCGGCCGAGGCGGAGGCACACCTGCGTGAGGTGTTCGCCGGTTTCGAGGTGCGGGTCACCGACTCGATCGCGGGCGCCCCGCCCGGGCTCAGCGCCGCCCCGGCGAAGGAGTTCCTGGCGGCGGTCGGCGCCGCCCCGATCGGCAAGCTGGGTTGGACGGACGTGGCCCGGTTCGCGGCCATGGGGATTCCCGCGCTGAACTTCGGCCCGGGCGATCCGAACCTCGCCCACCACCCGGACGAGCACGTCGAGATCAGCAAGATCCGGGACGGCGCGGCGACGCTGCACCGCTGGCTCGCGCCGGCCTGACCCGGTCGGAATCGCTCAGGTCGGGCCGGTCGGCCCCGTTTCCGGCGATCAAGAGGTTCGCGTCAGCCTGGCCCGTTGTCGGCGGCGCGAACCTCTTGATCGGCTCCGGATCCCGTGGTGGTGGCGGCGGCGGGCGACAGGGCGGGGTCGAGATCGCGGGTGCGGCGGCGCTCGGCCACCACATCGTGGATCCGTCGCTGCATCTGTCGACGGATCCGGATCATCTCGCTGTTGCTGATCACGCTGTCTCCTCCCCCGAAGGCGCGCGCCGGGGCATACCCGGTATGTGAATAGTAAGACGTACGGGGAAGCCAAATAGTTGCCCTTGATCGCGAACTATTTCCCGGCGTCGGTAGCCCGCGCCCCCGAGGTGTGCGGCTCCACTACGGTTGCTGCATGAGCCAGAACAACGGGCGGGAGGCCGGCCGCAGCCCGGGGCGGGAGCGGCACCGGGGCGCCGTCACGCTGCGCCGGGGGGCGATCCCGAGCAGCACCGCCGACCAGCGGCTGCTGGACTCGCGCGGGCGCGAGGACTGGAAGACCAGGGACGCCTGGCGGGCGCTGCGGATCCTCTCCGAGTTCGTCGAGGGCTTCGACACCCTCGCCGACCTGCCGCCGGCCGTCAGCGTGTTCGGCTCGGCGCGCAGCGGTCCGGACACCGCCGAGTGCCGGCTGGCCGAGGAGGTGGGCGGCGCGCTGGCCCGCGCGGGCTACGCGGTGATCACCGGCGGCGGGCCGGGCGTGATGGAGGCCGCCAACCGGGGCGCCACCGAGGCCGGCGGGCTCTCCGTCGGGCTCGGCATCGAGCTTCCGTTCGAGCAGGGCATCAACGACTGGGTCGACCTGGCCATCGACTTCCGCTACTTCTTCGCCCGCAAGACCATGTTCGTCAAGTACGCCCAGGCGTTCGTGGTGCTGCCCGGTGGGTTCGGCACCATGGACGAGCTCTTCGAGGCGCTGACCCTGGTGCAGACCGGCAAGGTCACCCGGTTCCCGGTCGTGCTGATGGGGGTGGCCTACTGGCAGGGGCTGCTCGACTGGCTGCGCGACACGATGGCCGCCAGCGGCAAGATTGGCCCGGTCGACCTGGACCTGATCTGCCTCACCGACGACGTCAACGCCGCCGTCCGCCACATCGTCGAGGCCGAGGCGGCGCTCTCGGTCGAGCAGGACGCGGTCCGCGACGAGGCCGTGGCGCGTACCGGCGCCGACCAGCAGGCCGCCGCCGAGCAGGCCGCCGACCGGCCCCGGGAGAACTGATGGCGGCCGTCTGTGTCTTCTGCGCCTCCTCCCGTACCCTCGACCAACGCTGGCTCGACCTCGCCACCGAGACCGGTGCGGAGCTGGCCCGGCGCGGGCACACCCTGGTCAGCGGCGGTGGCTGCGTCGGCATGATGGGCGCGGTGGTCGACGGCGCCCGGTCCGCCGGTGGACGCACGGTGGGTGTCATCCCGCAGGCGCTCGTCGACCTGGAGGTCGCCGACCTGGCCTCGGACGAACTGCTGGTCACCGACTCGATGGCCGATCGCAAGACCCTGATGATCGACAGGTCGGACGCGTTCCTCGCCCTGCCCGGCGGCCTCGGCACGCTGGACGAGCTGTTCGAGGTCTGGACCACCGCCACCCTGGCGCTGCACGCCAAGCCGATGGTGCTGATCGACGCGGACGGCTTCTACCGCCCCCTGCTGGACTGGCTGCACACCATCACCGACCAGCGCTTCCTCAAACCGGCCGGCCTCGACCTGCTGACCGTGGTCACCACGGTCCCCGAGGCCCTGAAGGCGCTGGAGTCCCACCTACCCTGACTCCGGGCCACCTCGTCGGTCGTGAGGGTGGCGGCAGGGCCGTCGGCGTGTCGTGCCTTCACCTTCACGATCGGCGTGGCGGCGTGGGATGGGGTTGCTGTCGTAGGGGGGTGATGGGATTTGGTGATGCAGTCGTACCGGTTGGTGCGGCGGCCCGGGGGGCCGGCGCTGGGGGACGGGGACGCGCCGGGTGACGGTGGCGTCCTCGCCGTCGCGGCCGACCCGACCCGGTCGGCGGGCCCGCGCTGGCACGCCGATCCCGTCCAGGCCGAGATCGTCGGGCACACCGACGGGCCGATGCTTGTCGTCGGTGGCCCCGGCACCGGCAAGACCAGCACCCTCGTCGAGGCGGTCGCCGCCCGGATCGCCGAGGGCGTCGACCCCGAACGGATCCTCGTGCTGACCTTCGGCCGCCGCGGCGCCACCGCACTGCGCCAGCGCATCGAGGCCCGGGTCGCGCAGGACGGCTACCGGGTGCTGCGGGAGCCGCTGGTGCGTACCTTCCCGGCGTACGCCTTCGGGCTGCTGCGTCGCGCCGCCGCCGAGCGCGGCGAGCCGTCACCCCGCCTGCTGACCGGCCCCGAGCAGGATCTGATCATCCGTGAGCTGCTCGACGTGGTGGGCGAGGCGCCCGAGGACGACCCGGTCGGCTGGCCCACCGACCTGCGGCCGGCACTGCGCACCCGGGCCTTCGCCGGTCAACTGCGTGACCTGCTCATGCGCGCCGCCGAACGCGGTGTGGGTCCGGGCGACCTGGCCCGGCTGGGCGAGAAGCTCGGCCGCGCCGACTGGCCGGCCGCCGCGCGCTTCCTGCGGGAGTACGTCGAGGTTCTCGCGCTGCGCGACGTCAGCAACCGGGGTTCGATCGCGTACGACCCCGCCGAACTGGTCCGGGCCGCCACCGGTCTGCTGCGCGACGACGAGGAGTTGCTGGCCGCCGAGCGCCACCGCCTCGCCCACGTGTACGTCGACGAGCTGGCCGACACCGACCCCGCCCAACTCGAACTGCTCTCGGTCATCGCCGGCGGTGGCAAGCCGCTCGTGGCCTTCGCCGACCCCGACTCCTCCACGTACGCCTTCCGGGGCGCCGACCCGGCCGGAGTGTCCACCTTCCGGCACCGTTTCCGGACTGCCTCCGGAGCGCCGGCCGCGCAGGTGCTGCTGAGCACGTCGTACCGGGCCGGGCCGGTTCTGCTCGACGCGGTGGCCCGGCTGGGCCGCCGTCTCCGTGGTCCGACGGCGCACCGCCGGCTGCGTCCGCTGCCGGACGCCCCGGCCGGCGTGGTCGAGGTGCACACCTTCCGGTCGGCGACCAGCGAGGCCGCCTGGCTGGCCCACATGCTGCGCTCGGCCCACCTGCTGGACGGCGTGCCGTGGTCGCGGATGGCAGTGCTGGTGCGGTCCACCGCCCTGCAACTGCCGACCCTGCGACGCGCGCTGCACGCCGCCGGCGTCCCGACCGTGGTGCACGGCGAGGACCTTCCGCTGCACC
Source organism: Micromonospora sp. NPDC049801 (assembly GCF_040656575.1). NCBI lineage: Bacteria > Bacillati > Actinomycetota > Actinomycetes > Micromonosporales > Micromonosporaceae > Micromonospora > Micromonospora sp. NPDC049801. Next base: position 116,710 of record NZ_JBFAMS010000007.1, on the reverse strand, counting down.
TGCAACCCGCGGTGGCGCCGCTGTTGCTGCTGCTGCGGTGCGCCCTCGAACCGGACCGGCTCGACGAGGAGGCCGCGGTCGCGCTGCTGCACTCGCCGGTCGGCGGCGCTGACCCGCTGGCCGAACGACGGCTGCGGCAGGGGCTGCGCGCCCTGGCGTTGGCCGGGGGCGACCGCCGCCCGTCCGGCGAGCTGATCGTCGAGGCGTTGCGTGACCCGACGGAGCTGGCCACCATCGACCGGCGGTGGGCGGAGCCGGCCCAGGCGGTGGCCGGGCTGCTCGCCACCGCCCGGGACGCCGCCGCCCAACCGGGCGCCACCGCCGAGACCGTCCTCTGGGAGGTGTGGGACGCCAGCGGCCTGGCCGAACGCTGGGCCGGCGCGATCGCCCAGGGGCGGCCGGTGGCCGGCGAGGGCGACCTGGCCCGGCGTCGGCGGGCCGAGGCGGCCGACCGCGACCTGGACGCCGTGCTCGTGCTCTTCGACGCGGCGGCCCGCTTCACCGACCGGCTACCGGGCGCGCGCACCGAGGTCTTCCTCGACCACGTGCTCGCCCAGGACCTGCCGGCGGACACCATCGCGCCGACCGCCGACCGGGGCGCGGCGGTACGACTGCTCACCGCGCACGCCGCGAAGGGCCTGGAGTGGGACCTGGTGGCGATCGCCGGCGTGCAGGAGGGCATCTGGCCGGACCTGCGCCTGCGTGGCAGCCTGCTCGGGTCGGAACGGCTGGTCGACGTCCTGGCCGGCCGGTCCGTCGGCGGCGCCCGCGCCGCCAACGTCGTGGGTCAGACCTCGGCGCTGCTCGACGAGGAGCGCCGGCTGTTCCACGTCGCCATCAGCCGGGCCCGACACCGCCTGCTGGTCAGCGCGGTGGCGTCGGCGGCGGTCGGCGGCGACGACCACGAGGAGCAGCCCAGCCGGTTCCTGCACGAGCTGGGCCCGATCGCACCGCCGAGTCCGCCGGGCCCGCCACCGGACAGGCCGGGCCCGCCCGACCCGCCGACCGTGCCGCCGAGCCCGCCCGGCCCGCGAACCGGCCCGGCCGGCGACGGCGCTGCCGTGAGCGACGAAGACGACGAGCCGGACCAGCCCGGTGCGCTGCCGGTCACCCGGCCGCCACGGGCGCTCACCCTGCCGGCGCTGGTCGCCGAGCTGCGTACCGCCGTCATCGACCCGGCCGCGTCGGCGGCCCGGCGGCGCGCCGCGGCGACCGAGTTGGCGCGGCTCGCCGCCGCCGGAGTGCCCGGCGCGCACCCCGACGACTGGTGGGGGCTGCGGGCGCTCTCCGACGACCGGCCGTTGGTCGACGACGGGGACCCGGTGCGGGTCACGCCCTCGGCGATGGAGAGCGCGCTGCGGTGCAGCCTGCGCTGGCTGCTCGAACGGCACGGCGGCAGCGGCCCGACCAGCACCGCGCAGGGCGTCGGCAACCTGGTGCACGCCGCCGCGATGCTCGCCGAGGACGCGAGCGCCGACCGGGGCGCCCTGCTCGACTACGTGGCCGCCCGGTTCGACGCGATCGAGCTGGCCGCGCGGTGGATGGCCGGCCCCGAGCGGGAGCGCGCCGAGGCGATGGTCGACAAGCTGCTGCGTTGGCTGGCCACCAATCCGCGTCGGCTGCTCGCCATCGAACACGAGTTCGCGGTGCGGCTGGACGATCCGCAGCGCCCGGTCGACCTGACCGGGCGGGTCGACCGGCTTGAGGTCGACGAGGCCGGCCGGCTGGTGGTGATCGACCTCAAGACCGGCAAGTCGACCGCGGTCACCGGCAGCGACTTGGCCGAGCACCCGCAGCTCGGGGCGTACCAGGCTGCGGTGGAGGCGGGGGCGTTCGCCGAGTTCGGCGACGAGTCCGGTGGCGCGGCGCTGGTGCAGCTCGGTACCTCCGCCAAGGACGCCCGGGAGCAGAACCAGCCCGCGGCGGGGGAGGGACCGGCGGCCGGCTGGGCGACGGCGCTGGTCCGGCGGACCGCCGATACGATGGCAGCCGCCACGTTCGCGGCGGTCGCCAACTCGAAGTGCCGGGTCTGCCCGGTGCGGACCAGCTGTCCGGTCTCCGGGCAGGGACGGCAGGTGGTCGAGCCGCCGACCGTCCGTCCCCCGGAGAATTCATGAGCCAGCCCACCCTGTTCGGCGCGGGTCCCGCGCCGACGCCCCGGCTCGCGGACTCCGGCCCCCGGTACACGCCGGTGGAGCTGGCCAAGTTGCTGCGGCTGCCGGCGCCCACCCGGGAACAGGCCGCGATCATCGCCGCCCCGGTGGAGCCGCTGCTGGTGGTCGCGGGCGCCGGGTCCGGCAAGACCGAGACGATGGCCGCGCGGGTGGTCTGGCTGGTGGCCAACTCGTACGTGCGCCCGGAGCAGATCCTGGGACTGACCTTCACCCGCAAGGCGGCCGGTGAGCTGGCGCACCGGGTCCGTACCCGGCTCGACCAACTGATCCGGCGGGTCGGCCGGCAGGAGCGCGACCCGCTCGACGATCCGCTCGCCGGTGAGCCCACCGTCTCCACGTACCACTCGTACGCCGGGCGGATCGTCACCGAGCACGGTCTGCGGGCCGGCTACGAGCCGTCGACCCGGCTGCTCACCGAGGCGTCCCGCTGGCAGTTGGTCGACCTGCTGGTGCGCAACTACGACGGCGACATGTCCGAGGTGGACCGGATGCCGAGCACCATCACCGACGCGGTGCTGGCGCTCGCCGGGGAGTTGGACGAGCACCTGGTCGCCCCGGACGAGCTGGCCGCCTGGACCGGCCGGTTCTTCGCCGAGGTGCAGTCGCGACCGGGCCGGGTCTACGCCGACGTACGCAAGGCGCTCACCCTGCAACAGACCCGGCTGCGCCTGCTGCCGCTGGTGCGGGCGTACGCCCGGCGCAAGCTGGACTTCGAGGCGATGGACTTCGCCGACCAGCTCGCCCGGGCGGCCCGGGTGGCGCGGGATCACCCGGCGGTCGGCGAGATCGAGCGGGACCGCTTCCGGGTGGTGCTGCTCGACGAGTACCAGGACACCAGCCACGCGCAGGTGGTGCTGCTCAACGCGCTGTTCGGTGGCGGTCACCCGGTGACCGCGGTGGGCGATCCGTGCCAGTCCATCTACGGCTGGCGGGGAGCCAGCGCCGGCACCCTCGACCGGTTTCCGGCCGAGTTCGCGCGGTCCGACGGCGAGCCGGCGCGGGCGTTGGGGCTGACCACCAGTTGGCGCAACCGCCCGGAGATCCTGCGGGTGGCGAACGCGCTGTCCACGCCGTTGCGTGCGGCCGGCGCGCGGGTTCCGGAGCTGCGTTCCGCGCTGACCGTCCGGGACCCGATTCCGCACCGCAGCCCCGGTGGGGCGGCCGGTGGCACGGTGCACTGCGCGCTGCTGCACACGTATGCCGACGAGGCCGCGTGGATCGCCGACAGTGTGCTCGCCGCGTGGCGTGGCGCCGCCCGGATGCCCGGTGCGGCACCGGAGCACATCCCGGTGGCGCAGCGTCCGACGACGGCCGTGCTGGTCCGCGTCCGCAGCCAGATCCCGGCGATCGAGTCGGCGTTGCGCGAGCGTGGCCTCCCGGTCGAGGTGGTCGGGCTGGGTGGCCTGCTGGACACTCCCGAGGTCCGGGACGTGGTGTGCACGCTGCGGGTGCTGGCCGACCCGACCGACGGTGCCGCCCTGCTGCGGTTGCTCACCGGCGCCCGGTGGCGGATCGGGCCGCGGGACCTGGTGGCGCTGCACCGACGGGCGCGGGGCATCGCGAACGCCCGCCGGCAGGTGGCCGCCGACGAGGACTCGGACATCAGCCCCGACCTGCTGGACGAGGCGACCCTGGTGGAGGCGTTGGCCGATCTCGGGCCGGCGCAGGCGTACTCGGCGGAGGGGTTCGCGCGGCTGCGGGCGTACGGCACCGAGCTGGCGTTGCTGCGTTACCGCCTGGACCAGGCGCTGCCGGATCTGATCGCGGACATCGAGCGGACCATCGGCCTGGACGTGGAGGTCGCGGTGCGGGCCGGCCGCGACGGCGCGGGCGACGCCGGCCTGGCGCGGGGCCATCTGGACGCCCTGGCCGACGTGGCGGCCCGCTTCAGCGGTGAGACGCCCGGCGCGACGCTCTCCGGCTTCCTGTCCTACCTGGCCGCCGCCGAGGACGAGGAGCGCGGCCTCGCCCCGGGCGAGGTCGAGGTCGTGGAGGGCGCGGTGCAGGTGGTCACCGCACACGCCGCCAAGGGCCTGGAGTGGGACGTGGTGGCGGTGGCCGGTCTGTGCCGTGGCTCGTGGCCCGGCCCGGTCCGCAACTCCGACCACTGGCTGGGCGGCCTGGGCGTGCTGCCGTTCCCGCTGCGGGGGGACGCCGACGGGCTGCCCGAGCTGGCGCTCGACGAGGCTGCCGACCAGCGTGCCGTGGCCCGGGCGGTGGCCGACTTCACCGATGCCTGGCGGGCCCACGACGAGCGGGAGGAGCGCCGGCTGACGTACGTCGCGGTCACCCGGCCGCGCCGGCTGCTGCTGTGCTCCGGGTACTGGTGGGGCGAGGGCACGAAGCGACCGCGAGGTCCGTCGATCTTCCTGCGCGAGGTGTACGACGCCTGCCTGGACGGCGGCACCGGGCACCTGGTCGACACGTGGACGCCGGAGCCCACCCCGGACGCCACGAACCCGACGGCCGAGGTGGTGCTCCGCGCGGAGTGGCCGGCCGACCCGCTGGGTGGCCGCCGGCCGGCGTTGGCCGAGGCGGCCGGACTGGTCCGCCGGCTGATGACCGACGGTCCGGCGTCGGCGCTGCCGGGGCCGGTCGGGCCGGCGCTCGCCGGTGCGCTGCCGTCGACCGGGTCGAACGCCGAGACGGCCGAGACAGCAGACCCGGAGGTGGCGCGCTGGCGGCAGGAGGCGGACCTGCTGCTGGCCGAGCGGGCCGAGCTGACCCGGCTCTCCGGCGCGGTCGAGGTGGCCCTGCCGGGACAGCTCAGCGTCACCCAGTTGGTGGCGTTGCGGCGTGACCCGGCGGCGCTGGCCCGTACGCTGCGCCGCCCGTTGCCCACCGAGCCGAATCCGTATGCCCGCCGGGGCACCGCCTTCCACGCGTGGCTGGAGCAGCGTTTCGGCGCCGACCGGTTGCTCGACGTGGACGAGCTGCCCGGCGCGGCGGATGCGGACGCCGCGCCGGACGAGGCCCTGGTCGAGCTTCAGGAGCGCTTCCTGGCCAGCGAGTGGGCTGACCGGGTGCCGGTCGAGGTGGAGGTGCCGTTCGCCACGGTGATCGCGGGTGTGGTGGTCCGGGGGCGGATGGACGCGGTCTTTGCCCGCCCGGGCGGGCGGTTCGACGTGGTCGACTGGAAGACCGGCGCGCGTCCCACCGGCCCGGCGGCGGATGTGGCGGCGGTCCAGTTGGCCGTGTACCGGCTGGCCTGGGCCGAGCTGGCCGGTGTCGACGTCGAGCGGGTGGGCGCGGCGTTCCACTATGTGCGGGACGGGGCGACCGTCCGTCCGACCGACTTGCTGGACGTGACCGGGCTCACCGCCATGATCGCTCACTTGCCCGTGGATTCCGGCCAAGTTTGACCACGACGGGGAAATCCGTGGTAGGTTGACCGGGTTGCAGTTTTGGTTACCAGAGACTCTGTGTGCGCCTGGCGGGATTGTGGCCCCAGGCGCTCTTTGTTGTGTCCGGAGTTCTCCGGGCGGGGCGACCAGAAGCGACAGGCGATTCGCGCATCCCCGCGCGGAGCGCTCCTCTTCGGGCGCGCAACAAGTGCGCGTCCGACGTTCCGTCAAGGAGACGAAACACATGGCTATTGGCACCGTGAAGTGGTTCAACGCTGACAAGGGCTTCGGCTTCATCACCCCGGACGGCGGCGGCGCTGACGTCTTCGCCCACTTCTCGGCGATCCAGTCCTCCGGCTACCGGAGCCTGGACGAGAACCAGCGGGTCGAGTTCGAGGTGACCCAGGGCCAGAAGGGCCCGCAGGCGGAGAACATCCGTCCGCTCTGATCTTCGGATCGGTTCGTAGTACCCGTCGCGCCCTCCGGGTGTGACGGTGACGGGACCGGCCCGCCCCGCCGTCGACCCGCGTAACGCGGGCGGCGGCTCGGCGGCGGGCCGGCCCGTACCCTAATCGGTTCGTGCTTGTGAGTCCTGGCGGCCTTGTTTCGCCGGTGACAGCGCCGAGTTCGGCGCCCTCCCTCGACACGTGCCGCGTCGAGGAAGGCTTCTGCGTGACCACAGTTATTCCGTCTTTTGCCCATACCGGTCTGGCGCCGGCGCTGTTGAGCGCCCTGACCGCGCAGGGCATCACCGAGCCGTTCCCGATCCAGTCGGCCACGCTGCCCGACTCGCTCGCCGGTCGGGACGTGCTCGGCCGGGGTCGTACCGGCTCCGGTAAGACGCTCGCCTTCGGGCTTCCCCTGCTCTCGCGTACCGCCGGCCGTAAGGCCCGGCCGGGTCGCCCGCTGGCCCTGGTGCTGGTGCCGACCCGTGAGCTGGCCCAGCAGGTGACCACCGCGCTGGCCCCGTACGCCCGCGCCGTCGGTCTGCGCTGCGCCACCGTCGTCGGCGGACTGTCGTTGCAGCGCCAGGCCGACGCGCTGCGCGCCGGCGCCGAGGTGGTCGTGGCGACCCCCGGTCGTCTGCACGACCTGATCAACCGCGGCGACGCCCGGCTCGACCAGGTCGAGATCACCGTGCTGGACGAGGCCGACCAGATGGCCGACATGGGCTTCCTGCCGCAGGTGACCAAGCTCCTGGAGCAGGTCGCCCCGCAGGGTCAGCGGATGCTCTTCTCCGCCACCCTGGACGGCGGCGTGGACCGGCTGGTCCGCCGCTTCCTCAGCAGTCCGGTCACCCACTCGGTCGACCCGGGCACCGCCACGGTCACCGCGATGACCCACCACGTGCTGCACGTCGACGCGCTCGACAAGCCCGACGCGTTGACCCGGATCGCCGCTCGTGAGGGCCGCACCATCCTGTTCATGGGCACCAAGCACCGCGCCGACCGGCTCGCGCGCCAGTTGCTCTCCAAGGGTGTACGCGCCGCCGCGCTGCACGGCGGCAAGTCCCAGCCGCAGCGCACCCGCATCCTGGAGCAGTTCCGCAACGGCCAGGTGACCGCCCTGGTCGCCACGGATGTGGCGGCGCGCGGCATCCACGTGGACGGCCTCGACATGGTCGTCAACGTGGACCCGCCGACCGAGGCGAAGGACTACCTGCACCGGGGCGGGCGGACGGCGCGCGCCGGCGAGTCCGGCTCGGTGGTGACGCTGGTCCTGCCGGAGCAGCGCCGCGACGTGTCCCGGCTGATGGCCACTGCCGGCATCCGGCCGCAGTCGGTCCAGGTGCGCTCGGGTGACGAGGCGCTGGCCCGGGTCACCGGGGCGCGTGAGCCCTCCGGTGTGCCGGTCACCATCGCCGCGCCGCCGGTGGCGGCCAACCGGGGACGGGCCGCAGGTGGCTCGGCAGCCACGGACGGCGCGCCCCGCTCCGCGCACCGCGCGTCGGGCCGGTCCCGCCGCCCGCGCCGCCCGCGTACGGTCTGATCCTTTCCGCACGACACCGACCCGTCCCGCCTCGGCTGGGCGGGTCGGTTCGTTCCGTGCCGCTGCCCGCCATCTGACCGTTCGGTTGAATCGGTAATCAGCCTCCGTTGGGTCGGCTGGCCGACTGTGCCCTGCTCCCGGGTGGTCGAAGCTGACCAGCGGGGGAACTGGGCGGGGGCCCGGCACGGGGGAGGAGCGGCAATGGTGGGTGAAGCCGGCTCGGGAGCGCTGCGTGAACTGATCCTGGTGGTCGCGGTCGGGCTCGCCGGGTTGCTCCTCGCCATGGTCGCGGCCTTCGGCCCCTGGCATGCCACCACGGCGGGCAACGCTCCCGCCGGTCTGGTGGAGCTGCGCAGTCCCGGCGACCCGGGCCCCGGCCCGACGGTCGAGCACCGGGGCTGAGCAGCGACCGGCCGACCGGCGCCGGCGGAGGGGCAGGCCCGGTCAGGATCGGTACGAGGTGTGGTCGGGCCGGCGGGGCACCGGCCCGACCACACCGCCTACGTGCACGGGTCCGCCAGCGCGTCGATCTTGCAGTTTCGGTCGTCGATCTGCCGTGATACGCCCCCTTTGTCGCCGCAGAAAGTGCAAGATCGCGGGGCAGGGCGGGCGGGGCAGGGCGGGCGGGGCAGGGGTCAGGGGGCGGTTGGGGTTTGGTTGTGGGCCAGCAGCAGGTCGGCCAGGGTGGTGCTGTCGACGACGGTGGCGATCGCCCCGTGCACCGCCAGCCAGACGTCGGTGAGCCCGGCGGCCACCCCGTGGTAGCCGGCCCGATCGGCCGGTAGGCCGCGCACTGTGGTCAGCGACCCACCCACCGCGCGCAGCACGTCCCCGACCGTGATCGCGGTGGCCGGCCTGGTCAGCGCGTACCCACCATCGGCGCCGCGATGGCTGTGCAGCAGGCCGGCGCGGCGCAGGTCGAGCAGGATGCCCTGGAGGAAGCTGAGCGGGATCTCCTGCACCTCGGCCAGGCTGCCCGCCTTCACCAGCTCGCCGACACCGTCGCCGCCCGGTGCGGCGGCGGCGACGGCGAGCATCGCCCGGAGCGCGTAGTCGCTGCGCGCGGAGACGTACACCGCTCAGTTGCCCGCCTGGTCGAGCACGCCCCAGCGACGTCGGATCGCCTTGTCCGCCGCGCCGAACGCGGCGTCCACGACCAGGCCGAGCACCAGAATGACGATCATCGTGGAGAGCAGCCACGGCGCGTCGGACAGCTCCCGGGAGTAGGTGAGCTGCGCGCCGAGCGAAGTCTGCGAGATGCCGACCACGATCAGCTCACCGGCCATCAGACTCCGCCAGGAGAACGCCCAGCCCTGCTTGAGGCCCGCGACGATCGCCGGCAGCGCGGCCGGCGCGATCACGTACCGGTAGAGGTTGAGCCCACGGGCCCCCAGGTTGCGTCCGGCGCGCAGGAGCAGCGGTGGGACGTAGTCCACTCCGGAGATCACGCCGTTGGCGATGGACGGCGCCGCGCCGAGTACCACCACGAAGAAGATGGCCTTCTCGCTCAGCTCGAACAGCAGGATGGCCAGCGGGAACCAGGCGATCGACGGCATGGTCTGCAACGCGGTGATCATCGAGCCGATGGCGGCGCGCAGCACCGTGGACCGGGCCACCGCGAGGCCCAGGAGCAGGCCGACCGCGACCGAGAAGACGTACCCGACGGCCGCTCGGCGCAGCGTCGTGAGCAGGCCCTCCCAGAGCTGCGGGCCCTGGGCCTGGGTGATCAGCTCACGGCCCACGACCAACGGGCCGGGCAGGGAGTACGGCGGCTTCCAGCCCGACCAGACCACCACCTGCCAGGCCAGGATGGCGATCGCCAGCGCGGCGAGCTTGGGCCAGGTGGCCGCCCAGAGCCGGGTGCCCCGGGAGACCTCCTTCTCCCGGCCGGCGATCTCCAGCGCGTCCAGTCCGGTGATCTCCGCGTCGCTACGCGCCGAGCTGGTGAGGGTGTCACTGGCCATGGCGGCCCACCTCCGTACGGAGTCGTTCGGTGACCTCGGCGGCGATGGCGGCGACCTCGGGGGAGTCGATCCGTCGTGGCCGTGGGATGTCCACCTCGGTGGAGTAGATGATCCGGCCGGGGCGGCTGGAGAGCAGGATGATGCGGTCGGCCAGCCGGGCGGCCTCGCGCACGTTGTGCGTGACGAACAGGACCGAGAGTCGGCGCTCTGACCAGATGCGTTCCAACTCGTCGTGCAGGATGTCGCGGGTCATGGCGTCCAGCGCGCCGAACGGCTCGTCCATCAGCAGCACCGGCGTGTCCAGGGCCAGGGTGCGGGCCAGCGCGACCCGCTGGCGCATCCCGCCGGACAGTTCGTGCGGGCGTTTGCGGCCGAACTCGGCCAGGTGCACCGTGCGCAGCAGCTCGGCGACCCGGTCGCGGCGTTCGGCACGGGAGAGGCCCCGCAGCTTCAGCGGCACCTCCACGTTGGCCTCGACGGTCAGCCACGGGAACAGCGCCGGCTCCTGGAACATCAGCCCCGGGCTGGCGTCTCCGGCGATGCCGATCGTGCCGCCGCTCGGCCGGTCCAGGCCGGCGACCAGGTTGAGCAGGGTGCTCTTGCCGCAGCCGGACGCGCCGACCAGGCAGACGAACTCGCCCGGCGCGACGTCGAGGGAGACCCCGTCCAGGGCCAGTACGGCGTTCGCCCCGCGCCCGTACACCTTGGTTACCCCGGAGAGCGCGACCGCGGTGGTCGCGCTCTGCGGCGTCGTCGTGGTCGACGTCATGGCTGGGTGACCTCGGGCTTGCCGGCGGCCTTGAGCGACTTGTTGAGGTACGTCAGGTCGTACAGGCCCTTGAGGTCGACCGGCTCGGTGAGCTTGACCTCGACGGCGTGGTCGAGCCCGGCCTTGAGCGAGGTGGCGATCGGGTCGTTGGTGAACTCCAACGTCGGCCATGCCTGCTTGATCAGCTTGAGGTCCAGCGGCTTGCCGGTGATCTTGCCGATCGCGTCGGAGATGGCCTGCTGGGCCTCGTCCGGCTTGCTGTTGACGAACTCGTTAGCGGCGACCTGGCCGTCGACCAGCTTCTGCACGACGTCCGGGTGCGCCTTGAGGAACTTCGTGCTGACCAGCAGGTTGGTGATGACGAACTTCTTGTCCGGCCACAGGTCCCGCTCGTCGACGAGCACCTTGCCGCCGGCGTTGACCAGCCGGGACACGAACGGCTCGGGCACCCAGGCGGCGTCGATCGCGCCGCTGGTGAACGTCTCCACCGTCTGGGCGTTCTCCTGCGGCACGATCTTCACGTCGCCGCCGCCCTCCTTGGTGGTGGTCAGCCCCTGCTGCTTGAGCCAGTAGCGGACGGCCACGTCCTGGGTGTTGCCGAGCTGCGGGGTGGCGACCTTCTTGCCCTTGAGGTCCTGCGGGCCGTTGATGCCGGGCTTGACCACCAGCGCCACGCCTCCGGAGGCCGCGCCCGAGACGACCCGAACCGCCTCACCCTTGGACTTGGAGAACGCGTTGACGGTGGGGTTCGGGCCGATGTAGGTCGCGTCCAGCGCACCGGAGAAGACGGCCTCGATGGCGGCCGGGCCGGCGTTGAAGGTCTTCGGCTCCAGCTTGACGTCGGCGCCGAGCTTCTCGGCGAAGATGCCCTTCTCCACGCCGACGACGGCCGGCGCGTGGGTGATGTTGGGGAAGTAGCCGAGCCGCAGGGTCACCGGGCCGGAGCCGCCCCCCGCGCCCTCGCTGTCGTCGCCGCACGCGGCGGTGCTGCCCAGGGTCGCCGCGCCGAGAGCGGTGAGGGTGGCCAGGGTGACCAACCGGCGCAGGGGGAGGCGTCTCATCGTCCATCCAATCCGCAGTATTCCTACTTAGTTGGTAGGAAGACTGGGCCAGGCTGCGAGCAGCGTCAAGAGGCATCCACATGCCGGGAAGGGGCGTCTCAGTTATGTCGGCATTTCCTACTGTCTTGCTGTGGTAAGTGGTCGACCTCTCAAGCCGGTGGCAGCGGCTGCGCGAAGGTCGCCGGTGGCGGGGGTGCCGACGCGCTAGGGTCGATCCCGTGGCGGCGCGGAGATCCAGAATTCCAGCGACGAAGTATCCGGTCGAGCGGTTCACCCTCGACAACGGCCTGCGGGTGGTCCTGACCCCCGATCGCAGCGCCCCGGTGATCGGGGTGGCGGTGGTCTACGACGTCGGCATCCGCTCCGAGCCCCAGGGGCGTACCGGCTTCGCCCACCTCTTCGAGCATCTGATGTTCCAGGGCTCGGAGAACCTGGAGAAGCTGGCTCACTTCCGGCACGTGCAGGGCGCCGGCGGCACGTTCAACGGCTCCACCCACCTGGACTACACCGACTACTTCGAGACGCTGCCCAGCAACGCCCTGGAACGCGCCCTGTTCCTCGAAGCGGACCGGATGCGGGCGCCCCGACTGACCGAGGAGAACCTGCGCAACCAGGTCGACGTCGTAAAGGAGGAGATCCGGGTCAACGTGCTCAGCCGGCCGTACGGTGGTTTTCCCTGGCTGACCCTGCCGCCGGTCATGTTCGACACCTTTGCGAACGCGCACGACGGCTACGGCTCCTTCGACGACCTGGAGTCGGCCACCGTCGCCGACGCCGCCGACTTTTTCCGTCGCTACTACGCCAGCGGCAACGCGGTCCTGGCCGTCAGCGGTGACATCGACGTGGCCGAGGCGACCGAGCTGGTGACCCGGCACTTCGGGGACGTGCCGGCCCGTCCCGCGCCACGACGACCCGACTTCACCGAGCCCGACCTGACCGCCGAGCGGCGCAGCTCGTACACCGACGCTTTGGCGCCGTTGCCGGCGGTGGCCGGCGCGTGGCGGGTGCCCGACCCGGTCGGCGACTTCGCCGCCTACCTGCCGTACGTGGTGCTGGCCGAGGTGCTCACCGACGGCGAAGCGTCCCGCCTGGTCGAACGCCTGGTGCAGCGCGACCGCACGGTGACCAGCCTGGGTGGCTACCTCGGCTTCATGGGCGACCCGTTCGACGTGCGCGACCCGACGGCGCTGCTGTTGCAGGCGCACCTGCCGCCCGGCGGCGACGTGGACAAGGTGCTGCGCACCATCGACGAGGAGCTGGACCGGCTGGCCACCGACGGGCTGACCGACGGCGAGCTGGCCCGCACCCAGGCGCGGATGGCCACCCACCTGCTGCGCGACACCGACGCGGTGCTCGGCCGGGCGCTGCGGATGGCCGTCCTGGAGCAGCAACGCGGCGAGCCGGGCCTGCTCAACGACCTGCCCCGACTGGTCGGCGACGTCACCGAGGAACAGGTCCGGGCCGCCGCGGCCACCCTGCGCCCGGAACGCCGCGCGACGGTCGAGGTCATCCCCGGAGGCACCCGATGACGACCACGACCACCGCCACCGTCGGGCCGCGTACGCTCCCCCCGCTCGGGCCCACCCGCAAGCTGAAGGTGCCCAAGGCGGCCGAGCGGACGCTGGGCAACGGGCTCACCGTCATCGCGGTACGCCGGCCCGCCGTGCCCCTGGTCGAACTCCGGCTCTGGGTGCCGTTCGGCCGCGCCCACCTCGCGCGCGGGGCGATGCTCTCCCAGACCATGCTCTCCGGCACCGAGTCGATGACCAGCGTGCAGCTCGCCGCCGAGCTGCAGAAGGTGGGCGGCGGCCTATCCGCGGGAGTCGACCCCGACCGGCTGATGATCTCCGGCGCGGGGCTGGTCACCGGCCTGGACCGGATGCTGGAGTTGCTGGCCGAGGTGCTGACCGGCGCCAGCTACCCGAACGACGAGGTGGCCGCCGAGCGGGACCGGCTCATCGACCGGATCCAGGTCGCGCAGAGCCAGCCGTCGCACCTGGCCCGCGAGGCGCTCCTGAAGAGGATCTACGGGCGGCATCCGTACGCCACGCAGACCCCGGAGCCGGGCCAGCTCCGTGCCGTACGACCGGCGGCGCTGCGCAGCCTGCACACCGAGCGGGTGCACCCCGCCGGGGCGCAGCTGGTGGTGGTCGGCGACGTGCAGCCGGAGAAGGCCCTGGACGCGGCCGAGCGGGCGCTGTCCAGTTGGGCCGGGGCCGGGCGTACGGCCACCCTGCCGGCCACCCCGCCGCTGACGCCGGGGCCGCTGCTGCTGGTCGACCGGCCCGGCTCGGTGCAGTCCTCGCTGCGTGTCGCGCTGCCGGCCGTGCCGCGTACCGACCCTGACCACGCCCCGCTGCAACTGGCCAACCTGATCTTCGGTGGCTACTTCTCGTCCCGCTGGGTGGAGAACATCCGCGAGGACAAGGGCTACACGTACGGCCCGCACTCGGTGATCGAGCACTCGGTGGCCGGATCGGTGCTGGTCGCGGGCGCTGAGGTGGCCACCGAGGTCACCGGCCCGGCGCTGCTGGAGACCACGTACGAGCTGGGTCGGCTGGCCTCGCTGCCGCCGAAGCCCGAGGAATTGGAGCAGGCCCGCCAGTACGCCCTGGGCACGCTCCAGCTCGGAATGTCCACCCAGGCCGGTCTGGCGGCGCTGACCAGCGCGTACGCCGGCAATGGCCTGCGCCTGGACTTCCTGGCCGAGTACGCGTCCCGCCTCGCGAAGGCGACCGTCGACGACGTCGCCCGGGTCGCCGCCCACTACCTCGCGCCCGCTCGGGCGGTGGTCGTCGTGCTCGGCGACGCCGAGCGGATCACCCCGGGGCTGACCGCGCTGACGCCCGTGCACACCGAGCCGGTGCAGCCGTGAGCGGCGAGGGCGCGCCACCGCTGGCGCGCTCGACGCTGGATCGGGCCGCGCACCGCCGGGGTGACGCGCAGTGGTTGACCGAGGCGTGGCTGCGCGGCAGGGTGCTGCTGCTCGATTCGACCAACGACGGGCGGACGCTCGCGCGTACCGACGTGTCGCCTCCGACGCTGGTGCTGTTCGGCGCGGCCGACGCGCCGGCCGGCGCGGAGTCGACGGCGATGTTCCTCGGTGTCGAACCGGACGGGGTGCCGGTGTTCGCGGTCGACGCCCCGTTGCCGGCGCTGCCGGGCACCCGCGCGGTCAACCTGCGGGAGGTGGGCCACCTGCTGGGTGACCGGGAGGCCGGCCTCTTCACGACCGCGCTCGCGCTGCTGAACTGGCACACCCGGCACGGCTACTCGTCGGCAACCGGCGCGCCCACCGTCATGGACGAGGCCGGTTGGTCGCGGGTGGATCGCAACGGCGGGCGGATCTGGCCGCGTACCGATCCGGCGATGATCGTGCTGGTGCACGACGGCGTCGACGGCCCCGAAGGCCGCTGCCTGCTCGGCAACAACGCCGGCTGGCCGGGCACCCCGGGCGGGCGGCGCTACTCCTGCCTGGCCGGTTACGTCGAGCCGGGGGAGTCGGCGGAGGCCGCGGTACTGCGCGAGGTCCGCGAGGAGGTGGGCGTCGCGGTCGAGCGGATCGGGTACGTCGGCAGCCAGGCCTGGCCGTTCCCGGGCTCGCTGATGTTGGGCTTCCTGGCCACCGCCGACCCGTCCGACCCGGTGCGGGTCGACCCGTCCGAGATCGCGTACGCCCGGTGGTTCACCCGGGATGAGATCGGGGCGGCGTGCGCGGGGCGGGCCGTGGACGTGGGGGACGGGGCCCAGCTGATCCTGCCGCCGCCGTCGTCGATCGCGTTGTTCCTCATCCACCGCTGGTTGGACGGGTGGGTGGACGCCGCCCGGTGAGCACGGTCCCGGCCCGTGGCCGCCGTTGCCGCGACGGTCACGGGCCGGGAACACGGGCCGCCGTGGTCGGTGGGAGCGGTATGACGCGGCGGGGGAGCCGAGCCGACCACGGCGGACGTCTGGTGGGTCAGGTGCCGGTGCGGCCGGGTCTGCGCCGGAAGGCGGGCTGCGGCTCGTTGAGCGGCAGGACCTTGACCCGTTGCTTGCCGGCCCGTACCGCGCCGACGGTGGACAGGGCCCGGGCCAGCACCAGCGCGGCGTCCCGGTCCTCGGCGTGCACGGTCTGCCGGCGCGGCTCGGGCGTGGTGGTCTCGTCACGGAGGCGGTGGCCGTCCGCCCAGGCGGCGGCGATGTCACCGTCGGCGACGGTGCGGATGTCGGTGCGAACGATCAGGAACCGCATGTGGGTCTCCGGATGAACCGCGACGGATGAGCCGGTGTGTGGAAGTTCCACGTTTCTCGTGGGTCATGTTACGCCCCGTGTTCATCCCAGCAAGTGAAACGCGCCTATTGGTTTTGAGCCTCGTCCGATCGGCGGATGCCTGGTCAGCGGGGGCGTCGGCGGATACGACGACGGGGCCGCCGGCACTGTGCCGACGGCCCCGCCCCACATTGGAGGATCAGTTCAGATCGAACTGGCCCGTCTTCGCTCCAGCGATGAAGCCGAGCCAACCGGCCCGGTTGAACAGCAGCACCGGGCCGCCCCGGTCCTTGCTGTCGCGCAGCGCGACCGCCGACGGGCCGGTGCCCAGCGGCGCGACCTCCACGCAGTTGGAGGTCTGGCTACGTGTGCTGGTACGCCACGGGGCGTCCGCCAGGGAGCTGGCGGAGACGGACGGCGTGTGGTGGATGTCGTTCATGGTTCTGCTCCTGATGTGAACCGCTCCGATGGGACGAGTGGTGCCGCACGCCCCGACGGAGGGTCCCCCGTGGATCACCGGTCCGTCAGTCGTCCCGAATCACGGCGACGTTGGGTCGGCGCCGTTGCCGGCCCGAACGCCACTGTGGATACGGGTGCCGCCCCGGTCGGCCGTCCCGTCGCCTCGATCAGCCAGGAGAGGGTGTCCGAAGCGTCTAGTGCCGCCGTGCATAGCCACTCGAACACTACTTTATAGCGATTTAGCGTGATTGACTCGGTCGACATGACGTCGACGAACCCCCCTTCGATGGCCAATGTCTCCGGATCGAGCGGATCGGCGAACCGATAGAGGGAGAAGGCGGTCGGCGGAAGGTACCAATCGCCCACCTGAGTGTCCCGCGGAAGCACGTGCAGCGTCACGTTCGGTAGCAGAGCAAGTTCGCAGAGTTGGTGCAACTGCTCCTGCAGCACCTCGGGCGGCCCGGACCGACGGCCGAGGGCGGCCTCCTCCAGCACGGCCGTGTAGGTCGGCGCGTGCGGCTCGCGCGTCAGCAGCGTCTGACGGGCCAGCCGCGCCTTGACCTCGGTCTCCAACTCGTCGGCCGGCTCCGGCTCGCCGGCCCGCTCGCTCACCCGACGGGCCGACTGGAGTCGGACCCGCGCGTATCCGGCGGTCTGCAGCAGGCCCGGCACCAGCACCGGGTTGTACTCGGAGATCTCCGCGCAGCCGGCCTCCAACTCGGCCCAGCTCCGCTGTTGCTGCGTCATCACCGGGAAGTTCTTCAACCAGCCGCGCATGTCGCCGGCCTCGCCGGCGATCCCGAGCAACTCCTCGCGCGCGGCGGCGTCGGCGCCGTACAGGTCCAGCAGGACGCTGACGTCCTGCGGGTCCGGTCTACTGCGGCCGTTCTCCAGGCGGGACAGTTTGGACGCGGACGCCCAGCCGATCCGCTCGATGACCTGGTCGCCGGTGAGGCCTGCGATCTCACGCAGACTGCGCAGTTCGATGCCCAACCGCCGGCGGCGCATGATTGGGCTGGGTGCGGCAGGAGGCACAGTGTCCTCTTTCCCGTCGTCCGCCGCAGACGCGACGGTAACTGTATGAAATTCGCCCCCCACGGTCAGTATGGACGGCGCGACCGGTGTCGGAGGTTCCGGCGGGGGCGTGTCTTGCCAAAAATGGACCACGGGTACGCCGGACGATGACGGACCCGCGGTCCCAGCCTCGTCGACCGCGCCCAGCCGGGCACGCCACCTTGCCGGAGGGACCCATGCGCACCGTCCTGCGCCGACCCGACTTCCGCCTCCTGTTCGGCGGCCTACTGGCCAGCATGACCGCCGAGTCGATCCTGCTACTCGCGCTCGCCATCTGGGTCAAGGACCTGACGGGCTCCGACGGGCTGGCCGGCGGCATCATCTTCGCCGTTGTCGCCCCGATGACGATGGCACCGCTGGTCGGGTGGTTCGTCGACAGGTACCCACGCCGACCCTTCTTCGTGGCCGCGAACGCGGTCACCGCGGTGCTGCTCGTACCGCTGTTCACCGTCCGCGACGCGGGCGACGTGTGGCGCGTCTACCTGGTCGCCGCCCTGTACGGCCTGTCCTCCATCACGCTCGGCGCGGCGCTCAGCGGGCTGATCCGGCAACTGGTGCCCGTGGAACTGCTGGCCGAGGCGAACGGCGTGCTGCAGACCGTACGCCAGGGGTTGCGGTTGGTCGGCCCCCTGGCCGGCGCGGCGCTCTACGCGGCGCTCGGCGGGTGGGCGCTGGCCGGCATCGGGATGGTCGGCTTCATGACCGCCGCCGTGGTGGTGACCGCGGTGCCGAGCCCGGCACAGCCGCCGCCCACCGTACGGCTGCGGTGGCCCGCCGAGCTGGGCGCCGGCCTGCGACACCTGACCGGTGAGCCGGCGCTGCGCCGGGCCCTCGTCGGCTACGGGCTCGGGTCGCTGGTGATGGGCTTCAGCGAGTCGCTGATCTTCGCGTACGTCGACCAGGGGTTGGGCCGGGACGCCGCGTTCGTGGGCGTGCTGGTGATGGTGCAGGGCGTCGGCGGACTGTGCGGCGGGATCTGCTCACCGGTCCTGGTCCGGCGACTCGGCGAGGTCGCCACCCTGGCCGCCGGGGTGGCGTTCTTCGCTCCGGCGGCGCTCGCGCTCGCGTACCCCGACCTGCCGCTCGGGTTCGGGGCGGTGCTGCTGGCCGGCGTCTCGCTGCCGCTGACGATGGTGGGTCTGCAAACGCTGATCCAGCGGCGCACGCCGCCCGCCCTGGTCGGACGGGTGGCAGCGGCCACCCAGGCGCTGGTCAGCGGGCCGCAGGCGCTCTCCATCGGCGCGGGCGCCCTGCTGGTCGGCGTCCTGGACTACCGTGCCCTGTTCGTGCTGGTCGGGGTGGCGACGCTGGCTGCCGGCGGCTACCTGTGGCGGGGCCGACACCTCAGCGCGCCGTCCGGCGGCGCGAAGACCACGCCGCCGACCCTTCCGGGGCCACGCCGCCCACTCGACGCCGGCATCGACAGCTCGGTGACCGTGTCCACCCGGCGGCCGTTCCGGCGTTGACGGGAGGCCGGACACGACGAACGGCCACCCGCGGGGGTGGCCGTTCGTCGAGGTCGTTACGCCTGCAGTCAGGCGCCCAACGTCGCCAGGTGCTGCTTGACCTGCGCGATCGACGGGTTGGTCAGGGCGCTGCCGTCATCGAAACGCAGCGTCGGCACCGTCTGGTTGCCGCCGTTGACGCTCATCACGAAGTCCGCGGCCTTCGGGTCCTGCTCGATGTCGACCACCTCATACCCGATGCCTTCCCGGTCGAGCTGCGACTTCAGCCGGTGGCAGTAGCCGCACCAGGGAGTGGAATACATCGTCAGCATGATCGGATCCTCCAACCGCTCTGGCCGCCGGCTTGCCGATCAAGCCGAGGCTGTCCGCTACAACACCCGGGGGAGCTGAGATGATTCCTGGTTGTGGGGGTTCACTCAGCGTCGGAAGGCGTACTCGCCGGGCTGGACCCGGAGCAGCGCTCCGCGGTGACCGCGCCGGCGGGCCCGGTGTGCATCCTGGCCGGAGCCGGCACCGGCAAGACCCGTGCGATCACCTCCCGGATCGCCCACCGGGCGCTCTCCGGCGAGATCTCCCCCCGGCACGTGCTCGCCGTCACGTTCACCGCCCGTGCGGCCGCCGAGATGCGTCACCGTCTCACGCTGCTCGGGGCCCAGGGCGTCCAGGCACGGACATTCCACGCGGCCGCGCTGCGTCAGGTGCGCTATTTCGCGCCCCGCCTGCTGGCCGGCCGCGCCATGCCCGAGCTGCTGGACAGCAAGGTGCGGCTGGTCACCCTCGCCGCCGCGCGGGTCGGTCTGCGTGCCGACCGAGCCGCTGCGCGGGACCTGGCCGGCGAGATCGAGTGGGCCAAGACGTCGCTGGTCGAGCCGGGGGAGTACGTCGTCGCGGCGGCCCGCGCGCTGCGGGACACGCCGCACGAGCCGGCGAAGGTCGCCGATGTGTTCACCGCGTACGAGCAGCTCAAGCGCTCCAACGGCGTGATCGACTTCGAGGACATGCTGCGGGCTGCGGTGTGGGGCATCGAGGAGCATCCGGACGTCGGCGAGCAGATCCGCAGCCAGTACCGGCACTTCGTGGTCGACGAGTACCAGGACGTCAACCCACTCCAGCAGCGGTTGTTGGACGCCTGGTTGGCCGGCCGCAACGACCTGACCGTGGTCGGCGACGCCAGCCAGACGATCTACTCGTTCACCGGGGCGACCTCGGCGTACCTGGTCGATTTTCCCCGCCGGCACCGCAACGCCACGGTGGTCCGGCTGGTCCGGGACTACCGCTCCACCCCGCAGGTCGTCGGGCTCGCCAACGCCGTGATCTCCCAGGCTCGCGGGACCGAGGCGCGGCTGCGACTGGAGTTGAGCGGACAGCGCCCTCCGGGCCCGGAACCCGACCTGCGGATCTTCACCGACGAGCCGGCCGAGGCGAACGCGGTGGCCGCGCGCTGTCGGGCGCTGATCGACGCCGGCACCCCGGCGAAGGAGATCGCCATCCTGTTCCGGACCAACGCGCAGTCCGAGGCGTACGAGAAGGCGCTGACCGAGGCCGCCGTGCCGTACGTGGTGCAGGGTGCCGAGCGCTTCTTCGAGCGCGTCGAGGTCCGTCAGGCGATGGTCGCCCTGCGCTCGGCCACCCGGTCCATCCCGGGGGAGACCCCGCTGCCGACCGCCGTCGTCGAGGCGCTCACCGCCGTGGGCTGGGCGCCGGACGCGCCCCCGGCCGGCGGCGCGGCACGAGAACGTTGGGAGGCGCTGGCCGCGCTGGTCCAGCTCGCCGAGGAGTACGCGGCCACGCCCGAGCTGGTGCCGATCGGCGAGGCCGCGTCGGTGGAGCGTCCGGTCACCCTCACCGACTTCACCGAGGAGTTGGCCCGTCGGGCCGCCCAGCAGCACGTGCCGACGGTGGACGGGGTCACGCTGGCGTCCCTGCACTCGGCCAAGGGGCTGGAGTGGGACGCGGTGTTCCTGGTCGGCCTCGCCGAGGGCACGCTGCCCACCACGTACGCCAAGACCGTCGAGCAGGTGGAGGAGGAACGCCGGCTGCTGTACGTCGGGATCACCCGGGCCCGGCAGTGGCTCTGGCTGTCGTACGCCGCCGCTCGGTCGCCGGGCGGACGGGCCCGGCGGCCCTCGCGGTTCCTGCCCCAGTTGGACCGCTCCGGCGGCACCGAGCGGGCCGGCGCCTCGACGGGCGGGGCCCGGCGACCCGAGCGGCGTCGGACGCAGATCGTCTCCTGCCGGATCTGCGGCGCCACCCTGCTCGCCGGCCCGGACCGCAAACTCGGCCGCTGCCCCACCTGCCCGTCCGACATCGACGACGAGCTGCACGAACGCCTGCGCGAGTGGCGGCAGCGGGTGGCCGGCGCGCAGAAGGTCCCGGCGTACGTGGTGTTCACCGACGCCACGTTGACCGCGTTGGCGGAGCGGCGACCCGGCCGGCCGGAGGAGTTGATCGCGATCGCCGGCATCGGCCCCCGCAAACTCGGCCTCTACGGTGAGTCGGTGCTGGCGCTCGTGGGGGGCGCGGGGGTGGACGACGTCTGCCCGGAGAAAACTTTCGAAATCTCGTCGTAAATTCGTTTGCCCTCGCGCCCAGGCGAGGAATAACCTCAGGACACACCACGCGAGCGGCGCCATTCCGGCTGCTCACGGGGGTTGGTCCAGTCGATCCGAGGAACGTGAGGGAGGTGGCACCCGTGAAGATCTTCACCTATGAGCGTCTGACGGCGATGCCGTCTGTCTGCGCTCCGCTGTCGACTGTCCGGGTGGCTCTTGTGGCTACCCGACCGTGGGCTTCGCAGGTGCACCAGGTTCAGACCGAGCTGAATCTGACCGTTGCGCCGAATGCCGGAGTCCAGGGGACCAGTGGCTTCACGGGCATGGGCATCGATGGCGCCAAGAAGCGTACGGATGTCCGCGGCGTTCCACCTCGAGGTAGACCGGTCTGAATCTCAGACACCGGCTCACCTCGAGGCCGCGGAACCCGATTACCGGGATCCGCGGCCTCAGTTTTTTGCCCCGCCGTAAGTACGTCGGAATGCGATCCACGAGATCGAAGTGAGAGAGAGGTGACCGGGAGATGAGTCTGGCGTTGGCCCCCATCGACGTGAGCGTCGAGTTGGAGGCGAACCTGCCCTGCCGGAAGTTCGACCCCGACCTGTGGTTCTCCGACTCGCCTGCCGAGCTCGAGCTGGCCAAGTCGCTCTGCGGGGACTGCCCGCTGCGCGTCGAGTGCCTGGCCGGGGCGGTGGAGCGAGCGGAGCCGTGGGGCGTGTGGGGCGGCGAGATCTTCGAGCGTGGCGCGGTCGTCCCGCGCAAGCGGCCCCGTGGCCGTCCGCGCAAGGAGGACGTCGCTCGTGACGCCGCGCTCCGGGTCGAGGCCGAGGCTCGCCTGGCGGCCAGTGGGCTGTCCGAGGTGCGAGGCGCGGTCCGGCTGGCAGCCTGACATGTTCCCGACCCGTTCCAACGACGCCGGTGTCACACCGGCAGTGAGTGAGAAGACGATGTTGAACGTTCCGAGTGGCGCCTACGAGATGCAACTACTCCACGAAGCGCTGACCAGGGCTCGAATGCGCCGGCCTCAGGCCGGTCGTACCACCACGAGCACTGAGGCAACCCGATCCGCCCGTACCGTCGCCATGAACAGCCGTCGCCAGTCGGCGCGCGACCTGGGCGTTCTCTAGTACCACCCCACGCAGAAGGGCGGGTGCCGACCGGCACCCGCCCTTCCCTTACGTCCTCAGGCGACCGGCGCGAAGCCGGGCAGCCAGCGTTCCAGGATGCTCCGGTACGGGGCCTTGGCCTCCAACTGGCAGAGCACCCCGATCGACCCGAGCGTCACCCGGTGGATGAGCAGGTACGACGGTGGCAGGTTGAGCTTCCGGCTCAACTGGTACGTGGGGGATCGGGGGCTGGCCAGCCGGGCCGCCTCGGCGCGTAGCCAGGCCCGGGTGAACCGGAACCCGTCGGCGGCGATGGGCTCCAGCATCGGGCGGAGGAAGTCGAGGACCCCCTCGGCGTCGATCTCGTCGGTGGCCCCGATGAACCCCTCGTCCCGCAGCCCCGCCACCACGCCGTCCGCGTCCCCGCGCAACGCCCGACCGGCGATGAAGCCGATCGGCTCCGGTGTGCCCTCCGGCATTCGGGCCACCGCGCCGAAGTCGATCACCCCGAGCCGTCCGTCGGGCAGGAGCCGGAAGTTGCCGGGGTGCGGGTCGGCGTGCAGCAGACCAGCCCGCTGGGGTGCGGACAGGTGCAGCGTGGCCATCAGTCGGCCGGCCTCGTCCCGCTGCTCCTCGCTGCCGTCCCGGATGATGTCGGCGAGCGGTGTGCCCGTCACCCACTCGGTGACCAGCACCCGGGGCGACGCGGAGACGACGCCCGGGATGTAGATCTCCTCGTCGTCGGCGTACGCGGCGGCGAAGGCCCGCTGCGACTCGGCCTCCAGTTCGTAGTCCAACTCCTCGGTGATCCGCTCGCGCAGCTCGACGAGGAGCGGCTTGACGTCGAGGCCGGGCTGAATCGCCCGGAACATTCCGCCGAGGCGGGAGAGCTGCTTGAGGTCGCCGAGCAGCGCGTCGCCGGCACCCGGATACTGGATCTTGACCGCCACGTCGCGGCTGTTCGGCTCGCCGGACGGGCCGTACCCCGGCTCCCGCCACCGTGCCCGGTGCACCTGCCCGATGCTCGCCGCGGCGGCCGGGGTGTCGTTGAACTCGACGAACCGGTCGCGCCAGTCCGGACCGAGCTGCTCGGCCAGCACCTTGTGCACGCTCGCGGCGGGCAACGGCGGCGCGGCCTCCTGAAGCTTGGTCAGCGCCTGTCGGTAGGGGGCGGCGATCTCCTCCGGCAGGGCCGCCTCGAAGACCGACAACGCCTGGCCGAACTTCATCGCCCCGCCCTTGAGCTGCCCCAACACGCTGAACAACTGCTCGGCGGTGCGCTGCTGGATCTCCGCCGAGATGACGTCGGAGGCGAGCCCGGTGACGCGCTTACCCATGCCGAGGACGGTCCGACCGGCGAAGCCGAGCGGCAGAGCGGCGAGCTTGGCGGTCCGGGACACGGCCCGGCGCGGGATGTCGGTCACTTCGCCATTGTTACCGACCGGAGGGGTCCGATGCTGCCGTGCGGCCGGGCTGGTGCGTACGCCCGGCGCCGCGAACACTCGCACGCCGGGTGCGGCGGCCAGCCCCGCCGCCGGAACCGGCCCGCGCCGGAAATCTCCACGGCGCCCCCCAGCGTCTCGGGCTGCCCGCCGTCGAGGTGGGCCAGGGCCTCCGCCACCGCGTATCCGATCGCCGCGAACAGTGTGCCGGTCGCGCCGGCGGTCACCGGCCGCGCCGCGGCCAGTTGAGCGGCGAGCCCTGGCCAGGCCGGGTCGCGGTCGGCCCGGTGCAGCTCGACGCAGCGCAGACACGGCCCGGCGGGCGGACGGACCAGCGGCCCGATCACCGGTACGCCCTCGCGGACGGTCACCATGAGGTGCGGCTGGCGGCGCTGGGCGAGACCGGCGGCGAGCAGCGCGGGCGGACGGTCCGCGCCGAACTGGATCACCAGATCCGTCCGGGCGGCCCGGACCGGGTGGGTGCCGGTGCCCGGCGCGACACGGTCGACCGCCGCCCGGATCGCCGGGGCCAGTGGCCGGCCCAACTCGGCAGCGGGAATGCCCGTCCCGATCAGGTCGATCGGTCGTACCGGGCCGCTGAGGTGCGGGATCACCTGGCCGACGCCGGCCTGGGCCAGCGCCAGCGCCAGCGGTCCGCCGAGGGCCCCGCCGCCGGTGAGCAGCACCCGGGCCGCCCGCCGACGGCGCAGGACCTGCGCCGGGGTGCCGGGTAACCGGGCTGCCGCCAGCGCCAACGCTCCGGCCTCGGCGGCGAGCCGGGCCCGGACCGGCCCGGCCAGGTCGCGGGGGAGCAGGGTGTGCGCCGGCACCAGCAGGCCCGCCGCGCGCAGGGCGTCCAGCAGCGTACGAGCGTCGTCGGCGGCAACCTGGGCGGCGCCGGCCTCGGTCAGTACGTCCCGCTCGCTGCGGGTGCCGTCCAGCAGATCGAGCAGGTGAGCGGTGCGCGGATTGGTCAGCTCCACCAGTACGGCGAGCCCGGGGCCAAGGCCGATCTGCAGGGTGTGCCGATCCCGCCAGAGCCGGCTCAGGCCGGGCAGCAGGGTGGGGCGAGGCAGCGGCGTACGACTCATGGTGACGAATCGTGACCGCATCCGTGCGCTCGGTCGATCGTTGTCCACAGGCGTCCAAGGCCGTATCCAGCCTTGTCCACAGGATCTGCGGGGTTATCCACAGGCCACTGCGCGTGCTGTCGGCCACCCGACAGAGTCACCTACGGGCGGAACGGCAACGGGGGCGGGACGGCCACTCCGCCGTCCCGCCCCCGCAGATCCGTACGGGTCAGACCTTCGCCTTGCCGAGAATCCGGTTCACTGTTGTGCCGCATACCGGACACTTGCCCTTGGCCATGTTCATGCCGGTCTTCGAGACCTCCACGTGCCCCTCGAAGTCCCGCTTCTCCTTGCACTTCACGCAGTAACCGTTGTAGGTCTGGGCCTGGTCGGCCACGGTGCCCTCCTCGTCTCGTCCGCCGGTCAATACGGTTCCGGCGGAATGCCCGGCGGCGGACCTCACGGGGCGCCGGCGCTGGGGCTTACTCCACGGCCACCTTCGTGACCGCTGGTTCGCGGACCCTACCCAGGTCTGGGCAGTTCCATGTCAGCTGTGCATCGTCACTGTGAGCAAGTCGACGTCGAGAGTGTGCATGGCGAATTAGGTCGGATAAGTCAGTTTGGCGGGGACACGCCGACCAAACCCTCACAGCCACCCCTGCGGGTGCCCCCGCGGCAGCGTCGAGCGCGGTGATCACCTACGGTGGAGGGGCGGACCGCGCGATGCCGCCGCCGGCGTACACGGTGGGTGACGAGACGGCGTGATGGCACCTCGGCGGTGGTCCGGTCAAGAAATTTTCGGGACGCCGGGCGACCAATCACCATTTTTTGGGCGCGTGTCGCGCGGTTGACTCTTGCGGACCCCTGGTCAGTACGCATTAGCTTTCCCTCGTGACACGTAGCCGAGGCTGCGCGGCCCAGTGATGGCGGGGACGCGTAAGCCGGTCGTCGAGGTACGGCGCAGCCAGCGTCGGCGACGCACGGTGTCTGCGTACCGTGACGGTGAGCGGGTGGTCGTCCTCATCCCGGACCAGTTCTCCCGGGCCGAGGAGAGCGAGTGGGTCGACCGCATGTTGGCACGGCTCGCCGCCCGCGAGGGTCGACTGGCCCGCTCCGACGACGAACTCGTCGCCCGGGCCAACCGGCTGATCGACCTCTACCTGGGCGGTTACGGCGAGAAGGCCGTGCCGGCCAGCGTCCGATGGGTCACCAACCAGAACGGCCGCTGGGGCTCCTGCACCCCCGCCGACCGCAGCATTCGCATCTCGCATCGCGTCCAGGACATGCCCGACTGGGTGATCGACTACGTGCTGCTGCACGAGTTGACCCACCTCATCGTGCCCAGCCACAACGCCCGTTTCTGGGGGCTCGTCGGCCGGTACCCCAAGTCGGAGCGTGCGCGCGGCTACCTGGAGGGCGTCGCCGCCGCATCCTGCGCCCCCGTCCCCACCTGACCCGCCCCTGGGCTCAGCCCAGCCGGTGACCTTGCCCGGCCTGACGCGCCTAGGGCCCTGTCCGGCTTGCGTGCCTGCCCGGCTTGCGTGCCTGCCCGGCTTGCGTGCCTGCCCGGCTTGCGTGCCTGCCCGGCTTGCGTGCCTGCCCGGCTTGCGTGCCTGCCCGGCTTGATCGACTCCGGTTCGCCGATGTTGGGGTGTCCTGGCGTCGGGATGCCCCGACTTCACCGGTGTGGAGTCGATCACCGGGCCCATCGGCCGTCTAGGCCCGTCTGGGCCGGCGCGGTGCGGCGGGCCGAGTCGTTGGGCTCGGCGAGGCGGGCTCGGCGCGCGTTGGGCTCGGCGGGGTGGGCGTCGGTGGGGTGAGTGAGGCGGTGGGTCGGGGCGTTAGGGTCGGGTCATGGCGGGGCGGGTGGTGGTGGTCATGTTCGGGCCGGTGCGGTGGTCGCCGCCGGGGATCGACCTGGCGGAGTGGCGGGCGGCGCTCGCCGAGGATGTCATCGACCTGGTCGCGACCCTCAACGAGGTGGATGTGGCCGTCGCCGTGACCCCGGCAGACCGTCCGCTGGCGGACGCGCTGGTCTGGCCCGGCACCGCGGTCCACGAGGTACCCGAGCCGACGCCGAACGCGGTGTTTGCCACGCTGGACGGCTACGACCAGGCGGCAGTGCTCGCGGGTGACGTGCCCGACCTGCCCGCGCTGACCGTCGGCAAGCTGTTGCGCCCGCTCACTACCCGGTCGGTCGCCGTCGCCCCGGCCGAGGGCGGCGGCCCGGGTCTGCTCGGAGTGGCCGTACGGCTGCCCGTGCCGCAGTGGTTGCCCCCGCTCGACTTTGACACCGCAATGCCGGCCGACGCCCGGGTCGGCGCCCCCCAGCCAGGGGACGTCGCCGTCACGGCCGGCTGGCGACGCCAGCGTGGCCCGGCCGACCTCGCCGCGCTGGACCCGGCCTTCGAAGGCTGGGAGGCCACCCGCTCGCTGCTGTCGGGCTCAAGCCGCCCCGCCTGATCGGCCCGCCTGATCGGCCCGCCTGATCGGCCCGCCTGATCGGCCCGCCTGATCGGCCCGCCGTCGCCGTGCCCGGTTGCCCCGCCTGGCCGCCGCGCCGTCGAGGCGTCGGCCGCCCCGCGCGGGGTTGTCGCGGGCGTGATCCAAGCGGGTTCCCGGAAAGCGCGGCGTCCAGGCCGCGCGGACAACCCGCTTTCCAGGAAGCCGAGTGGATCATCAAGCCGCGCCGGGCGTGTGTCGGACGCCCGAGGCGCGCCGGGCGTGTGTCGGACGCCCGAGCTGCGCCGGGCGTGTGTCGGACGCCCGAGCTGCGCCGGGCGTGTGCCGGACGCCCGACTCGCGGGCGCCCGGCCTGGCCGCGTCAGCTCTTGGTGCCGCCGTCCGTGCCGCTGTCGCTGTCGTCGTTGTCGCCCTCGTCGTCGGACTCGCCCGGCGCCTTCTCGTGCGCGCCGCCCGGGGCGGTGAAGTCGAAGCTGTCCAGCTCGCTCAGGTCCATGTCGTTCATCGCGAACGCCACCGGGTCGGCGAAGTCGTCGTCCGAGGGGAGCAGATCCGGGTGGCCCCAGACGGCGTCCCGGCCCTCGATGCCGCGGTGCTGGGTGAGCGCCGCCCACAGGGCCGCCGCCTCGCGCAGCCGGCGCGGGCGCAGCTCCAGGCCGACGAGCGCCGCGAAGGTCTGCTCGGCGGGGCCACCGGCGGCCCGGCGGCGGCGGAACGCCTCGCCCAGCCGTACGACGTTGGGCAGCCGGTCGCCGGCGGCGCTGTCCACCACGTGGCACACCCAGCCCTCCACCAGGGCCAACGCGGTCTCCAGGCGGGCCAGCGAGGCCTTTTGCGCCGGAGTGTCCTCGGGGGTGAAGATGCCTTCCAGGGCGATCGCCTGCATCGACTCCGGGTCGGTCGGGTCGACCCGGCCCATCGCCTCCTCGATCGCCTCACGGTTGACCCGGATGCCAGCGGCGTACATCTCCACGGCGCTGAACACGTGCCCGCGCAGCCACGGAACGTGCTGGAAAAGCCGCTGGTGGGCGGCCTCGCGCAGCGCCACGTAGAGGCGTACCTCGTCCTCGGGAAGTTCCAGGCCCTCGCCGTACGCGCGGATGTTGGCCGGAATCAGCGCGGCCGTGCCGGCCGGGCCGAGCGGCAGCCCGATGTCGCCGGCGGAGAGCACCTCCGCGGCGAGCGAGCCGAGGGCCTGCCCGAGCTGGCCGCCGAAGAGCGCGCCGCCGAGGGTGGCCACCATCGACTGCATCGGGCCGAGCTGGGCGCGCGCCTCCGGCGGCACCAGGTCACCCATCGCGCCGACCATCCGGCTGGCCACCGGGTCGCAGAGCTTGCGCCACACGTCGAGCGTCTTGAAGATCCACTCGTTGCGGTTCCAGGCGACCGGGGACTGGATGCCGGACGGCCACGACGTGGCCGGCTCCAACCACAGGTCGGCCAGGCGCAACGCCTCCTCGACGGCGTTGCGCTCGTACGGCGACACGGCCGGATCACCGGCGGCGGCGAGCTGGCTGGCCGCTACCTGCCGGGCCAGGTCCCAGTTGACCGGCCCGCTGCCCGGCGCCGAGAGCAGGTGCTGCAACTGCGACATGAACTGCTGCATCTGCGCGGGATCGTTGGGGTCTGGTGGTTGCCCACCCGGGAGCGCGAAACCGAACGGAATATCAGGCACGACCTCTACGGTACGCGCGCCGCGCCCCAGGTAGTCGCCGCTGGCGTTGCGCTGAGGGCGAAGTCGTGTGACGCATCCGTCGGACCGGCCGGTGGCGATCGGTACGCTCTGGCGCATGAGACGTCGTGGCCTGACGGTCCTGCTCGGTGCCCTGTTCACCGCCCTGCTGAGCATCGGGGTGCTCCGGGTGCCGATTCCGTACGTGGTGCTCGGCCCGGGCCCGACGGTCAACACGCTCGGGACGACCGACGGTAAGGAGGTCATCCAGGTCACCGGCCGGGAGACCTCCACGTCGGCGGGTCAGCTGCGGCTGACGACGGTGGGGGTGCAGCCGACGGTTCGGCTCCGCTCGGCGATCGCCGGCTGGTTCTCCGACGACGAGGCGGTGGTGCCGCGCGAACTGGTCTACCCGCCGGGGGAGTCGACCGAGCAGGTCGAGCAGCGCAACGCCGAGGACTTCAAGGTGTCGCAGACCAGCGCCGAGACCGCCGCGCTGCGGGAACTGGGCTTCCCGGTGCAGGTGGTGATCAAGACGGTCGCGGCGGACGGCCCGTCCGCCGGGACGCTCAAGGTCGGCGACGTGGTCACCTCGGTCGACGGTCAGCCGGTGCCGGTGGCTGCCAAGGTCACCGAGTTGATCCGGGCCAAGCCGGCGGGTACGGCGCTGACCATCGGTTACACGCGCGACGGCACGCCGGCCACCGCGACGGTGACCAGCCGGGAGCAGGACGGTCGGCCGCGGATCGGCGTCGAGATCGACCAGCAGCAGCCGCACCCGTTCACGCTCGGCATCGACCTGGAGGACATCGGCGGGCCGAGCGCCGGTCTGATGTTCGCCCTGGGCATCGTGGACAAGCTGACCCCGGCCGACCTCACCGGCGGAAAGGTCATCGCGGGCACCGGCACCATCGACGACGAGGGCACCGTCGGTCCAATCGGCGGAATCGCCCAGAAGCTGGTCGGCGCGAAGCGGGCCGGGGCCAAGGTCTTCCTGGTGCCGGCCGACAACTGTGCCGAGGCGGTCCGTAACCCGCAGCCCGACCTGCCGTTGCTGAAGGTGGGTTCGCTGGACGAGGCGCTGACCGCGTTGGAGACGCTGCGCGCCGGTGGTCAGCCGACCCGCTGCTGACCCGTGTGACCGTGCCCCGACACGCTCAGGAACAACCCGTACTCTGGGTGCCTGATCGGAGCCGATCACATCGAGCGTGCGGAGCCAACAGTGGTAATGCGTAGCAGCAGCCCTCTGCCGAGGATGAGCCGGCGCGGCCGGGTCACCATCGCCGTCCTGGTCGGGGTGTTCGTGCTCTTCACCCTGCTCGGTTGGGGTGTCCAGGCCTGGACCGACTGGCTCTGGTTCGACGAGGTGCGCTACACCGAGGTCTTCACCGGTGTGCTCGTCACCCGACTGCTGCTCTTCGCAGTCATCGGCCTCGGCATGGCGGTGGTCATCGGCGGCAACCTGTGGCTGGCGTACCGGCTGCGGCCGCGACTGCGACCGCACTCGGCGGAGCAGGCCACGCTGGAGCGCTACCGGATGGCGCTCAGCCCGCGTCTCGGCACCTGGATCGCGTTGATCGCCGCCGTGATCGGCCTCTTCGCCGGGCTGTCCGCCCAGAGTCGGTGGGACCAGTGGCTGCTGTTCCGCAACGGCGGTGACTTCGGTGCCGTCGATCCGGAGTTCGGGGTGGACATCGGCTTCTACGTCTTCCAGCTCCCGTTCTGGCGCTACCTGCTCGGGGTCGGCTTCACCGCCGTGGTGCTGGCGCTGATCGGCGCGCTGGCGGTGCACTACCTCTTCGGCGGGGTCCGCCTCCAGGGCGTCGGGGACCGGATGAGCAACGCGGCGCGCGCGCACCTGAGCAGTCTCGTCGCGGTTTTCGTCCTGCTCAAGGCCCTCGCGTACGTGCTGGACCGGCGGGCGATGCTGCTCGAGTACAACGAGGGCGCCAAGCTGTACGGCGCCGGCTACGCGGACGTCAACGCGCTGCTGACGGCGAAGGAGATCCTGGCGTACATCTCGGTCGTCGTGGCCATCGCGATCGTCGTGTTCTCCAACGCCTGGATGCGGAACCTGGTGTGGCCGGGCATCTCGCTCGCCCTGCTGGGCGTCTCCGCGGTGGCGATCGGCGGCATCTACCCCTGGGCGGTGCAGACCTTCGAGGTGAAGCCGAGTGCCAAGGACAAGGAGGCGCCGTACATCCAGCGCAGCATCGACGCGACGCGGGCGGCGTTCGGGTTGGGCAACACCGAGACCACCCCGTACGCGGCGAGCAACCTCACCCCACCGGCGAACCTGGCCACCGACACGTCCGTCGTGTCCAACGTGCGCCTGCTCGACCCGCAGTTGGTCAGCGAGACGTACACCCAGCTCCAGCAGGTCCGGGGCTTCTACGACTTCGGCCCCAAGCTGGACATCGACCGGTACGGGGTGAACGGCAAGACGTCCGACTACGTCGTCGGTGTTCGCGAGATCAACTACGGCGAGTTGACCGACCAGCAGAACACCTGGATCAACCGGCACACCGTCTACACCCACGGGTACGGCCTGGTGGCCGCCCCGGCGAACCAGGTGGTGTGCGGCGGGCAGCCGTTCTTCGTCTCCGGCTTCCTCGGCGAGCGGACCCAGGAGGCGTGCTCCTCGCAGACCGAGCAGATCCCCGCCAAGCAGCCGCGCATCTACTACGGCGAGCGGATGGCCGCCGACGACTACGCGATCGTCGGGCAGTCCGACCCGAACAAGAAGGCCGAGTTCGACAGGCCCGTCGGTGAGGGCGGCGGCGAGTCCTACACCTACACCGGCGAGGGCGGCGTCAAGCTCGATTCCTTCTCGCGACGGCTCCTCTACGCCATCAAGGAGCAGGAGTCGAACTTCCTGCTCTCCGAGGCGGTCAACAAGGACTCCAAGCTGCTGTACGTGCGCAACCCGCGGGACCGGGTCGAGAAGGTCGCGCCCTTCCTCACGCTGGACGGTGACCCGTACCCGGCGGTGGTCGACGGTCGGGTGCAGTGGATCGTCGACGGCTACACGACGGCCGCCACCTTCCCGTACGCCGAGCGCGTCAACCTCCAGGTCGAGACGACCGACGAGCTGACCAACCGGGGCACCTTCCAACTGGCCCGGGAGAACGTCAACTACATGCGCAACTCGGTGAAGGCCACCGTCGACGCGTACGACGGCACCGTGACGCTCTACGAGTACGACGACACCGACCCGGTGCTCAAGGCGTGGAACAAGGCGTTCGGCGGTGACCTGATCAAGCCGAAGGCGGACATCCCGGTCGAGTTGAACGAGCACTTCCGCTACCCGGCGGACATGTTCAAGGTGCAGCGGAACCTGCTCACCAAGTTCCACGTGACCAACCCGGGTGACTTCTACTCCGCGCAGGACTTCTGGCAGGTGCCGAACGTGCCGGACGCGCCGGACAGCGGGCAGAAGCAGC
Organism: Micromonospora sp. NPDC049801; assembly: GCF_040656575.1. Taxonomy (NCBI): domain Bacteria; kingdom Bacillati; phylum Actinomycetota; class Actinomycetes; order Micromonosporales; family Micromonosporaceae; genus Micromonospora; species Micromonospora sp. NPDC049801. Next base: position 84,410 of record NZ_JBFAMS010000007.1, on the reverse strand, counting down.
CGCCGTACTACCTGTTCACCCAGTTCCCCGGGCAGGAGAGCCCTCGGTTCCAGCTCACCTCGGCGGTCACCCCGAACGGCCGGCAGAACCTGGCCGCGCTGATCTCCGGGTCGTACGTCGACGGCAAGCCCCGGCTGGAGGTGCTGGAGTTGCCGGACCAGACCCGGATCTCCGGGCCGGTGCAGGTGCACCAGCAGATGACCAACAACGCGAACATCCGTCAGCAGCTCAACCTGCTCTCCAGCAACCAGGCGCAGGTGCAGTACGGCAACCTGCTGTCACTGCCCTTCGCCGACGGGATGCTCTACGTCGAGCCGGTCTACGTGAAGAGCAACCAGCAGGACGCGTACCCGCTGTTGCAGAAGGTGCTGCTCTCCTACGGTGACGGCGGCTCGTTCGTGGCGCTCGCCGACAACATCAACGACGGCATCAAGCAGTTGGTCGATCAGGGTAAGAAGGCCGGGCAGGGCACCTCGCCGCCGCCCACCACGGGTGGCAACCCGACCAGCCCGTCGCCGGGCGCGACGCCGAGCGCGACCCCGAGCGCGACCCCGACGCCGGGCGGCACCGCCCCGCCGGCCGGCGATCTGGCCGCAGCCGCGGACCGGGTGCAGTCCGCCATCACGGAGGTTCGCGCCGCGCAGACCTCCGGGGACTTCGAACGGTACGGCCGCGCACTGAAGGCGCTGGACGAGGCGTTGACCGCGTTCCAGCAGGCGCAGCAGGCGAGCGGCGGCGCGCCCCCGCCGTCCGGCACCCCGAGCGCCACGCCGGGCGGCTGACCAGCCGCTCGTCAGGCACACCGGAGCCCTCGACGTCGGACCCCCGGGTCCGGACGTCGGGGGCTCCGTCGCATCCGTACGGTATGCCGGCCTGTCGCCTCTCCGACACGCTTTGTCCAGCCGAGCCGCAACCCCGGCCGGCCCCCTGCCGTCCTTGATGCATCGGGGGCGGACAAGGGGGCAGTCGTGAGGGACGCACAGAGCTTCGACGATTTCTACCGGGGCACCGTCCGGCGGATGATCCGGTACGGCTACGCGGTGACCGGTGACCACACCGAGGCGCAGGACGTCGTGCAGGAGGCGTTCGCGCGGGCCTGGCGGCAGTGGGGGCGGCTCGCCGAGCACCCGGCGCCCGAGGCATGGCTGCGACTGGTGGTCTCCCGGTTGGCGAACGACCGTTGGCGGCACCTGCACCGTCGGCGGGTCCTGCTGAGCCGCAGCGGTCCGCCGCCGACCGCGCCCCCACCGGGTGAGGACGGGGTGCTGCTCGTGAGCGCGCTCCGTCAACTGCCGGCCGCGCAGCGACAGGCGCTGGCTCTGCACTACCTCTTCGACATGTCGGTCGAGGAGATCGCCCGGGAGGCCGACGTGCCGGTCGGCACCGTCAAGTCCTGGTTGTCCCGCGGCCGGTGCCGGCTGGCCGTACTGCTGCCCGACGTCCACATCGACGAACTGGAGGCGAACGATGTCCGCTGAACTCTCCGACCTGTACCGATCGCTCACCGTCGCCGTGGACGACGTGACGGTGGCACCTCCCGAGGTGGTCCGGCGGCACGCCGACCGGCGGGCCCTGGTCCGAGCGGCGGGTAGCGCGCTGGCGGTGGCGGTGCTGCTCGGTGGGGTCGCCGTCGGCGGACGCCTGGCGTTCCCCGTGGACGGGTCCGTGCCGCTGCCGCCACCGGCTGACACGCCGGCCCCGCCGTCGGTCGCGGGCAGTTCCACGCCCACCCCGTCGGCGTCCGCGCCGCCCACGCCGCAATCGTCGTCCCCGACGCCGTCGCACACCACCGCAGGGGGTACGCGGTCGGGCGCGCCCACCGGCCAGGCCACCGCCCACGCGCCCACCTCGATCCCGGACCGGGCCTTCTTCGTCCTGGCGGCCGCCAACCGGACCGGTCTGGAGTCGACCGCCGCGGGGCCGGTCCTGCCGACGCTGTGCGGCGCCCGGTACGCCAGCGAGTCGGCGGTGGTGCAGCGCCGTGCCCGGTCGATCGCCTACAAGCGGCCGGAGACCCCGGCCGGGAATGTGCCGGACGGCAGTTACCGGCACAGCATCACCATCTACCGTCCGGGCCGCGCCGACGACGCGCTGCGGGAGCTGCGGCAGGCCGTGCGCGCCTGCCCCGAGCAGAAGATGCCCGACGACACCAGGGTCTGGCGGCAGCGACTCCTGGACCCGGGTGCGTACGGCGACGAGTCGGTGCTGTTCGAGCTGCGGGCCCCGTACCCGGCGGGCATGGGCGACCCGGGCGCGTACGAGGTGCGGCTGGTCCGGGCGGTCCGGGTCGACGACGTGGTGACGGTGCTCTGGGAGCAGGGCTGGGAGTACACCGCCGCCGAGCGCGCGCAGGTGGACGCCGACAGCCGGCGTGCGGTGGCGGCGATCGAGAACTGGCTGGGCTGACGGCGGTATCGGAGTCGCTTTGCGGTGCCCCGGGTCGGTGCGCTACGGTTAGCGAGCCGACGCGGGGTGGAGCAGCTCGGTAGCTCGCTGGGCTCATAACCCAGAGGTCGCAGGTTCAAATCCTGTCCCCGCTACGAGAGAAAGCCCGTCTCCGATCTTCCGGAGGCGGGCTTTCGTCATTGGCGCGTCCGCTCGCGCGGTTGCCCGGTGGGGCGACCCCCCGCTGATCATCGCCGGGACGAGTGGGTTAAGCTTTAACAGCCGACGCGGGGTGGAGCAGCTCGGTAGCTCGCTGGGCTCATAACCCAGAGGTCGCAGGTTCAAATCCTGTCCCCGCTACCACGAGGTACGACAAGAACCCGGTTCCCGCACAGGGACCGGGTTCTGTCGTTCCGGTCGACGTCGCCGCCGTCGCGGGCGGGGGCCGGCGCGAACCGGCCCCCGCGCACATGTCACCGCAGGCCGAAGGCCCGCATGACGGTCTGGGTGACGCCACCGCCGTTACGCTGCTTGGCGGTGACCCGGATCGACACGTACCCGGCCCGGCCCGGCGCGTTCAGGGCCGCCGTCCAGGTGCCCCCGCGCTCCTTGAGGCTCTGCCGTTGCCAGGTGCGTCCGTCGTCGTACGACACCTCGAGGCCGAGCGAGGAGACGCCGTCCTTCGCGGCCGTGCTGCCCACCACCACCGGGGTGATGGTGAGGTCGTTCCGGCGCGGCGCGCGGCCCGCCAGGTCCACGTCCGTGCCGTAGTCCAACTGGACCAGCGGCATCGCCTGCACGTCCGTGCCAGCGACAGCGCCGGAGAAGAAGGTCCAGTCGGTACGCGTGCTCGACGAGTACGGGCTGAACTCCGGCTTGGTCTCCGTCTCGACGACCAGCCGGTACGGTGACCGCTGCGCCGGCAGTTCACCGGCGAACAGCTCCGGCCAGTTCTCGAACTGCACCAGTTGCCGGTCGCCCTGGTAGAACGAGATTCGTTGCAGCATCGCGGCCCCGCCGCTGTGCGCGGATCCCCCGTCGCCGAACCCCTGGATGTAGGCGCTGATCCCGAACTCGCCCCGGAACGGGATGTCGTACGTCAGCAGGCGTGGCCGCGTGATGGGCCCGAACCAACGGTCCTTCTGGACGCTGCCCGGCCGGTAGGCGATCTCATCCGTGTACGACCGCCCCCAGTTGAGGACGTCGGCGAACTGCTTCCACCGGACGCCGTCGCCGGCGGAGACCCAGTCGGTACGTGGTCCCGGGGCCACCGGCTGGAAGCGGAACCCGCGAGCGGCCGCCCACTCGTACGGCGGGAAGTCCGTCCGGGTCTCGGCGGCCTGCTGGCCGGGTGGTGGGGCGAACACCAGGTCGATCCGGGCGAGGTGCTTCGGGTCGGTCCTGGGCGACGGGTCGACGGGTACGCCGCCACGATGGTAGTCGACCAGGTCGTACAGGTACCGCGACGAGGGGTGGGCGGTGACGGTGAGGCGTACCCCCTTGCGGCCGGCGGCGGTGATCTTGCCGATCAGGCTCTCGCCGTCGCCCGCGATCAGTGACGCGACCGGGAGCGGCCCGTTCGTCGTACCGTCGGATTCTCCATACCACTCGCTGGCGCGGCCCTCGCCGTCGTTGACGACCAGGAGCAGCGCCGCGCCGGCGGCGGTCGCCGCCTTGACCCGGTCCGACGGGGACACGGCGTCGTCGCGTCGGACGACGACCGCCTTGCCGCGGGCCGAGACCCCGGCGTAGTCCGCCGTCGCGCCGGTGCCGGCGAAGACGGCGTCCAGGCGCGTGGTGCCGTCGGTCAGCGGGCGGGCGCCCGGCTGTGCGAGTGGGTCACCGGTACGACGGCCATCGTGACTGATCTCCAGTGGCGTCTGCTCCGCCCGGATCCGGGTGGTGAAGACGAAGCTGCCCTCCCGCACCGTGCCCCTGGTGGGGAGCGCCCACAGACTGTCGTAGGTGGCGCCGGGCCAGAACGTCTCGCGCAGGGCGCTCGCGTCGCTGGGCGTCGGCTCGCGCGAGGTGAACGAGCGGTAGACGTCGATGCGGCTGTTGGTGACGGCGGTCGGCTGCGCTGTCGCCACCTTCACCTGACGGGCCGCCGAGGCGTCGAGTACGACGCCCCGGTTGGTCGTCAGCTCGATCTCGGGCACGGTCAGCATCGCGAGGCCGAGGGAGCCGTCGCCGTGCAGGCCCTCGACGTCGACCGCGCCGACCACGGTGTAGGAGCCGGGGGCCCATCGGCTGACGAGTTTTCCATCCCGTACCCACATGAAGGTGGAGACGCCGTCGGCGCTGACGATCTCGACCTCACCGCTCATCGGCCGGCCGCTGCGGTCCCTCAGGTGGATCGTGAGGTCGTACTTCCTGGACTCCACCGCGATCCCGACGGCCGTGTGCACGGCACCGGCCGCGTGGCGGGCGGTGATCCGGGCGGAGTACCGGCCGGGGGTCAGCGCCTTCGGGTCCACCACGACGTCGACTGTCGAGGTGCCCCCCGCCGGTACCGTCACCTGGCGGGCACCGACCGCGAACGTCGTGGCGGGGGCGTCGGCGCCCTCGACAGCGAGCGCCAAGGTGATGGCGCTGCCCGTGGTGTTGGTGTAGGTGATCTTCCGAGTGATCGGCTTCGGCTGCGCGCCGGGCGACCACGGGACGAGTCCGGCGTCGACCGATCCGGTCGCGATGATCTGGTCCTGGTGGTAGGCGGCGGCCACGTTCACCCGACCACTACCGGCCCGGTAGGCGCTGTAGTCGGGCGTGGGCACGCTGGTGCCCATGAGGGCGTCCTTGATCTGGCTGGCGCTCCAGGTGGGGTGCTTCTGCGCCAGCAGGGCGGCGGCTCCGGCGACGTGCGGCGCCGCCATCGAGGTGCCGCTGTCCAGACGGTAGAACCCCTCGCCCCACTCGATGTGCTGCGAGCGCGCCGCCAGCACGTCGACGCCGGGGGCGGTCAGGTCGGGCTTGAGGCCGTCGTCGATCATCCGAGGCCCGGCGCTGGAGAAGTCGGCCAGGTGGTCGGTGGCGTCCACCGCGCCGATGGTGAGCGCGGCGTCCGCGGTCCCGGGCGCGCCCAGGGTGTACGGGTCGGGACCGCTGTTGCCGGCCGAGACGACGAAGAGCGCGCCGGTCTCGGCGGTCAGTTGGTTGACGGACTGGCTCAGTGGATCGTCCTGGCTGTGCCAGGCGCTGACGCCCAGGCTCATGTTGATCACCTTGGCGTGTTCGGTCCGTGCCGCCCACTCCATGCCGGCGATGATCCCGGAGATCGAGCCGCTTCCGAAGTCGTCGAGGACCTTGCCGATCACCAGGTCGGCGTCGGGGGCGACACCCCGCTCCCGACCGTCCGACGCGGCGCCCGTCCCGGCGACCGTGGAGGCCGTGTGGGTGCCGTGCCCGTTGCGGTCGATGACGTCCTGGCCGGGGATGAAGCTTCGGGACGCCACGATCCGGTTCACCAGGTCCGGGTGGGTCGTGTCCACTCCGGTGTCCAGCACGGCCACCCGTACGCCGCTGCCCGTCCCACCGGCGGCCCAGGCCGCCGGCGCGCCGATCTGAGCGGTGGTGTCGGCGAGGGCGGCCTTCGCCCTGCCATCGAGCCACACCTTGTCGATGCCGGCCGTGAAGGAGGGCGTCGCGGTGTCGGCGGCGCGGGCCGTCGACGCCGTCCCGCCGGGCTGGCGGCCGCCGGTGAGGGCCGACCAGAATTCGGCGGCCCGTGGGCGGTGGGCGCGGATCGCCTGGCCACGGACCGACGGCAGGTCCAGCGTGGTCTCCGCGCCCGGCAGGTCGGTGCGGCTCCGCAGCGCCGCCGAGCCCGCGGTGCGGGTGACGACCAGGGGGAGCGCGTCGGCCCGCGCGTCGTCGAAGCCCTGGGCGACGAGCTGGGTGACGTCGAAGAGTTGCTTGTCGAGGCGACCGGTGGCCAGGTACGGCAACGCCTCGTCCGGATACACGTAGGTGTCGCGGCCCTCGGTGGCGATGCGTACGGCGCCGGTGGCGCCCGGGGCGCGGACGACGTCCACGGTGGGCGTCGTGCCGTTGCGCCCGGGGGTCACCGTGACCCGGTCGCCGGTGACGAGCGTGACCGTCACGGGTGTGGCCGCGGCGTCAGCCGCCCGGCCCGGCGGCGCCGTCGGGGGTGGGGACGCCGGAGCGCCGTGGGCCGTCGTTGGGGTGACGAGAGCGGTGACGAGGGTGACGCCCACCGCTGCTGCCGCAGATCTTCGGGTGAGAGAGAGCCGCACAGTGCCTCCTGAGATGACCAGTTGCCGAATCCGATCATCTGGATGGATCGATGTAAAGATCATCTCTTTTACCGTGTGGTTGCGGGCGCATTGCGCGGCCCGCCGTGCCCGGTCCCGTGAATTTGGCGTCTACCGCCGTGCCGAGGTTGCGCCCTTCGGCGAGGATGGGCGCATGTCTTCCTTCGGCAAGTGGTGGGGCCGGCTCAGCGCGGTCCTCGGTGCGGTGGTCCTGGCGGTCTTCGTGCCGGTCGCGGCCTGGGCGTCCACGGGGGCCGGCGAGGTGGTGGTGGAGGCCGCGCGGCGGCGCTCCCGTGGTGGCGGCTTCGGCTTCCTCGGTCTGCTCTGCTGCCTCGTGGTGGTCGCGATCATCGTGTTCCTGGTGCTGCGCCTCACGCGTAACCGTCGCGGCGGCCCGCCGCGCTGATCCGTCGCGCTCGTGGGCTGAGCCCGACCCGTCGCGCTGACGACCCGGGCTCAGCCCGCCAGGGCGCCGATGGCCTGGGACAGGAAGCGGGCGGTGGCCTCTCGGGTACCGTCCCGTCGGACCCGGACCCGCTCGGCGGCGGTGACCAGCAGGGTGCGTACCTTGGCGTGGCCCTTCGGTGGCGGTGACGGCGCTGGCCCGAGCTGATCGGCCAGGCTGTCCCCGAGAGCGGCGGCGCGCTGCTGGGCCGGGTCGGTGATGCTGCCCTGGGTGTACCGGCGAACGGCGAGACTGGGGTTGAGGCCCCGCTCGTGGCCGAGGACCGTGCCGGCCTCGCCGTTGGTGGTCAAAAAGTTGATCACGTCGGCCACGGTGTCCGGGTGGCGGGTGCCCCGGAAGCCGGCCCAGTACATCGACGCGCGTGCCCACTGGGCGCCCGGCGGCCCCGGGAAGCCCACCACGCCCAGCTCGGAGTCGGTGAGTCGTTGCAGCTCCGGCAGTTGGTGGGACCAGGCGAAGGACGCGGCCGTCAACCCGGTGACCACCGGCTGCCGGGACGGCTCCCCGCTGTCGGCCTGCTCGACGAGGGCCGCGCCCGGCGTCGCCCGGCCGGCGCGGGCCCGCTGCCACAGCTCGAACCAGGCGATCAGCTCGTCGGCGCCGAAGCCCAGCTCCCGACCCCGGTAGAATTCGCCGCCCTGGGACCGGAGCCAGAGCCAGAGGGCGCGGTAGTCGCCGGACGCGTCCATCGTGCCGGCCACCTGGTCGTCGCTGGCCTCGGTGACCAGCTGCGCCCAGGCGATGTAGTCCGCCCAGGACATTCCGCCACGCGGTTCGGGCACCTGTAGCTCGCGCAGCAGGTCCCGGTTGAAGACCACGGCGGCGAGTGTCTGCCCGGCCGCGACCCCCGTCGTCCGCCCGTCCACCGTGCCGTACCGGACCAGACCCTCCGGCAGGCCACGCAGGTCCAGTCGGTGATCGGCGATCGGCTGGCTCAGGTCGAGCGTGATCTGGCGTTGGGTGTACTCGGCCAGCATCGAGTCGTCGAGCTGGATCAGGTCCGGGACGTTCCCGCCGGCCGCCTGGGTGGCGAGCCGCTCGTAGTAGCCGTCGACGCCCTGCCAGGTCACCCGGAAGGTGACCCCCGGGTTGCGCTCGGAGTACAGCCGGAGGACCTTCTCCGTCAGCTCGGCCCGCTTCGCCCCGCCCCACCAGAAGACCGACAGCTCGACCGGGCCGTTCCCGGTCGAGGTGTCGGCGCCGTCGCTGCACCCGGCCAGGCCGCCGGTGGCCAGCAGGGGAGCGCCGAACAGCGCGGTGAGCACCCGGCGTCGGCCCGGGTCGGCGGCAAACCGGTTGATCGGGGGACGAACAGCGGACACGGGGTCTCCTGGCACCGACGGACGGGGGTCGGACCATTCACGCAGGCGGCGCAGGAGGGTGTCAACGTCCGTCCGGTCACCCCGGTCGGCCCGTGGGCCCAGGGGTGGCCGGACGGACCCGGCGGCGTCACGTGGTGTACTAGGGCACGTGGAACTTCTGCACTCGGGCAAGGTCCGGGACGTGTACGCCGACGGCGACGACCTGATCCTGGTCGCGTCGGATCGCATCTCGATCTACGACGTGCCGTTGCCGACACCGATCCCGGACAAGGGTCGACTGCTCACCGCGCTCTCGTTGTGGTGGTTCGAACAGCTCGCCGACCTGGTGCCGAACCACGTCATCTCGGCCACCGATGTGCCGGCCGAGTTCGCCGGCCGGGCGATCCGCTGCCAGCGGCTCGACATGGTCCCCGTCGAGTGTGTCGCCCGCGGCTACCTGACCGGCGGCGGCCTGCGCGAGTACGAGCGCACCGGAACGGTCTCCGGCGTACCGCTGCCCCGAGGGCTCGGCGAGGCGTCGATCCTGCCCGAGCCGATCTTCACCCCGTCGAGCAAGGCGCCGGCCGGCGAGCACGACGAGCCGATCACGTACGACGACGTGGTGGCCAAGGTGGGCCAGGAGACCGCCGAGCGGCTGCGGCAGATCACCCTCGACATCTACCGGCGCGGGGCCGAACTGGCCGCCGACCGGGGCATCCTGATCGCCGACACCAAGCTTGAACTGGGTTGGGCGTCGGACGGCACCCTGGTGCTCGCCGACGAACTGCTGACCTCTGACTCGTCGCGGTTCTGGCCCGCCGAGTCGTACCAGCCGGGCCGTGTGCAGTTCTCCTACGACAAGCAGTACGTGCGGGACTGGGCCACCGGTAGCGGCTGGAACAAGCTGCCGCCCGCGCCGGACGTACCCGCCGAGGTCGTCGAGGCGACCCGGGCCCGCTACGTCGAGGTGTACGAGAAGCTCACCGGCAACCGCTGGGAGTGACCGCGCCGGCCTGGGACCCTCAGTGGTTCCAGGCGTCGTTCCCGAACAACCTCGACCACAGGTTGTCGACCACGCCCGAGGTGCCGTAGACGGTGTCTCCGTCGCCGTCCGTGCCGGCCGGCGCGACCTGGGTGCCGCCTCCGTACACCAGGTAGCCGGGGCCGGTCGGGGAACCGACCGCGTGTCGGGCGCCGCTGTGGATGCCGTACCCCACGAAGTCGCGCTCCCACTTGGACAGGAACCCGGCGGCGACATTGTCGAGCCCGTCGACGGTGGCCTGGACCAGATCCTTGAGCACCCCGACGTCGCCGCTGCCCAGGTGGGTGCCGACGTCGAACGAGGCGGCACCCGCGATGGCCGCCGCCCCGCCGGTGGCGATCGCCTCGGCCATCGTCTCGATCCCCTTGAGGAAGCTGAGCGCCGAGGCGGCGAACGAGTTCGCCGTCGCCAGGGCGGACGCCGCAGCCGGTGCGCCGACGACGGTTGCCCCGGCCGCCGCGATGAAGGCGGCGAAGACCGCCAGGATGGTGGACACCACCGCGTACGCCACGACGAGGCAGAGTAGGGCGGCTCCGACGCAGAGCATGGTGACGCCCACGGTGACCGTGAGGACCTGGGTGCCGACGATCTGCGTTCCGTACGCGTTGATGTGCACCCCGAACGCTTCGCGGTCCTTGCCGCTCCACTGGGCCGCGGTCAGGGTCGCGAGGGCGTCGTCGAGGTTGCCGTGGGCGGTGCCGAGTTGGTCGTACATGGCCAACCAGTCGCCGCCCTTGCGCATGATCGTCTCGGGGTCGCACTGGTTGAAGTAGACGATCTGGGCGATCGGCCAGGCGGCGGGGATGACCGCGGCGGCCAGGCTGATCTCCGTCATCGCGAGTTTCGCGGCGGCTGCGGGGTAGGTGGGGTCTGCCATGTCGGTCTCCGGCGTCCTCAGCGGGGAGCGATGGTGCTGGCGGTCTCGGCGGCCTCCCAGTTGTCCGCCGTACGGCCCAGCCGGGACCGGACCTCAGCGAGGTGCTCGCGCTTGGTGCGCAACTGCTCCTCGACGAACTCGATCGCGCCGACGTAGGCGACCGCGAGCTGCGGCACCACCGAGGTGAAGTTGCTGTGTTCGATGGCGCGGGCGGACTCCAGCAGTTCGGCGCAGGCGTCGAGGGGCGGCCCGACCTGACGCTCGATCGTGTCGCCGAGCGCGCGGATCGCCGGCGGGTCAACCTCGATCATCGACTCTCCCCGTGTACGTGATCGATGTTCATGGTGCCGGAGCGCGGACAGCCTAACAGGATCATGGATGGGCGTGAGTGCCCGTCGCTGGTAGCCTGCGAACCATGGCAGCCGGACGTTCCGCGTCGACGCCCCCCGAGGACTACCTGACCCGGATGGCCCGCCGACCGCGCTGGCAGCGGGTTATGGTGCCGATCCTCATGCTCCTGGTCCTGCTGGTGCTGCCCATCGGCCTCGGCCGCAACCTGATCGGCGCCGAGCGGGTGAGCATCCAGGTCGAGTCCTGTGACAACGGTGGTCCCAAGGGGACCCAGCGGTGCCGGGGCACCTGGAACATGTCCGACGGAAGGGTGGTCAGCGGCCCGGTGGGCGGCGGCTCGTTTCACACCGGCGACCGGGTCGACGGCTGGGCCAACGGCGACCGGGCCACCGCCAGCCTGATGGCCTGGCTCATCGCCCCGCTGATGGTGGGCGCGGTCCTGTTGGCGGTGACGGTGGCGCTCGCCGTCGTCTTCCTGCGGGCGGGCGTGCAGCGGGTGCGGCGCGGCCGCTGACCCGCTCCTGGGCTGGCGCCCCTCAGACCCCCAGTTGACGCCGCAGCCGTTCCAGCATCTCCGTGCTCTCCCGGAGCGGCCCGCTGACCATGTCGTTGAGCTGCGCCAGCTTCGCCTGCGCTGCCGCCGGGTCGTGGAGCACCGCCGCAGGGCCGGCCGGGCCACCCAACTCACGCATCACCTCGTTGGTCGCCCGCGCCAGGTCGGCCCGCGCCTCGCGCAGGAGGCCGGCGACCAGCTCCGACAATTCGGCGGCGGGCAGTCGCAGGGCCCGTGGGTCGAGGTGTAGTTCCCGCGCCGGGTCGTCGGCGGTGCAGGTGACGCGCACCAACCCGTTCTCGCTCTCGGCATGACCGGTCAACCCGGTCAACCGTTCGCGCAGCTCCTCGCCGCGGCTCAACTGCTCGCGCATCCGCGCCGACAGTTGCGCCATCACGTCCGGATTCGGTGTGCCGCCGATCGGCCCGCTCATCGTGTCCCTCCCGCTGTCGTCGATGTGACCGGCCGACGGTACCCACCACGGTCCACCCACGGGGGATCGGACCACTGTGGAGTGCGGATCAGCCCAGGCTCACAAAGATCCCGACGCCGACCAGCAGCACGGTCACGCTGACGGTGAGCAGCGAGACGAACGGGACCAGCACCGAGGACCTTCCGACGATGCTCGGTGACTCGACGAGGATCCGGTTCGGACGCTCGGGTTCGTACACCACGGTGACCGGCCCGGGCGCGGCCGAGAGCGGGGTCTGCCGGAAGCGCCCCGGCGTCGCGGTCACCTCGGTCCCGTCGGCCAGTCGGTACCGCACCACCGGGTAGTAGGTGCGGGGACCGTTCCCCCGGGTCACCGGACGCAGTTCCACCACCTCACCCGGCGTTCGTACGCCCCGGCGCAGCAGACCGAGGTCGCGCCGGAACCGGACGAGGGCGTACGCGCTTCCGGCCAGGCCGAGGCCCGCCAGGATCGCCAGGACCACCTGCGGCATGACTCACTCCTCCCAGTCGAGCGTGCGCTGGACGGCCTTGCGCCACTGACGCAACTCCCGCTCACGCAGCTCGGCGGCCATCGTCGATTCCCACCGCGCGTCGGAGCGCCACTGCGCGCGCAGGGTGGCGAGGTCGGGCCAGAAGCCCACCGCCAGGCCGGCGGCGTACGCGGCGCCCAGGCAGGTGGTCTCGGTGATCCGGGAGCGGACCACCGGGACGTCGAGCACGTCGGCGAGGAACTGCATGAGCAGCGTGTTGGCGGTCATCCCGCCGTCCACCCGGAGTCGGCGCAGCGCCACGTCGGAGTCGGCGTCCATCGCGTCGACCACCTCGCGGGTCTGCCACGCCGACGCCTCCAGCGCCGCCCGGGCCAGGTGCCCCTTCGTGATGTAGCCGGTCAGGCCGGCGATCACCCCCCGCGCGTCGCTGCGCCAGTGCGGGGCGAACAGGCCCGAGAACGCCGGCACGACGTAGCAGCCGCCGTTGTCGTCCACGGTGCGGGCCAGGTCCTCCACCTCGGCCGCGGAGGAGATCAACCCGAGGTTGTCCCGCAGCCACTGCACCAGCGATCCGGTGACCGCGATGGCGCCCTCCAGGGCGTACGCCGGTGGTTGGTCCTTGATCCGGTAGGCGACCGTGGTGAGCAGGCCGTGCGTGGACGGCACCGGGGTGGCGCCCGTGTTGAGCAGGAGGAAGCTGCCGGTGCCGTAGGTGCACTTGGCCTCGCCGGGCTGGAAGCAGGTCTGCCCGAACAGGGCGGCCTGCTGGTCGCCGAGCGCGCTGGCCACCGGCACCCCGGCGAGCACGCCGGTGGCCGTCCCGTACACCTCGGCCGAGCAGCGGATCTCGGGCAGCATCGCGGCGGGCACGCCCAGCGCGTCGAGCAGCTCCGGAGCCCAGTCGAGGGTGGTGAGGTCCATCAGCAGGGTCCGGCTGGCGTTGGTCACGTCGGTGACGTGCTCACCGGTGAGCTTCCAGATCAGCCAACTGTCCATCGTGCCGAACAGCACCTCGCCGCGCTCCGCGCGCTCGCGTAGGCCGTCGACCTCGTCGAGCAGCCATCGCAGCTTCGGGCCGGCGAAGTAGGTGGCCAGTGGAAGCCCCGTGCGGGCCCGGAACCAGTCCTCGCCGTACGCCGAGGCGAGCTCGCGCAGCAGCGGGCCGGTGCGGGTGTCCTGCCAGACCACGGCGTTGGCTATCGGCCGGCCGGTGGCCCGGTCCCAGACGACGGTGGTCTCCCGCTGGTTGGTGATGCCCACGGCGGCGAGCCCTGACGGATCGACGCCGGCGGACCGCAGCGCCTCGGCGACCACCCGCTGGACGTTGTCCCAGATCTCCTCGGCGTCGTGCTCCACCCACCCGGGGCGGGGAAAGATCTGCCGGTGCTCGCGCTGGGCCGCGGCGACGATCTCCCCGGCGGCGTCGAACACGATGCACCGCGAGGAGGTGGTGCCCTGGTCGATGGCGGCGACGTACTGGGGGGTCACGGCAGCACCGTACCCGCAGTGGCGGCGTGGTGCGACACGCGTCACGTCGGCCCCGCGTCGCCTACGATGTGCGAACGTGCGCGACATCGCCGTTTTCAGTGGAACTGCCCATCCCGACCTCGCCGCCGAGATCTGCGCCCACCTGGGGGTGCCGCTGCATCCGGTACGGGTCTCCCGGTTCGCCAACGACTGTCTCGAGGTGCAGTTGCAGGCCAACTGCCGGGAGCGGGACGTCTTCCTGATCCAGCCGCTGGTGCCGCCAGTGCAGGAAAATCTGGTCGAGCTGCTGCTGATGATCGACGCGGCGCGGGGCGCGTCCGCCGGCCGGATCACCGTGGTGCTTCCGCACTACGCGTACGCCCGCTCGGACAAGAAGGACGCGCCACGGATCTCGATCGGCGCCCGGCTCGTCGCCGACCTGCTGACCTCGGCGGGAGCGGACCGGGTGCTGGCGCTGACCCTGCACTCGCCGCAGGTGCACGGCTTCTTCAGCGTCCCCGTCGACCACCTGCACGCGCTGCGGGAGCTGGCCACGCACTTCCGGCGGTACGACCTGAGCAACACCGTGGTGGTCTCGCCCGACCTGGGCAACGCCAAGGAGGCAGCCGCCTTCGCCCGGCTGCTCGGCACGCCCGTCGCGGCCGGCGCGAAGCAGCGGTTCAGCGACGACCTCGTCAAGATCAGCGCGGTGATCGGTGAGGTGGCCGACCGGGACGTCATCGTGCTGGACGACGAGATCGCCAAGGGCAGCACCGTGATCGAGCTGATGGAGCACCTGCGCGACCTGAAGGTCCGCTCGATCCGGCTGGCCTGTACGCACGGCCTGTTCTCCGGCGACGCGCTGCGCCGGCTCAGCGACCAGGACGGCGTGTTGGAGATCGTCTGCACCAACACGGTCCCCATCCCGGCCGAGAAGCGGGTGGCGAAGCTTCAGGTCCTCTCGGTCGCCCCGGCTCTGGCCGAGGCGATGCGCCGAATCCACAACGGCGAGTCAGTCTCCGCCCTCTTCGGCTGACCGCCCCGCCCCGGCCCTCCCCGCCCCCCGCCCTCGCCCCGCCCGCCCCCTCGCCCCGCCCGCCCCCTCGCCCCGCCCGCCCCCTCGCCTCGCCCCGCTTCGGCTCGCCGATCTTGCACTTTGTGCTGCCCAAATGTCGCCTTGGGACCGCTTCGTCGCCACCGAAAGTGCAAGATCGGCGCGGCGGGGCGGGGCGCGGCGGGGCGCGGCGGGGGCGGGGTGGGGTGGGGTGGGGTGGGGGCGGGGTGGGGTGGGGTGGGGTTAGGGGGTGGGGAGGGTGGTGGTGATTCGGACGGTGGTGCCGGCGGAGCTGGTGGCGATCTCCATCGCGTCGGTCAGCTCGCGGGCCAGCCAGAGGCCCCATCCGCCGGCGGTCTCCGCGGCGGGACGACTCCGGTCGCCGAGGCGCTGCGGGGTGATGCCGTGCCCGTGGTCCGCCACCTCGCAGAGCAGCTCGCCGGGCTCCTGCCAGAGCCGGAGCCACCCGCGCCCGCCGCCGTGCCGCACCGCGTTGGTGATCAGTTCGTTGACGGCGAGCACGAAGTCGTCAAGCCGTTGGCCGTCGAGGCCGCAGGCGTGCGCGCAGGAGGTGACCGAGTGTCGAATCTCGGTCACCTGGGCCTGGTCGAAGGCCTCGGCGATCAGGAGGGCGGGTTCGATGGGCACAACCGTACGCGGTGCGTGCGGATCTGCATTCGTCATGGCCCTGTCCCGGCGGCGGATCTCGGAATATTTCGCGGCTTTTCAACCGTACGTCAGGGTTTCCTGGACCGCACCACGTGGCCCCCGCGTCACCGACCCGGCTGTGGCATCCTGACCGCCATGCCGTCGCCGCCGGGTGGTTTCGAGGTGCCGCTCTGGCGGGCGCTCACCGTCTTCCGGCTGGCCTCCCTCGGGTACGTCGGCGTGCTCGCCGTACGCGACGCCGACCGGTACGCCCACCCGATCATCGTCGGCGCCCTGGTGCTGGTGATGGTCATCTGGACCGGGCTGGCCGCCGTCGCGTACGCCCGACCGGCCTGGCGTCGCTGGCCACTGCTGCTGGTCGACCTCGGCGTGGTGATCGCCATCGTGCTGTCCAGCCCGTGGGTGGTGGGGCGGCAGGCGCTCGGGCACGGCGTACCCACTCTCGGGGTGGCCTGGATGGCCGGCCCGGTGCTGGCCTGGGCCGTCTCCGGCGGCCGGCGGCGCGGCACGGTGGCCGCGCTGCTGGTGGCCGGCGCGGACCTGGCCACCCGGGAGCGGATCGGCCAGTCCTCCTTCACCGGGGTGATCCTGCTGCTGCTCGCCGGGGTGGTGGTCGGGCACGTCGCCCGGCTCGCCGTGCGCGCCGAGGAACGCCTGCAGCACGCGGTGGAGCTGGAGGCGGCCACCCGGGAGCGGGAGCGGTTGGCCCGCGGCATCCACGACTCGGTCCTGCAGGTGCTGGCGTTGGTGCAGCGGCGCGGCGCGCACCTGCCCGGTGAGGCCGGGGAGTTGGCCCGGCTCGCCGGTGAGCAGGAGGCCGCGCTGCGCGCTCTGATCGCCGGCACCACGCCCGCCGGAATCACCGGGACGGACGCGGTGGACCTGCGGGACCTGCTCGGCCGGTACGCCTCGACGGCGGTGTCGCTCTCGGCGCCCGCCACCCCGGTGACCCTGCCCCGGCAGGTGGCCGGCGAGTTGGCGGCCGCCACCGGCGCGGCCCTGGACAATGTCGGCCGCCACGCCGGGGGACGGGCCTGGGTGCTGGTCGAGGACGAGGGGGAGACCGTGACCGTGTCGATCCGTGACGAGGGGCCGGGCATCGAAGAGGGCCGACTGGCCGAGGCCGCCGCGCAGGGGCGGCTCGGTGTCACCCAGTCGATCCGCGGCCGGGTGACCGACCTGGGCGGGACGGTCCGGATCATGTCGAGCCCCGACGCCGGCACCGAGATCGAGCTGACCGTGCCGAGGACGCGGCCGTGAACGCCGTGCGGGTGATGGTGGTCGACGACCATCCGATGTGGCGTGAGGGCGTGGCCCGGGACCTGGCGGAGGCCGGCTTCCTGGTGGTGGCGACCAGCGGCGAGGGGCGGCAGGCCATCCGGATCGGCGCCGCCGCCCGACCCGACGTGGTCGTGCTCGACCTGCAACTACCGGACATCTCCGGGGTCGAGGTCGTCGTCGGGCTGCGCGCCGCCCTGCCCGCCGTGCGGGTGCTCATGCTCAGTGCCAGTGGCGAGGAGCAGAGCGTGCTCGACGCGGTCAAGGCGGGCGCCACCGGCTACCTGGTGAAGTCGACGGCGCCCGGCGAGTTCCTCGACGCGGTACGTCGCACCGCCAACGGCGACCCGGTCTTCACGCCCGGCCTGGCCGGGCTGGTGCTGGGGGAGTACCGCCGGTTGGCCGCCGGGCCGGAGGCCGGCACGGCCGACGACGGTGAGCCGGGGACGCCCCGGCTCACCGCCCGGGAGACGGAGGTGCTGCGTCTGGTGGCGAAGGGGATGTCGTACAAGCAGATCGCCGAGCGGCTCGGCCTTTCCCACCGTACGGTGCAGAACCACGTGCAGAACACGCTGGGCAAGCTGCACCTGCACAACCGCGTCGAGTTGACCCGCTACGCCATCGAGCGTGGGCTGGACGACTGACCGGACCTCAGACCGAGCGCGGCGGTTCGGTCTCGTGGATGGCCAGCTCCTCGGCGGTCGCCCCGCCACCGGCCGCGCCCGCGTCGTACGCGACCGAATCGGTCTCCTGGTCGGTGTGCGCCCCCTCGTCCGGTTCCACCAGCCGGCCCACGGTGGCGTCGGCGACCGTGCCGAGCTGACCGTGGTCGTAGAGGGAGACCGGCGAGTTGGGGTCCGAGGTGGGCCCCGGGTCCATCACGTCGGCGTCGAGCTGGGCCTCCGCCGCAGCGGCCTCGTTCTCCGCCTCGAAGGCGATCTTCGGGTCGACCGGGCCGGCGAGCGGGTCGTCCACCGGGCGCTCGTAGACCTCCCGGTCGAGCTTGTAGTCCAACGACTCCCCGTCCAGCTGCTCCTCGGCGGTCGTCCCGAAGCGGTCCACCGCCACCGGCGTACGGTCGCCGGGGATCTGGGCCGGCTCCGGACCGTCCGCCTCACGCCCGGTCAGGACGTCGTCGTAGGCGGTCGAGTCGTCGTCGGCGGTGTCGGGCAGACCCTCCGCCTCGGTGTCGGACACGGGGGTCGGGAACTCGTTGTCGCGCATGTCTGATCACTACCCGCTGCCCTCCCGCCGTAACCGGGGCAGGGCCCGTCATCAGCGGATCGACCGGGAGCGGCGGTTGATCGCCGCCATCGTGCCGACGGCGGTGCCCGCCGCGGCGAGACCGAACGCCGCCGTCATCCGCACCAACTGACGCCGTCGGCCGTGCCAACCGCCGTCGCGGCTGGCCTGCCCGTCGGCGTGGAACACGTTGCCAGTGCTGTCCAGCCGGACGCCCGGACCGAACTGGGTGCGGTGGGCGTACCAGCCGAGGGTCCGCTCGACCAACGCCGGCGCCAGCCGCCACTGGAGGCCGAGCAGCCGGGCGGCCCCACCGGCGTACGCCTCCCGGCGTGGCCGGCGCAGCAACCGCACGATCGTCTGGGCGACCACCTCCGGCGGGTAGATCGGCGGGGGTGGCACCAGCTCCCGACCGCTGTGGTTGGCCGCGTGCCGGAAGAACGGGGTGTCGATGGTTGCCGGCAACACGGTGCAGACGGATATCTGCCCCCGACCGGTGACCCGCAGTTCCTGCCGGACGGTGTCGGCCAGGCCGCGGATGCCGTGTTTGGCGGCGTTGTACGCCGACTGGTACGGCATCGCCACCTCGGCCAGCACCGAGGCGTTGTTGACCAGCACGCCCCCGCCGGCCGCTTCCAGGTGCGGCAGCGCGGCCTTGATGCCGTGCACCGTGCCCAGCAGGTTGACCTCCAGCACCCGCCGGAACTCGGCGACCGGGATCTCGTCGAACAGACCCACCGCGCTCACCGCGGCGTTGTTCACCCACGCGTCGACGCGGCCGAATTCGACCACCGCCCGCTCGGCCAGGCGCTGCACGGAGTCGAGGTCGGTCACGTCGGTGGGTACGGCCAGCGCGCGGCCCCCCAGTTGCCGGCAGCGCTGCGCGACCTGCTGTAGCGCCTGCTCGCTGCGGGCGGCGAGGACCACGGCGGCACCACGCCGCGCCAACGCGTACGCGGTGGCCGTGCCGATCCCGCTGGACGCGCCGGTGATCACCACGGTCGAATCGTCGAGGCTCCGGGTCAGCGGCATCTCCCAGCGGTACCCCGGGTCGGGGCCGGTCATACCACCGGCCGGTGAGGTTCCGATTCGGGGCCGCTGTGATTGCCGTGGCGCAAGTGTCGGTGGCACTCGCGGTGACTGTTCCCGATCTGCCAGGTTTCGACTCGGCGCGCGCAGGTTAATGGGACGCTCTGACCGGGACCGCCGAGGAAAAGATCGCAGGGAGGTGACCCATGCGCGTCGGCCTCGTCTGCGCGCACAGCAGTTCGTACCGGCACGCCGACGGCCCGCCGGTCGGCACTCGACAACACATCGCGCGGGTCGCCGCCGAGTTGGCGGGCAGAGGCCATGATGTCCGGATCTACGAGCGCCGGGACGACCCGGAACTGCCGGCGACGCTGGACGTCGACGGCTACCGGGTGCACCGGGTGCCAGTCGGTCCGCCGACCGCCCTGCCCACCGCCGGACTCGTCCCGCACGTCACCGAGTTCGGGCGCTGGCTGACCGACGAGTGGGGCGGCGCCTGGCGTCCCGAGGTGGTGCACGGGCACTACTGGATCGGTGGGCTGGCTGCCGCGCACGCCGTCCGGGAGACCGACATCCCGGTCGTACAGACCTTCCACTCGCTCGGTGTGGAGCAGCTGCGCCACCTCGGCGGCGGGTACGACGGCCCGGGGGAGCGCATCCCGCTGGAACGGGCGCTGACCCGGGCGGTGGACATCGCCGTGGCCCAGTCCAACGACGAGGTCGACGAGTTGACCCGGATGGGCCTGCAACGGACATCCGTGGCGATGGTGCCGGCCGGGGTGGACACCGCGCAGTTCCACCCGGACGGCGAGGCGGCTCCGCGCGAACAGCGGTCCCGGATCCTCTCCGTCGGCGGGCTGTCCCCGGGGCACGGCCAGGACGACCTGATCCGGGCGATGCGGCTGGTCGGCGACGCCGAGTTGGTGATCGCCGGTGGCCCACCGGCCGACCAACTGTCCCACCACACCGAGGCACGCCGCCTGCGCGAACTGGCCGAACGCGCCGGGGTCGCCGAGCAGGTACGCCTCGTCGGAGCCGTACCGCACGACCAGATGGCGACCTGGTACCGCTCGGCCGACGTGGTGGCCTGCACTCCGCACTACTCCTCGGCCGGCCGCGTCTCCCTGGAGGCGATGGCGTGCGGGGTACCGGTTGTCGGCTACGCGATGGGCGGCCTGGCGGACGCCGTCGTCGACGAGGTCACCGGCCGCCTCGTGCCACCCGGTGACGTCCGGACGCTGGGGCTGTCCCTGCGCCGGCTGCTCGCCGACAACGCCGGCCGGTTCGCCTACGGTCACGCCGCCGTGGACCGGGTCCGTAGCAGCTACACCTGGGAACGGACCGCGGCCGCGCTGGAACGTCTCTACGAGCGGGTGGCGAGTCGCCGCAAGCCCGTCGAGGCCTGAAGGACGGCAGAGCCCACGCCGCGTCCGCGTGACGCGGCGTGGGCTCTCGTCTCAGGCGGCGGCGTGGGCTTTCGCGTCAGGCGGCTCGGCCGGCGCCGACCATGTCCCGGTTACTGCGGCGGGCCGCCGCGCGGTGCTGCTGCGGCTGGGCGTACCGGGTCAGGCCGATCACGGCGGCCAGGGTGACCAGGAAACCGGCGGCGGCCAGCCACTCGCGCCCCGGCCAGATCTTGTCGTTGAGCAGCAGCAGGCCGACGATCGCCGCGGGCACCGCTCCGGCGGCGTCCATGGCGGCGACCGCGGCGGTCGTCGAACCGCGCTGCATGGCCAGGCCGAGCAGCAGTTGGCCGACGATCGAGTGGCCGATCAGCAGATAGAACAGCGGGTCGGCGAGGAACGCCTCGGCCGACGGCGCGGAGGCCAGCGGCCGGGCCGCGACGGCGGCCGAGGAGAACGCCAGACCGGCCAGCGAGCCCAGCGCCACCGAACCGGGGGCGCCGTGCAGCCGGACGGCGAAGAAGCCGAGCACCGCGATGACCCCGAGCGCCACCAGCAGGGCTATCGAGCCGGCGGTGCCGAGCTGCTTCGACGGCGCCGGCCGCGCGGCCAGCACCAGCGCGGTGATCCCGGCGAAGAGCAGGGCCAGCAGGGCCACCTCCGCCATCGGCATCCGCCACTTCAACACCAGCACACCGATGATCGCGGTCACCCCGAGCCCGGCCGCCACGCTCGCCTGCACCAGGAACAGGGGCAGATCGCGCCGGGCCAGGAAGGCGAGCACGAAACCGCCGATCTGGCAGGTCAGCCCGATCAGGTACGTCCGGTGCCCGGCCAGTCTCAGCAGCAGACCCGGATCGAAGGTGTGGTGCACGGTGGTGCGCGCCGCGGCCACCGACTGGAGCAGGTTGGCGAAGCCGTACGCGACGATCATCGCCGCGAGGAAGCACCAGCCGGAGGAGACCACCTGGCGAGGATAGAGGTTGTCGGCAGTCAGCGCTCGGCTGGTCGATCCAGACGGGCGAGGATGTCGGCGTGCAGCACACCGTTGGTGGCCACCACGCTGCTCTCGGTGCCGGGCTCACCCGTCGGCGCGGGTCGACCGGTCAGATCGGTGATCGTGCCGCCCGCCTCGGTGACGATCGGCACCAGCGCCGCCACGTCCCACAGGGACAGTTCCGGTTCGACCATCACCTCCAACGCGCCCTCGGCTAACAGCATGTAGCCGTAGAAGTCGCCGTACGCCCGGCTGCGCCAGCCGGCCCGCAGCAGGTCGAGCAGCGCGTCGAGCCGCCCGGCGTCCTCCCAGCCGGTCAGCGACGAGTAGCAGACGCTCGCGTCGCCGACGTCGCGTACCGCGGAGACGCCGATCCGCTCGCCCGCGTCGGGACCGGGACCGGCGTACGCGCCCGCGCCCGCGCTCGCCCACCAGCGCCGTCCCAGCGCGGGGGCGGAGACCACGCCGACCGCCGGCCGGTCACCGTCGTACAGCGCGATGAGGCTGGCCCACACCGGCACCCCCCGGACGAAGTTCTTGGTGCCGTCGATCGGGTCGACGATCCACCGGCGGCCACCCGGCTCGGTGGCCGGCCGCGCGCCGTACTCCTCACCGAGCAGCCCGTCGGCGGGCCGGTGCTCGGTCAGCAGCGCCCGGATCTCCCGCTCCACGGCGGTGTCCGCGTCGGAGACCGGTGTCAGGTCCGGCTTCGTGTCCACCCGCAGGTCGAGCGCCCGGAACCGGGCCGTGGCGATGGCGTCGGCGCGGTCCGCGAGCAGATGGGCGAGGGCGAGGTCGTCGGCGTACCCGGTCATGCCGGCAACCTAGCCGACGTCCACCGGGTCACTCGTCGGGCCCGCGCCGGTCGCCCTCGCCGGGCCCGCGCTGGTCGCCCTCACCGCGCGCGTCGCCGTCGCCGGCCCGGGAGGCCAGCAACCGGCGGTACGACGCCAGCCGGCGCGGGTCCGCCTTCCCGGCGGCCACCCAGGCGTCCAGCCCGCAGTCGGCCTCGTCGGCCGTGTGCGGGCAGTTCGGCGGGCAGTCGACGGTGCCCTCCACCAGGTCGGGGAACCCGTGCAGCAGGCTGTCGGCGGAGACGTGCGCCAGCCCGAAACTACGGATGCCCGGGGTGTCGATGATCCAGCCGGGGTCGGTGTCGACACCGGGGACCGGTGGCAGCCGCAGCGCCACCGCGCTGGTGGAGGTGTGCCGGCCGCGACCGATGGCGCTGACCACCCCGACCGCGCGCGCGGCGTCCGGGACGAGGCGGTTCACCAACGTCGACTTGCCCACCCCGGAGTGCCCGACCAGCACCGACACCCGGCCGCTGAGCAGCGCGCGCAGCGCGCCCAGGTCGGCGTCGGGACGGTTGAGCACGTACGGCAGCTCCAGCTCCGTGTAGTAGCCCAGCACCTCCTCCGGGCCGGCCAGGTCGGCCTTGGTGAGGCAGAGCAGCGGCTCGACGTCCGCGTCGTACGCGGCCACCAGGCAGCGGTCGATGAACCCGGTGCGCGGCGGCGGGTCGGCCAACGCGCTGACGATCACCAACTGGTCGGCGTTTGCCACGACGACACGTTCCAACCGGCCCTCGGCGGTGGTCTCGTCGTCGTCGGCCGTGCGGCGCAGCACCGAGCGGCGCTCGGCGATCCGGACGATGCGGGCGAGAGCGCCCTGCGCGCCGGAGGTGTCGCCGACGAGGCTGACCCGGTCACCCACGACCACCGACTTGCGGCCCAGCTCCCGGGCCCGCATCGCGGTCACCGTCGGCAGCTCGGCGCCGACCGCTCCCCGTTCGGCGCCGGACAGCACACACTGGTAGCGCCCCCGGTCGACGGCGATGACGAAGCCGTCCACCGCGTCGGAGTGCTGAGGTCGGGTGCGCGTACGCGGACGCGACGACTTCCCGGGCCGCACCCGTACGTCGTCCTCGTCGTACTCCCGCCGCTTGGTCGCCAGGACCCGTCCTCTTTTCCGCGTCAGCTCTCAGTGCGCGTCCGGGACGCTCACTTGCCGGTCACCATCGCTGACCATAGCGCCGGGAACTCGGGCATGGTCTTGGAGGTACAGCCGACGTCGTCCACCTCGATGCCCGGCACGGCGAGCCCGGCCACCGCCGCGGCGTGCGCCATGCGGTGGTCGTGGTAGGTGCGGAAGATCCCGCCGCGCAGCGGCCGGGGCCGGATCGCGAGGCCGTCCGGCGTCTCGGTGACGTCGGCCCCGAGCGCGGTGAACTCCTGCGCGAGGGCGGCGAGCCGGTCGGTCTCGTGGCCGCGGATGTGCTCGACGCCGGTGAAGACCGAGGGTGAGTCGGCGAGCATGGCCAGCGCGGTCAGCACCGGGGTCAGCTCGCTGACCTCGGAGAGGTCGGCGGTCAGGCCGTGCACCACCCCGGTGCCCCGGACGGTCAGCCCGTCGGTGGAGAGGGTGACCTCGCCGCCCATCCGCTGCAGCAGGGAGCGGAGTTGCTCGACCGGCTGCGCGCTGCGGTGCGGCCAGCCCTGAAGCGTCACCTCACCGCCGGTGACCAGGGCGGCGGCGAAGAACGGCATCGCGCCGGAGAGGTCCGGCTCGATGTCCCAGCCGCGCCCGGTGAGGGGGCCGGGCTCGACGGTCCACACGTCGGGGGTGCTGTCGTCGACGGCGGCGCCAGCGGCCCGCAGCATCTGCACGGTCATCCGCAGGTGCGGCGCGGAGGGCACCGGCGGGCCGACATGGCGTACCACCACGCCCCGGTCGAAGCGCGGGGCGGCCAGCAACAACGCGGAGACGAACTGGCTGGACACGGAGGCGTCGATCGTCACCTCGCCGCCGGTGACCCCGCCGGTGCCGAGCACGGTCAGCGGCAGGCTGCCGGTGCCGGCGACGTCGATCCGGACGCCCAGCGAGCGCAGCGCGTCGACCAGCCGGCCGAGCGGCCGGGTGCGGACGTACGGGTCACCGTCGAAGGTGACCTGCCCGTCGGTCAGGCCGGCCACCGGCGGCAGGAACCGCATCACGGTGCCGGCCAGCCCCACGTCCACGTGGGCGGGGCCGACCAGCGGGTGCGGCCGGACCAGCCAGCGCTCGTCGTCACTGATCGAGACGTGCGCGCCCATCGCGCGCAGACCGGCGGACATCAGCTCGGTGTCGCGGGCGCGCAGCGGCTCGGCCAGGGTCGACGGCCCGGCGGCCAGGGCGCTGAGCACCAGGGCACGTGCGGTCATCGACTTGGAGCCGGGTAGGCGCAGCGTCGCCGCCACCGGGTCGGACGCAGTCGGTGCGGCCCACGGCTGTGGCGGCCGGGTCGCGGTTAGATTCCCCACGGTCACATTCTGCCCTGTCTGCGGGTGGGTGACGTCGGCCGGCTTGCGTACTCCCGGTTGGCGGGACAGCAGGCGGGGCCCTCGGCGGGTTAGCGTGAGCGCATGTGCGGCAGGTACGCGACGACCCGGGGCGCCGGTGAGCTGAGCGCCCTGTTCGAGTCGTCCGACGACACCGACGGGGTGCTCCGGCCGGATCACAACGTCGCGCCCACCGATCGCGTCCCGCTGGTCCGGCTCAGCCCCGAGGGGCACCGCAGCCTCTGCGTCGCCCGCTGGGGTCTGCTGCCGCACTGGTCGCGGTCCGCCGCCGGCGCCGCCCGCATGATCAACGCACGGGCCGAGACGGTGGCGACCAGCCGGGCGTACGCCGGGGCGTTCGCCCGCCGCCGGTGCCTTGTCCCGGCGGACGGCTGGTACGAGTGGGTCCGCCGGCCCGATGGCGGCCGGCAGGCGTACTTCATGACCCCGGCCGACGGCTCGGTGCTCGCCCTGGCCGGGATCTGGTCGTTCTGGGAGTCCGGGGCGGACAGCCGGCTCACCTTCAGCGTGCTGACCACCGCGGCGCTCGGCGATCTGGCCGAGGTGCACGACCGGATGCCGGTACTGCTGGCCCCCGAGCGGTGGTCGTCGTGGCTGACGCCGTGCGACGAGCCGGAGCGTCTGCTCGCCCCCGCGTCGTCCGACCTTCTCGCCGGGTTGGAGATCCGCCCGGTCGGGCCGGCGGTGGGCGACGTGCGCAACGACGGCCCGGAGTTGACCGCTCGCGTGTCCGTTCCGTCAATGTCGTCCCCACCGGAGTTGACCCTGTTCTGAGAATGAGAGGCATCGTCGAGCGCCGATTTGCCAGGTTCTGATCGATTCGTCGCCTGGCCGTTCAGCCATGTTCTTGAAAGCCCCTTGTCCCGGTGTCCGAAAGTGCGATACAACACAGCGCCGGTAGTGGCTGTCGGTTCGCACGGGGCGGACGACTTCACCGATCCTGCCGGTCCCACGGGGGAGGTGGGTGAAATGACACGGGCGCGTATGCCCCGCCCGCACGAGGTGGCTGCGGCACGCAGAGATCCGCGGCTGCTGCGGGCTCTGCGAGAACGTCGACAGGACGAAGCGTGGCGCACCAGAGGGACGTGCCAGAGCGTCGATCCGGAGACGTTCTTTCCGGCACCTAACGAACCGGCGGACGCCGCTGTCGCACTCTGCCGCAGTTGCGACGTGCAGGGCTCCTGCCTGGCATGGGCGTTGGAGGTCGGCGACTGTCACGGCGTCTGGGGGGCGACCACCCCCCGCGAGCGGCGGGCGATGCTCGTCGCGTGGCGCGGCGAGGTCGAACCCGACCCGGACGCGGTCGACGACGCCGGCCCTCCGGTCCGCGACCGCCTGCTCACGCTGGTGCCGCTGAGCTGACCATCGCGCGCCGCTGAGCCGACCAGCGCGGCGAACCGATCCCGGTGACGGGCCCGGTCGGCGCAGAATGGGCCGGTGCTGCCCAGCGAAGAGATCGACACCCCGCGCGGTCCGGCGCGGATCGACACCGACCCACCGGTCGGTCCGACCATTGCGTCGGGCCGGGCGGCCGGCGTCGCGACGGCTCGCGCGCCGGTCGCCCTGTTGGTGCTCGGGCACGGGGCGGGCGGCAGCGTGGACGCCCCCGACCTGCTCGCGGTTCGGGACGCGGCGGTCACGGCCGGCCTGACGGTGGTCCGGGTGACGCAGCCCTACCGTGTCGCCGGCCGTCGCGCGCCGGCCCCCGCCGGGCACCTCGACGAGGCGTGGACGGCGGTGCTGGCCGTGCTGCGCGAGCGGCACACCGACGTACCCACGCTCCTGGTCGGTGGTCGTTCCAGTGGCGCGCGGGTCGCCTGCCGAACGGCCGGCGCGGTCGGCGCGGCCGGCGTCCTCGCGCTGGCCTTTCCACTGCACCCGCCCGGCAAGCCGGAGCGGTCCCGGGCCGCCGAACTCGCCACCGGTCTGCCGACGCTCGTCGTCAACGGCGACCGGGATCCGTTCGGCGTGCCCGGGTCCGGGCCGGGCGTGCGGGTCGTGACCCGGCCGGGGGAAACGCACGACCTGCGACGTGACCCCGCCGGCACGGGCGCGGTCGTCCGGGACTGGCTGCGCTCCCACGGCTGGACAGCCGACTGACCTCAGGGACCGTTTCCGGTGCTGGGCGCGGGTCGTTGCATCCGATGGTGCCGCCCGTCCGAACCGGACAGGTGTCACCAGTCCTCCCAGGCCCTTCCTGGTCCCAGCGCCGGCGTCTCCGGGGCCGGGACCAGGAACGGGAGAGCCGGACGGAATGCCCCAGTGGTCATCTCGCGTTACTAACCCCGGACGACTTTTCTGCGAGGGGGGTGACCGGTGCCGACCGAGACACGAAGCCTGGAACGGGACGAGCGGGACGCCCGGCAGCTACGGCGGCTGCTGGATGGTCCGGACTGGCCCGTGACAGCGGGACCGGGCGGGGTGGGTGCGGTGAGCACGAGCACACCGGCCGGAAGTGAATCTGTGGGCAGGTCCGTGCGCGTATCCTCGGCGGGAAAGCATCCGACGCGAGGGGATGTGCGGTTGACCACCGAGAAGACGGACGAGCGCAGGGCCCGGTTCGAACGGGACGCGATGCCATTCGTCGATCAGCTCTACGCTGCTGGGCTGCGCATGACGCGTAACCCGGCGGATGCCGAGGACCTGGTCCAGGAGACGTACCTGAAGGCGTACGCCGCCTTCCACCAGTTCGAGCAGGGCACGAACCTGAAGGCCTGGCTCTACCGGATCCTGACCAACACCTACATCAACTCCTACCGCAAGCGGCAGCGCCAGCCGATCCAGGCGCCGACCGAGGAGATCACCGACTGGCAGCTCGCCGAGGCCGAGTCGCACACCTCCAGCGGTCTGCGTTCGGCCGAGACCGAGGCTCTGGACCGGCTGCCGGACAGCGACGTGAAGGAAGCCCTCCAGCAGTTGCCGGAGGAGTTCCGCCTGGCTGTCTACCTGACCGACGTCGAGGGCTTCTCCTACAAGGAGGTCGCCGACATCATGGGCACGCCGATCGGCACCGTGATGTCGCGTCTGCACCGCGGCCGTCGTAATCTGCGCAAGCTGCTCGAGCAGTACGCCGCGGAGCGGGGCTTCAGCCCGGCCCGGTCCGCGAAGGGCTCGACCGCTGCCGCTGCCAGCCGGGAGGTGTGACGTGAGCTGTGGAGAGCCGCACGAGACGGACTGCCGCGAGGTGCTCGCGGAGGTCTACCTCTACCTGGATCTCGAGTGCGCCGACGAGCGGCGCGCGCTGATCCGGCACCACCTCGACGAGTGCGGGCCGTGCCTGCGCGAGTACGGGCTCGAGCAGGAGGTGCGGGCGCTGGTCGCGCGTTGCTGCGGCAACGAGACCGCGCCGGACCAGCTGCGTGAGCGGCTGCGGGTGAAGCTCACCGAGCTGGTGGTCTTCGAGACGAGCGATTCCCGCGAGCTGGCCGACTGAGCGTCGGCGTACCAGAGCACACACACGCCGGTGGCCCGGGTCGATACCGACCCGGGCCACCGGTGTACCCGGCCTCGGCCGGGGTGAGCTGACCGTCGACGGGCTGTCGGCCCGTCGGCACGTTCAGGAGTTGGGGCGCTTACCGTGGTTCGCGCTGCTCTTCTTCCGGGCCTTCTTCTTCCGGGCCTTCTTCGCCATGCTGACCTCCTCGTGATGGGTCGGATCCGTCTCGCGCGCGGCCTCGCGCCGGTTGCATCCACGCCGCCGCCCGGCGTCGGGTCCGACCCGCTGATGGTAGTGCGACCGACACCCCGTCCCTGCCGCCGGGGCCGACCCGCGCCGCTGCGCACCCATGCCCCAGCCTCGCGTGATTGGATACGTCGGCAGGCACATCGCGAAAAGGGAGGGCCGTGGACATGGCCGAGGAGATCCGCGCCGAGATGGTGGCGAACGTCTGGAAGGTCGTCGCGTCGGCGGGCGACACCGTGTCCGAGGGCGACACCCTGGTGATCCTCGAGTCGATGAAGATGGAGATCCCGGTCGTCGCGGAGGCCGACGGCGTGGTCCAGCAGCTCGCCGTCCACGAGGGCGACGTGGTGCAGGACGGTGACCTGATCGCGGTGATCGGTTGACCGGCCTGCTGGTCCGGCTCGCCGATCCGGCCGACTTCCCGGGGGTCGCCCGCCTGACCGTGGCCGCGTACGAGGCGGATGGTCAGCTCAAGGGTGAGCACGGTTACGCGGCGGTACTGGCCGACGTGTCGACCCGGGCCGCCGCCGGCGAGGTGCTGGTCGCGGTGGACGAGGCGACCGGATCGGTGCTCGGCTCGGTGACCTTCGTGCTGCCGGGCACCCTGTTCGCCGAGCTGTCCGGGCCGGGCGAGGCGGAGTTCCGCATGCTGGCCGTCGACCCGGCCGCCCAGGGGCGGGGTGTCGGCGTGGCGCTGGCGCGCGCCTGCGTCGACCGGGCCGCCGAGCTGGGTTGCACGGCGGTCGTGATCTGCGTCCGCGCGGGGATGGCCGTGTCGGCCCACCGGCTCTACGAGCGTCTCGGGTTCGTGCGGACGCCGGAGAAGGACTGGTCGCCGGCGGCCGGAGTGGCTCTGCTCGGCCTGCGGCTGGAGCTGTCCCGCGGCTGACCGTCGGCCCGTCAGCCGCGAGCGTTGGCCGGGCTGGTCGGGGTGGCGTCCCCGTCTCGCGGAGTGCCGATCGCGGCCAGCAACTCGT
This sequence comes from Micromonospora sp. NPDC049801, assembly GCF_040656575.1. Lineage (NCBI taxonomy): Bacteria > Bacillati > Actinomycetota > Actinomycetes > Micromonosporales > Micromonosporaceae > Micromonospora > Micromonospora sp. NPDC049801. The sequence continues at coordinate 55,081 of NZ_JBFAMS010000007.1, read as the reverse complement.
CGGCGACCTCCAGCGCTAGCCGGCGGCGCTCGGAGTCGGTGATGCCCGGCGCCCGTACGGCGAACCAGCTCGTGTGCACGGCGAAGAGGGACAGCGCGGCGCGGAGTTGGGCGGCGGGGGAGTCGTCGCCGCGGCAGAGCGCGTTGGCGAGCTGCATCATCCGGCCGCGCATCTGCTGGCCGGAGGAGAGGCTCTTGAGCACGGTCTGGTTCTGCTCGAAGAAGCGCATCACCGAGGGCATGTCGCCGCCGAACATCGTGTCGGCGTAGCGGGAGATCAGCGTGCGCCGAGTCTCCAGGGTCGCCGGCTGTGACTCGCCCCAGGTGGTCAGCGCGTCCATCTGGTCGAGCCGATCCTCCACGAAGCTGGCGACGATGTCGTCCTTGCTCTTGAAGTGGTAGTAGAGCGCGGCCTTTGTGACGTTGAGGCGTTCGGCGATCTCCCGTAGCGAGGTCTTCTCGTACCCCTGCTCGGTGAAGAGCTCCAACGCGACGGCCTTGATCCGCTCCCGGGTGCCGCCTGTGCTCTCCCTCACCCACGCCCTCCAATTCGTTTGACCGCGTGCCGGTATCCAACTTACCGTGCGGCTAGTAAGGTGACTAGCCGGGCGGCAAGTAAGTACGACAAACCTCGGGGGGAGCTTACCCATGACTCAGGCAACCCAGGCCGACGTGCGACCCAATGTACGGGTCGTGCTGTTCGGGCTGATGATCGCGATGATGCTCGCGATGCTCGACAACATGATCGTCAGCACCGCGCTGCCGCGGATCGTCGGCGAGTTCGGCGGCCTCAACCACTTCACCTGGGTGGTCACCGCGTACGTCCTGGGTACCACCGTCTCCACCCCGATCTGGGGCAAGCTCGGTGACCTCTACGGCCGCAAGTCGGTCTTCCTGACCTCGGTCGTCATCTTCCTCGTCGGCTCGGCCCTCTGCGGCATGGCCGGCTCCGGGATCTTCGGCGGGCCCGAGGACGGCATGGTGCAGCTCATCGCCTTCCGGGCCGTGCAGGGCCTGGGCGCGGGCGGCCTGATGGTCGGCGTCATGGCGATCATCGGCGACCTGGTCCCGCCCCGCGAGCGCGGGCGCTACCAGGGCATGATCGCCGGCATCATGGCCATCGCCATGGTGGCCGGCCCGCTGGTCGGTGGCTTCATCACCGACAACCTCTCCTGGCGGTGGGCGTTCTACGTCAACCTGCCGCTGGGTGGCATCGCGCTGCTCGTGCTCATCACCACCATGCACCTGCCGAAGTACCGGACCGAGCACCGGATCGACTGGCTCGGCGCCGGGCTGCTCTCGGTGGGCATCACCGCGATCGTCCTGATCACCACGTGGGGCGGCAACGAGTACGACTGGACCTCGCCGCAGATCTTCGGCCTCGCCGCGTTGGCGCTGGTGACGCTTGTGGCGTTCGGCCTGGTGGAGCGTCGGGTCCCGGAGCCGATCCTGCCGTTGACGCTCTTCGCCAACCGCAACTTCGCGCTGATCTCGGTGGTCGGCTTCCTGCTCGGCTTCGCGATGTTCGGCGCCATGAACTTCCTGCCGCTGTACCAGCAGACCGTCCAGGGGGCCTCGGCCACCAACAGCGGTCTGCTGCTGCTGCCACTGATGTTCGGCATGCTCGTCGTCTCGCTCGCCGTCGGCCGGGCGATCACCAAGAACGGCAAGTACCGCGCGTACCCGATCGTCGGTGGTGTGGTGATGGCCGGCGGCATGGCCCTGCTGTCCATGCTCGACACCAACACCAGCAAGCTGACGTCCTCGCTCTACATGGTCGTGCTCGGCGTCGGCATGGGCTTCCTCATGCAGACCTCGATGCTGATCGCGCAGAACAGCGTGGAGCAGAAGGACCTGGGCGCGGCGAGTGGCGCGGCCACGTTCTTCCGGTCGATCGGCGGCTCGTTCGGCATCTCGCTGTTCGGCGCGATCTTCGCCAACCGGCTGGCCGACTCCGCCGCCGGCGCGGCCTTCGGCGGCGAGTCCAGCGGCGGTGGGATGGACCTGGAGAAGCTCAAGCAGCTCCCCGCCCAGGCGCAGGAGCTGGTCCTCAGCGGCCTGGCCGACGCGATCTCGCACGTGTTCCTCTGGGCCGTGCTGTTCACCGTGGCGATCCCGGTGCTCGCCTGGTTCATCAAGGAGATCCCGCTGCGCACCGCCAACGAGGCGCCGGCGCAGGCGACACCGGAGGAAGACGCCGAGGTCGCCCTCGGCAAGGCCCCGGTCGCCTGATCCTCCCCCGAAGAAGCGCCCCGCCGATCCTCGGCGGGGCGCTTCTCGCGTGTGCGCGGAACACTCAGCGTCGGTGGGTCAGGCGCTGCCAGAGACGGCGTAGCGGGTTGCGGGGGCGGGGAAGGCGGGGGGCCCGCTCACCGAGCATCCGGGTGGCCAGGGCCGTGGTGACCGGATCGACGGCCGGGGCGGCCAGCGCGAGGTGGGCCAGCGAGGTCGCGATCGGCACCGGCCGCGTCTGGGCCACCGTCGCCACGTCGGCCAACCGCTCCGCCACCACCCGGGCCACGTCCGACCGCGCCTCCGGGTCCACCCAGGCGGCGGTGACCAGGGCGAACAGCGCCGCCTCGGTGACCCAGTCCTCCACGCCCCAGACCAGGTCGAGCAGCACCTGTCGTCTCGTCGAGCCGTCCCAGGGCTCGTCGGTGCGCTGGTGCAGCAGCCCCAGGCAGGCCCACACCTGAACGGCGCGTACCCAGATCGACGGATCCTGCGCGGCCAGCAACCGGCCCAGCGCGTTGGCCGGCGCGGCGGGCGGACGCACCAGCAACCCGAGCAGGTCGTCCACGTCGAGACCGGCCAGACCGACCGCCGCGTCGTAGGCGGCGGGTGGGTGCGGCCACGCCGGTTGGGCCACCTGACCGATCCGCTCGACCGCCACCGCCGAGGGCCCGGGAAGCGCCGGCGTCGGCAGGTGCCCCGTGAAGGTCCAGAGCCGCCGTGCGGAGGCGCGCCGGGGCTCGCGCGGGTCCGGCTCGACCGCGCCCGCCACCTCGATGTGCAGCCCAGGCGCCACGGACGTCACCGTCCGCAGGGCGCTCGGTGGGGCTGCCGCCGTGAGGTGTACGACGCCGCCGATGCCGTTGTCGTCGTCGGCGACCGCCTGGCGCAGCGCGTCCAGCAGGGGCCCGCCGGCCGGCGTCAGTTGCCCGAGCCAGGGCCGCGCCCGACAGCACTGGGCCAGGTCGCCGTGCTCGTGACTGTCGTCCGGGTGGTCACGGATGAAGTCGGCGAGCGCGACCAGGTGGGACACGTCGCCGTCGCGCAGGTGCCGCAGGCGGTGCGTCGTGTGCACCGCGCAGTCGAACGTCGGGTCCCGGGCCAGCGCCCGCTCGGTCCACTCCAGCGCGTCGTCGAGCCGGCCGATGTCGGCCAGGGTGCCGGCGATGTCGGCATAGACGGCCAGGTCGTCGGGGTCCAGATCGACTGCCCGGTACAGGGCCGCGAGGGCGTCGCGGGTCCGTCCCGCGCTGCGGTACGCGTACCCGAGCCAGACCTCGCCCATCTTCGACGGCTGGCTCCGTACCCCTCGGCTGGCCCAGCGGATCGCCAGCGTGACCTCGCCGAGACGCCGGGCCAGCGCGGACGCCGCGCCCAGCAGCGTCCCGTTCTCCGGATGGACGGTGACAGCGTTGCGGGCCAGCGTGAGGTACGGCGTGAGGGCGGCCCGGCCGGCGCGCGGCACCGGGTCGCCGAGCGCCGCGCAGACCTGCATGAGGACGCGGGCCAGGCGGCCCGGGTCCAGCCGTTCGGCCAGTTCGGGAGCGGTCACCCAGGGCACGCCCGCCCACTCGGCGCCCGGCGCGTGGCCGGTCGCGGCGGCGAGCAGTTCCAGCCCTTCGGCGGGGCGGCCGGCGGCGGCCAGTAGGTGGGCACGGGCGACGACCGCGCCCACGAAGGTGTGGTGGTTGATCGGAAAGAGGTCGAGGCCTCCTCCGTCGGCCGCGGCGAGGTGGGCAAGCGTCTCGTGCACCTCGGGCAGGGTGGGCGCTCGTGCCAACGCGCCAGCGAGGTGGCGGGCGGCGTGGTGCAGGTCACCCTCGCCCAGTGCCAGCCGGGCCAGGGCCAGCTCCTCCGTCGCGGAGAGCGCGGGGTTGTCCCTTCCCTCGGGCACGGTGTCCTCTCGTCGCAGTTTCTCGGCGGGGCCAGCGTAGTTGATATTGAGATGATCAAGTGATCAACTGCGCACTACTGCTCGAATAATTGCTCTGGCCAGCAGAAGGGTGCAAGACTGAGCAGGAAACGCGCGGCAATCGCGCAGGAGGGGAGTGTCCGTGTCACGTGCAGGGTCGGGAATGGCCGCCGACATCGACGAGCAGCCGGCCGGTTACGCGCGCCTGCTCGACACCGCCAACGCGGCGGCGATCGCCCGGGTGGCCGCCGTCGTCGCCGAGCGTCGACCACGGCACGTCGTCTTCACCGCCCGGGGTACCTCCGACCACGCCGCCCTCTACGGGGCATACCTGACCGAGATCCGGCTCGGCCTGCCCGCCGGGCTCGCCTCGCCGAGCGTGGTCACCCTCTTCGGCGCACGCCCCGACCTGTCCGACGCCCTCGTCGTCGGGGTCAGCCAGAGCGGTGGCTCGCCCGACCTGGCCGAGGTGCTGCGCGCCGCGCGGGCCTCCGGCGCGCTCACCCTCGCGGTGACCAACGCCCCCGACTCCCCGCTTGTCGAGACGGCCGAGCTGAGCATCGACATCGCCGCCGGCCACGAGCGCGCGGTGGCGGCGACGAAGACGTACACCGCCGAGCTGCTCGCCCTGCTGATGCTGGTGGAGGGCATCCGGGCCGGCGACGGCGTACTCCCCACGGCCGAGAGCGAGGCGCTCGCCGCGCTGCCCGACCTGGCCGCCCGCACCCTCGCCGACGACACCCCGGCCCAGCTCGCGCCGCGTTACCGCTTCGCCCGCCAACTCGTCACCACCGGCCGGGGGTACGCCTACCCGACCGCCCGCGAGGCGGCGCTGAAGCTGATGGAGACCTCGTACCTGCCGGCGCTCGCCTTCTCCGGCGCCGACCTGCTGCACGGCCCGCTCGCGATGACCGATCCGGAGGTCCCGGTCCTCGCCGTGGTCGGCTCCGGCCCCGGCGGCCGATCGATGGGCGAGGTGCTGCCCCGGCTCGGCGAGCGCCGCGCCGACGTGGTGGTGGTCGGCTCCGCCGACGTGCCGGGCACCGCGCGACTCGCCGTCCCCGAGGTCGACGAGCGGTACGCCCCGCTGCTGGACATCCTGCCGTTGCAGCGCCTGGCGCTGGCGTTGGCGCTCACCCGCGGCGAGGACCCGGACGCGCCGCGCGGCCTGAAGAAGGTCACCGCGACGATGTGAGGCGCGGCGCGGCGTGGCACCCTGGTCACCGTGTCCACGCTGCGCGACCTCGCCGAGGAGCACACCCACCTCCGTCCGGCCGACATCGACCACCTGCACCGGATCGCCGGTGACTGGCAGTTGCTCTCCGACCTGTCCTTCGCCGACCTGCTGCTCTGGGTGCCGGTCGACGCCGAGGGCACGTTCCTCTGCGTCGCCCAGGTGCGCCCCACCACCGCGCCGACCGCGTACCAGGACGACCAGGTGGGCCGCATCATCGGCGGCTCGGAGGTGGCCCACCTGGCGGTCGCCTACTCCCAGGGGCGGATCTGGCGCGAAGGAGACCCGGTCTGGTACGGCGACGTGCCCGCCCGGCACGAGGCGATCCCGGTCCGGCTGCGCACCGCCGACGGCGAGGCCGGCGAGGTGATCGCCGTGGTCGGCCGGGACACCAACCTCTCCACCGCGCGAACGCCCAGCCAGCTCGAACTCAACTACCTGACCACGGCCGACGACCTCGCCCAGATGATCGCGGACGGCACCTTCCCGCCGCCCCGGCACCCGGGCGAGACAACGTCCGCGCCCCGCGTCGGTGACGGCCTGGTACGCCTCGACGCCGGGGGCAAGGTCACCTACGCGAGCCCGAACGCCCAGTCGGCGTACCGGCGGTTGGGTTACGCCTCGCACCTGGTGGGTGAGGACCTGGCGGCGTTGCACCGCCGACTGGCCGGCGACCCGCTCGACGGCACCGAGGCGGCGACCGGGATCCTGGCCGCGCTGCGGGGCGAGGCCCCGCCCCGCCGGGAGATCGACGCGCGCGGGGCCACGATGCTCACCCGGGCGCTGCCGTTGATGCCCGCCGGCGTACCGATCGGCGCGCTGGTGCTGGTGCGGGACATCACCGAGGTCCGCCGCCGGGATCGGGCGCTGATCACCAAGGACGCCACCATCCGGGAGATCCACCACCGGGTCAAGAACAACCTTCAGACGGTGGCCGCGTTGCTGCGGTTGCAGGCCCGCCGGGTGTCCATGCCGGAGGCCCGGGTGGCCCTGGAGGAGTCCGTCCGCCGGGTCGCCTCGATCGCCCTCGTGCACGAGACGCTGTCGATGTCGAGCGACGAGGCGGTCGAGTTCGACGGCATCGTCGACCGGGTCGCCAGCGCGGCGACCGAGGTCGCGGCGACCGAGGTGAGCGTCGGGATGCGCCGCCAGGGCAGCTTCGGGGTACTGCCGGCCGAGATCGCCACGTCGCTGGTGATGGTGCTCAACGAACTGCTGCTCAATGCCGTCGAGCACGGCTTCCCACCGGCCGACGAGGCGGAGGAGCCAGCCGTGAGCGCGGCTGCCTCGGGCCTGGTGCCGGTGGCCGCACCCGAGGTCGATCCGTCGCTGCGACCCGAGGTGGTCGTCTCGGCGCACCGGTTCCGCAAGATGCTGCACGTCTCGGTGACCGACAACGGACGCGGGCTGCCGCCCGAGTTCGACGCCGAACGTGGCAGCCGACTCGGCCTCCAGATCGTCCGGGCACTGGTCACGGGGGAGTTGCGCGGCACCATCGAGCTGCGCGCGGGCGTCAACGGAGGCACCGAGGCGTTGCTGGTCGTCCCCCTGGGCCGCAGCGCCTCGGACGGCCGCTCCCAGGGCTGAGCCGTCCGCTGCCCGCGGGCCCTTGCGGGGAGCGGATATGTGAATGAGCGTGATGCCGGTGAGTCATCAAGATGACTCACCGGCATCACGCTCATCGCAGTGGGCCGGCCACGCCTCGTGGGCGATGAGGCCGTCAGCCGACGCCGCGGGGGTCCGCCCGCCTCCTGCTCGGTCGGGCCCACGGTCGACCTCGCCGGCGAGCGAGCAGGCCGACGGTCGACGCGCGGGTCCGCGCGGTGGGCCGGTCGGTCAGCGGCTGGTCAGCAGGGCGACGGTCAGGCCGGGGCGCTGCCAGACCTGGGCGACGGTGAACTGCGCGCGCAGCGCGTCGCCTTTGGCGTCCGGCACGGCGGCCAGCGGCTCGGCGTGCCGCCCGGCAACCACGAGCCAGACCCGTGCCGTGCCGGCCAGGCACTGCGCCGGTCGCGGGCACTCGGCGGCCCAGAGATCGCCCCGGGCGACCTCGTCCTCGGTGACGAGCACGTCCCGTGGCGGGTCGTCGAGGTGGTATTCGATGCCCAGATCGAGGAAGAGCCAACTGTGCCGGGGGGAGTAGACCACGGCGTCCCCGGGGCGCTGGCCGTCGGCGATCGCCCGGGCGACGCCCGCGTAGTCCACCGGCGCGCTGCGCGGCCACTCGTGGGTCCGCCGCAACGCGGCCTGGTCGGGGAGGCCGAGAAGCCCGGCCAGGACCACCACGGCGAGCGCGGCCGGCGCGGGCACCGACGCCAGCGCCGCGCCGGCCAGCAGGCAGGCGAACGGCACCACGAACACCAGGTAGCGGGGCACCCACAGCGGTACGACCGCCCCGGCCACGAAGAGCAGCAGGACCGGCAGCAGCACCGCGCTCAGCGGTAGCAGGGCGTGCCGTCGGAGTCGGGCCGCGCCGAGCGCCGCCACCCCGACCAGCAGGCCGCCCACCACGCTGCTCTGGGCCACGCCGCCTGGCAGCGCGCTCAGGTCGTCCGGCCGTGCCAGGCCGACCCAGTTCAACTGCTCGGAGCGTTGCGCGCGGGCATGCAGCAGCAGCGGTGTCACCACCAGCGCGACCGGCACCAGCGCGACCGCCCACCGCCACACCCGCCGATCCCGACCGCCGGTCGCGGCGATGCCGGCCACCCCGGGACCACCCCACCAGGCGACCAGCACGACCAGCGCGTGCGCGGCCAGCAGGGTGAGCGCGACCAGGTGAGTGAGCCCGAGCGCGGCCACGGCGACGCCGTACCCGGTCCAGCGGGCCCACCCCGGCCGGCGCAGCGCGGCCACCAGCAACAGGGTGGCGAGTACCGCGAGGGCGGTGGCCAGGGCGTACGGGCGGGCCTCCTGCCCGTACCGGGAGGTGCTGGGCAGCACCGCGAACAACAGCCCGGCGAGGAGACCCGCGCGCCGGTCGACGAGGTGCGCCCCGAGCACGGCCAGCAGCCCCGCGGCGACGGTCATGGCCAGCGCGGCAGGCACCCGCAGGGCGACCGTGGAGTCGCCGACGACCAGGACCCAGACGTGCATGAACAGGTAGTACGGTCCGGTGGCGGCGTCGATGGTCCCGGCCAGTCGGGCGAGTTCCTCCGGCGACCGGGTGGCGGCGCTCCAGGTCGCCAGCTCGTCGCGCCAGAGCTGCGCCGAACCGATCCCGGTCAGCGTGACCGCCAGGGTCAGCAGCGCCGGAAGAAGCCAGACCGGCACGCCCCGCGCGACCCCGATCGACTTCCCGGACCATCCGTCCACAGCCCCGAGCCTGCCACGCCGCCAAGGCCCTCGGGCCCACCCCGCGAAGTGCCGCGAGTTGGCTGGCCCGTGATGTGGGATGCCGCACGTGGACATTGGCCGGGCCCTACCCGGTGTGGCAGCATGGGCGCATGACCGCCGCTGTCGTCCGCCGCTTCGTGGCTCGTCGCCACGTCGACTACGGCCGCGTGCGCAGCGCCATCTGTCCGGCTCACTGACGACGCCCGACCAATCTGTCTCGGGCGCGCTCCGCGCCGGCTGTCTGAAGACACCGTTGTCCCGCCCGCTTCGTCGGGCCGGCCGTCGCGCCCCGCGCGTGCCCCGAGGCACAGCAGACAACGGAGGACGCCGCGATGGCGGTCAGCAGCATCCCGGCCCGGCCCGAGGACCCGACGGCCCGGCCCGCCCGGCCGCCGCGCCGGCCCCGGGGCGAGGGCCAGTGGGCGCTCGGGCACCGTGAGCCGCTCAACCCCAACGAGCGGATCAAGAAGGACGACGACCCGCTCAACGTTCGGGCCCGGATCGAGAACATCTACGCGCACCGTGGCTTCGCCTCCATCGACCCGCAGGACCTGCGCGGCCGGTTCCGCTGGTGGGGCCTCTACACCCAGCGCAAGGCGGGCATCGACGGCGGGCGCACCGCCGTGCTGGAGCCGCACGAGCTGGAGGACGAGTTCTTCATGCTCCGCGTCCGCATCGACGGCGGCCAGCTCAGCCTGGCCCAGTTGCGGGTCATCGCGGACATCTCCCGGGAGTTCGCCCGGGACACCGCCGACATCACCGACCGGCAGAACATCCAGTACCACTGGATCCGCGTCGAGGACATGCCGGAGATCTGGCGTCGGCTCGAGTCGGTCGGCCTGCAGACCACCGAGGCGTGCGGCGACTGCCCGCGCATCGTGCTCGGCAGCCCGGTCGCCGGGGTGGCTTGCGACGAGCTGCTCGACCCGACCCCGGCGGTCGACGAGATCGTCGCCCGGTACGTGGGTGACAAGCAGTACTCCAACCTGCCCCGCAAGTTCAAGACGTCGATCTCCTGGCTGGTCGACACCCCGTACGAGTCGAACGACATCGCGTTCCTCGGTGTCGACCACCCCGAGCACGGCCCCGGCTTCGACGTCTGGGTCGGTGGCGGCCTCTCCACCAACCCGATGCTCGCCCAGCGGCTCGGCGTCTGGGTGCCGCTGGTCGAGGTACCGGACGTCTGGGCCGGCGTGGTCGGCATCTTCCGTGACTACGGCTACCGCCGGCTGCGTAACCGGGCCCGGCTGAAGTTCCTGGTCGCGGACTGGGGCGTCGAGCGCTTCCGCGAGGTCCTGGAGAAGGACTACCTCGGTCGTACGCTGCTCGACGGCCCCGCGCCGACCCTGCCGTCGAAGCCGATCGACCACGTGGGTGTGCACGAGCAGGCCGATGGGCGGAACTACGTGGGTGCTGCCCCGGTGGTCGGGCGGGTCTCCGGCGCGCAGCTCAGCCAACTGGCCGACGTGGTCGAGGCGCACGGCAGCGACCGGGTGCGGCTCACTCCGTACCAGAAGCTGCTGGTGCTCGACGTGCCGACGGCGCGGACGGAGTCGCTCGTCGACGCGCTCCGCGGCATCGGCCTGGAGGCCCGGCCGTCGGCGTGGCGTCGCGGCACGATGGCGTGCACCGGCATCGAGTACTGCAAGCTCGCCATCGTCGAGACCAAGGCTAGCGGTGAGGAGCTGGTGGCCCGGCTGGAGCAGCGGCTGCGCGACTTCGACGCGGACATCTCGATCCACATCAACGGCTGCCCGAACGCCTGCGCCCGCACCCAGGTCGCCGACATCGGCCTCAAGGGTCAGCTGGTGGTCGGCCCGGACGGCCGGCAGGTGGAGGGCTTCCAGGTGCACCTGGGCGGCGGCCTCGGCATGGCGCAGGGGCAGACCGCCGGTTTCGGCCGCAAGCTGCGAGGCCTGAAGACCACCGCCGAGGAGCTTCCCGAGTACGTGGAACGGCTGGCCCGCCGCTACCTGGCCGGGCGGAACGAGGGCGAGACGTTCGCCAACTGGGTGATCAGAGTCGACGAGGAGGAACTGCGGTGAGCAGCGAGAACCGAGCGGCACCCCTGTACTGCCCGTACTGCGGCGAGGAGGACCTGCGGCCGCACGAGGCGGGGCACGGCGCCTGGGAGTGCCACGCCTGCGCCCGGGTCTTCTCGGTGAAGTTCACCGGGCTGCTCTCCCGGACGGTGACCCGATGAGCCTCGTCTCCGCCGCAAGCCTGCGCCTGGTCGGCCCGGGTGGTCCGAAGCCCGCCGACCCGTCCCTGCGCAGCCCGGACGAGCTGCGCGTGCTGGCCGAGGACGCCGGTCGGGAGCTGGAGGGCGCTCCCGCGCTGGAGATCGCCCGCTGGGCGGCGCAGACCTTCGGCGACCGGTTCTGCGTCACCAGTTCGATGGCCGACGCCGTCCTGGCCCACCTGGTGTCCCGGGTCGCCCCGGGCGTGGACGTGGTCTTCCTCGACACCGGTCTGCACTTCCCCGAGACGCTTCGCGTACGCGACGAGGTCGCCCGTACGCTGCCGGTGAACGTCCGGTCGATCCGACCCCGGCTCACCGTGGGGCAGCAGGACGGCCAGTACGGTCCGCGACTGTTCAACAAGTCGCCGGACGACTGCTGCCAGTTGCGCAAGGTGGAGCCGTTGGAGCGGGCCCTGTCCGGGTACGACGCCTGGGCCGCCGGTCTGCGTCGGGACGAGTCGCCGACCCGGGCCAACACGCCGGTGGTGACGTTCGACGCGCGGCGCGGCAAGGTCAAGGTCAACCCGATCGCGGCCTGGTCGCAGGGGGACGTGGACGCCTACATCGCCCGCTGGAACGTGCCGGTCAACGAGCTGTTCAAGCAGGGGTACGGCTCGATCGGCTGCTGGCCGTGCACCCGCCGGACGAAGGCCGGCGAGGATCCGCGCGCTGGCCGCTGGGCCATGTTCGAGAAGACCGAGTGCGGGCTGCACGTCTGACCTCGTCGTCGACGACCCCGACCGGCCCCGGTGCGGCCGGCGGGGCGGTCCCGGTGGTGCTGGTGGCGCACGGCAGCCGGGATCCACGAGCCGCCGAGGCCACCCGGGCGCTGGCCCGGGCGGTGTCGGCGGCCCGGCCCGGCCTGTCGGTGTGGGCGAGCTGGCTGGACCACACCGAGCCGGGGCCGACCGAGGTGCTGCGCACGCTGGCCCAGGCGGGGCACCGGCGTGCGGTGGTGGTGCCGCTACTGCTGACCGCCGCGTACCACCGTCGGGTGGACATCCCGGCGGCGGTGACCGCCGCGACGACGGCCGGAGCAGCGCTGACGGTACGGGTGACCGACGTGCTCGGCCCGGCGGACGGGACGGTGACGCGGGCCCTGCTGGCGGGGCTGCGTCGTCGGCTCGGGGAGGTCGCGCCGGGGCGCTTCGACGCCCTGGTGCTGGCCGCCGCGGGCACCCGGGACGCGCGTGCGCGCGGTTCCGTGGGCCGGGTGGCCGATGCGCTCGGCGTTGAGTTCGGGGTGCCCTGCCGGGTGTCGTACGCCTCGGCGGCCCCGCCGGCGACGGGTGTGGCGGTGACGCGGCTGCGGGCGGCGGGCGCGCGTCGGGTCGCGGTGTCCGCGTACTTTCTCGCGCCGGGCCTGTTCCACGACGCGGTGACCGCCTCGGCGCGGGCGGCCGGCGCGGTGGCGGTGGCGGCCCCGTTGACGGATGCGCCCGAGTTGGCAGAGCTGGTGCTGAGCCGGGTCGACGAGCCGGCCTGACCGCTCGTCCGACCCGGTCGGTTTTGGACAGCAGTACGCCCCGGCAGGCGGACCCGCCGGGGCGTACTGCTGTGTCGTTGGGAGATCAGGCGGAGTGAGCGCGCAGCACCCGGAGGCCGCCGCGCCGCTTGACAGCGCGCCGCTCCTCCTCGCTCATCCCGCCCCAGACGCCGGCGTCCTGACCCGACTCGAGCGCCCACTGAAGGCACTGGTCGGTGACGGAGCAGCGCCGGCAGACGGCCTTGGCCTGCTCGACCTGAAGGAGAGCCGGTCCGGACGTCCCAATCGGGAAGAACAGCTCCGGGTCCTCGTCGCGGCAGACAGCATGGTGACGCCAGTCCATGGCGGCAACACTCCTCATTCTGGATGGGTGGCAATTTATTGCGGGTCGTGCTTTTCCTATATGCATCCGCAGTGCCTATGGTGACCGTTCGCGTCTGACCATTCGGCAGTGCGTGAGCAGGCAGTCAGCCCCGGGGACCTGCTGGAACAGCTCAACCTGACGAGCATATCCAGGCAATGTCCCGGTAACTCAAGTTCGCTTGTGAATACTTTCACGAACGCTCGCGATGTCAAGGGTGACGCTCGGAAAAACTCCGCGCGGTGAGCAAGCCCACAACCCATTTGTCCGGGTTCCAGTGCCTTCCTGGTTACCCGCCGTGCCACAGTCGAGGATCAATATAGTACAGTCCGCGTGACATTGCTGACATTTCCGGCACCTGCCCCTCGGTGTGGCGGCGCCTGCCGAAGCGGTTGCGGCGCCGCGTCGACCAAGGGCAGTACCCGAGACCTAGCAGATTACTCTCAGTGCGGCCGGAATGGAGGTGAATCTGACCTTCTCCCGCTCGCCAAGATAGTCACCGTCGAGCTGGAACGCCTGCGGGCGGCTGGAGACCAGCGTGAACTCCGCAGTGTCATGGAGGCGTAACACCTGACGTCCGTTCGGATCTGGCTGCCGACCCATGAATTGGGTGACTGTCCGTGTTGTGCTAGCCACCCGGAGCTGTCGCAGTGCCAGCACGTCGAGGCCGAGGTCGAACGACGCCTCCGGATTCGGGTTGACCTCCCGATCACCCAGGTACGTCCACGGGGCGGTGTTCTGGATGATGACGGTGGCCAGCTCGCCCTCCGACTCCTCACCCGGTCGCTCCAGACTGATCGCCGGATGCCGCCGGTCCGAGGCGAAGAAGTACTGGCTCATGATCGAGCGGAAGTAGAGCCCGGGCGTCGAGACCCGCCCCTTGCGCCGGGCCTGCTCCACCCGGTGGATGACGGCGGCGTCCAGCCCGAACCCGGCGCAGAAGGTGAAGTAGCGGTCGTCGGCGCGGCCCAGCCCGACCGTGCGCTGCCGGCCCAGGCGCAGCCCTTCCAGGATCATGCTGGTGGCGTCCGGCCACTCCCGGGGCAGACCCAACGCGCGGGCGAAGACGTTCGTGGAACCGCCCGGGACGGTGGCCAGCGCCGGCAGTCGCTGGGCCATCGACGCGTCACCGACACCGGCCGGCGGCTCGGCCGTCATCAGGCCGTTCACCACCTCGTTCACGGTGCCGTCACCACCCAGGGTGACGACGAGATCGACGCCCTCCGCGGCGGCCTCCCGGGCCAACGCCATGGCGTGCCCCCGGCGGCGGGTGTAGCGCACACTGAGGTCGACTTCGCTGCGCAGCGCACGGACAAGCACGTCTCGGCTGCGTTCGCTGGTGGTGGTGGCCTTCGGATTGACCACCAGGACGGCCCGCATGGGCGGCACTGTACCTCTCGGTAGCACGGGTATCGTGGCGCGCGTGACCATCGACTCGGCCCGGATTCCCGGCACGCTTCGCTGGGCGGTGCGGCTGCTGTGGGCGGAGGCGGTCGCCGTCGGGCTGATCGCGGTCTGGTTGCTCTGGGCCGACCTGACCGCCGCCACCACCGATCTCGCGTCGGCGTTGCTGGTGACCGCCTTCGCCGTCGGGGCGGCCGTCGCGCTGTGGGCGCTGGGCCGCGCGCTGCTGCGCCGCCGGGCCGGCGCACGGGCCCCCGCGATCGTCCTTCAGCTGATGCTGCTGCCGATCGGCTGGTTCATGATCCAGGGCGGGCTGGGCTGGCTGGGCATTCCGCTGATGGCGCTCGGCCTGGGCGTCGGCTGGCTGCTCGTCAGCCCGCCCACGACGAAGGCCCTCGGCTTCGAGTGACGTCGACCGGCGGGCGCGGCTGAGCCCGTCGCGGCACGCTGACGTGCACGGTGGCCCCGCCCGCGACGCCGCGCCGCCTGAGCCTCGCGGCCCGGCACGGCGGAGCGTTGCCGGTCAGTAGCCGCCGGAGCGGCGGGTCAGCAACGAGATGGTCGCCCGGCCGTCGGTGGCCGTGGCGGACGCCGACGTGGTCAGCGCGGTGAGCACCTTCCAGGCGAAGGACGACTCGGCGGGCAGCGTGGCGCCGCGGACGGTCGGCACGGTCACCTCGACGGTCAGCGCGTCGTTGGTGACAGCGAACCGACACTCCAACTCGGCGTCACGGGTGGCGATGGCGAGCAGCATGGCGCACGCCTCGTCGACCGCGATCCGCAGATCCTCGATCTCGTCGAGCGCGAACTGCAGCCGGGCCGCGAGGCCTGCGGTGGCGGTACGGAGCACGCCGAGGTAACCGCCGTCGGCGGGCACCGTGAGGTGCACCACGTCGTCGTCGGTCGTTGGCTGGCCGGTCAGTTGAGTCACGCTCATCCCCCCGGTCGGGGACTCTACCCGGTCAGTCGCCCGGGCGCGTGTCGGCGGCCTCCGCCTGAGCGGCCAGATCGCGTAGGGCGTCACCGCTGAGCCGGTACGGGACCCACTCGTTCATCTGCTGGGCGCCGATCGAGGCGTAGAAGCCGGCGGCCGGATTCCACTCGATCATCCACCACTCCAGCCGGCGGTAACCCCGACGTACGCAGATGTCGGCCAGCGTGGCGAGCAGTAGTCGGCCCGCGCCGGTGCCCCGGGCCGCCGGGGAGACGTACAGGTCCTCCAGGTAGATGCCGTGCACGCCGGCCCAGGTGGAGAAGTTGAGGAACCACAGGGCGAAGCCGACCGGCGCGTCGTGCTCGTCGACCGCGACGTGACCGAAGAGGGCCGGAGCGGTGGTGAACAGCGCCGAGGTGAGCTGTTCCTCGGTGAGGTGACACTGCTCGGGAGCGCGTTCGTACGCCGCCAGTTCGTGCACCATGGCGACGACGGCCGGTACGTCCGCGGGACGTACCGGCCGGATCGTCGGGGTGACCGGGTTGGTCACGCCTTCTTGGTCTCCCAGAAGATCTTCGCGATCTCGTCGATCTTCGCGAGGAGCTGGTCGGCCGTGGCCGGGTCGAGGCTGCCCTTGACGCCGCTGGCGCCGGCGAGCTTGGTGGCCTCGTTGAACAGGGTGTGCAGGTTCGGGTACTTCTCGAAGTGCGGCGCCTTGAAGTAGTCGGTCCAGAGCACCCACAGGTGGTGCTTGACCAGCTCGGCGCGCTGCTCCTTGATGATGACCGCCCGGGTGCGGAACTCCGGGTCGGTGTTCGCCTGGTACTTCTCGCAGATCATTTTGACCGATTCGGCCTCGATCCGGGCCTGGGCCGGGTCGTAGACGCCGCACGGCAGGTCGCAGTGAGCGCTCGCGGTGACGCGGGGCGCAAGGATGCGCGGAAGTCGCATCGGGATCCTCCATGGGAAGTTTGCGATGATCAAAGGCGACATTACTCCTGGGAATGCTCCCCGAACCGGGTGGAGGTGAAACCGGTGCGCGCCGATCACCCGGGTGAGCCGCCTCGTTTGCGCGGCCCGCTGACGGCGGTCGCGGTGGCCGGCCCGTCCATGGCGCCGACGCTGCGGCACGGCGACGCGGTGCTGGTCCGCTCGGGCGGGCGTCCCATCCGGCCCGGCGACGTGGTGGTCGCGGTCTTCCGAACACGGCCGGAACTGCTGGTCGTCAAGCGGGCGGTCCGGCCTCAGGATGGCGGCTGGTGGCTGCGCGGTGACAACGAGTTGATCACCGACGACTCCCGGGCGTACGGCGTGGCCGACGTACGCGGCCGGGTGGTGGCTCGCTACTGGCCGCGCCCCGGACGGGTGCCTCGTCGGGATATATGACCCTGCTCACATCCGAGGGGCAGGGTCGACACTATGCTCGGAAAGTGCCGGGTGACCCCCCGCGCCGCGTGCCATCGCTCGCCGCCCACCTCGCGGCCGGGCCCGCCGCCTCACATCTGCTCGACAGATCCTGGAGTCACCGCCATGTCTTCATCCACCGTGGACCCCGCTGATCCCGTCTTCCAACTGCACGTCGGCGGCAAGATGGCCGTCGCCTCGACGGTGCCGCTCACCAGCCGCGAGGACCTCTCCCTGGCGTACACCCCGGGGGTGGCCCGGGTGTGCGAGGCGATCGCCGCCGACCCCGCCCTGGCCGACGAGTACACCTGGGCGTCGCACGCTGTCGCGGTGGTGACCGACGGCTCGGCCGTGTTGGGGCTCGGCAACATCGGCCCGCGCGCCGCCCTGCCGGTGATGGAGGGCAAGGCGGTGCTGTTCAAGCAGTTCGCCGGGGTGGACGCGGTGCCGATCTGCCTGGACACCCAGGATGTGGACGAGATCGTCGCAGTGGTGCGGGCGCTGGCCCCCTCGTTCGGCGGGATCAACCTGGAGGACATCAGCGCGCCGCGCTGCTTCGAGATCGAGCGTCGCCTCGACGAGGCGCTGGACATCCCGGTCTTCCACGACGACCAGCACGGCACCGCCATCGTGGTGCTCGCGGCGCTGCGTAACGCCGCCACCCTGCTCAACCGCAAGCTCGGCGACCTGCGGGTCGCGGTGAGCGGCGCGGGCGCGGCCGGGGTGGCCGTGACGAAGATGCTCATCGCCGGTGGCGTCAACCCCGACCAGGTCGTCGTCTGCGACTCGAAGGGGATCATCGGCCGGCACCGCACCGAGCTGACCGGTGGCAAGGCCGAGTTGGCGGCGAGCACCAACGCGGACGGCCGCCACGGCGACATCACCGAGGCGCTGCGCGACGCGGACGTGCTGATCGGCGTCTCCGGAGGCGAGATCCCGGAGGCCGCCATCGCCGGTATGGCACCCGGTGGGATCGTGTTCGCGCTGGCCAATCCCACCCCGGAGGTGCACCCGGAGGTGGCCGCCCGGCACGTCGCGGTGGTCGCCACGGGCCGCAGCGACTACCCCAACCAGATCAACAACGTGCTGGCGTTCCCCGGGGTGTTCCGGGGCGCGCTGGACGCCGGCGCCACCCGGATCACCGACGCGATGAAGGTCGCCGCGGCGGACGCCATCGCCGCAGTGGTGGCCGAGTCGTTGACTCCCGAGGCGATCGTCCCGTCGCCGCTGGACCCGCGTGTCGCTCCGGCCGTCGCCGAGGCGGTGGCCGAGGCCGCCCGCCGTGACGGCGTGGCCCGGCGGTGACCGGAACGCCGTGACCGGCGTGGTGACCGGAACGCCGTGACCGGCGTGGTGACCGCGACGGCGTGACCGGCGTGCGGCGTGGCCCGGCGGCCGGCCCTTCTTAACGAGCGCTCAGCTTGTTACGGTGCCGATCATGCGTGCTGCCTTCGTCTCCCGCTTCGACGACGCCGATCCGCTCACCGCCCTCACCGTCGGTGAGCGACCCGAGCCGACCCACCCGGAGGACGACTGGGTGACCGTGCGGGTGCGCGCCACCTCGCTCAACCACCACGACCTATGGTCGCTGCGCGGGGTGGGGCTCACCGAGGCGCAGTTGCCGATGATCCTCGGCTGCGACGCGGTGGGTGTGGACCCCGAGGGCAACAACGTGGTCGTCTACCCGGTCGTCGTCACTCCCGGTGACCCACGCGGCGTCTCCATCCTCTCCGAGCACTTCGCCGGGACCCTCGCCGAGCAGGTCGCCGTACCCCGGTCGAACCTGGTCCCGCTGCCCGGCGGCATGGCCGCGACCGACGCCGCGTGCCTGCCCACGGCCTGGCTGACCGCGTGGCGGATGCTGACCACCAAGGGTCGCGTCGCGGACGCCGACAGCGTGCTGGTGCAGGGCGCGGGCGGCGGCGTCGCGACGGCGGCCGTCGCGCTCGCCGTCGCGATGGGCAAACGGGTGTACGCGACCAGTCGCGACGCCGCCAAGCGCGAGCGGATCTCCGCTCTCGGGGCCACCGCTGTGGAGCCCGGCGCCCGGCTGCCGGAGCGGGTCGACGTGGTGATCGAGACGGTCGGCGCGGCGACCTTCGAGCACTCGATGAAGTCGGCCGCCCCGATGGCCCGAATCGTGGTCTCCGGCGCCACCGCCGGCCACCAGCCGACGGTCAACCTGCGCCGGGTCTTCGCCATGCAGTTGGAGATCCTGGGCACGTCGATGGGCACCCCCGGGGAGCTGTACGAGCTGCTGGCGTTCTGCGCCGAGAACGAGGTCCGCCCGGTGGTGGACAGCGTGGTCCCGTTCAGCCGGGTCGAGGACGCCTTCGCCCGCCTGCACTCCGGCGACGCCTTCGGCAAGGTCGTCCTCGACCACACCGCCTGACCCCCGCGCCCGGCCCCCACACCTCCACACCCCCGCGATCTTGCACTTTCTGTTGCCGTCTCGCGAAAAATGTCCCGCTATGACGCGACAGAAAGTGCAAGATCGCGCGGGGGAGGGGCGACGGTCAGAGGTGATCGTCGAAGGTTGCGATGTCGTTGCGGGTCGCGTCCTTGGCGATGCGCTTCTTGGCCGCCGGGTCGCCGTACAGCGACCAGCGCAGGAACTCGACGGACGTGTCCGAGACGACCCGCAGTGACGCGGCGTCGCCGAGCAGCGCTCGGCCGTGGTCACCCTTGGGCAGGCTCAGCAGCGCCTTCGGCCACGGCACCTTGTCGTACGCCGCCTTGCCCGCCGCGTAGTCGACCACCTCGTCCAACTCGCCGTGCACGAACAACTGCGGCGCGGTCGCGCCCGCGAACGCCGTACCGACGCCGACGGCCGTACCGGCGAACACCACCCCGGCGTCCAGCCGTTCGTCCCGGCCCGCGGTGAACAGGCCGATGGTGGTCACCCCGCCGGCCGAGTGCCCCGCCGCGGCCACCCGGTCGGTCGCCAACCGGCCGCGCAGCCCGTCGCCGGCCCTGCCGTCGAGCGCCAGCACCTGGGTCAGCGCGTACGACACGTCGGCCGGTTGGTTGAGGACGTCGAGGACGTTGCCGTCACCGCCCTTGGAGGTGTGCGGGAAGGTCGGCGCGGCCACCACGAAGCCGGCCGCGGCCCAGCGGGTCAGCAGCGCGGCGTAGTCCTCCGGCCGCCCGCCGAGGCCGTGGCTGAACATCACCACCGGAAACCGGCCGTCCGCCGCCGCCGCGGACCGCCTGGCCGCGCCGCCGGCCTTCCCGGCCGCCGGATACCAGAGGGTCACCGGCAGCGCACGGCCGTCCCGGTTCAGCTTGAGCTGTCGTACGCCGACGCCGAAGGCGCTCTCGGGCGCGGACCCGGCGGGTACCCGCGGTGTCGGCGTGGCGGCCGGCGGCGGCTCGACGGCGACCGGCGCGGTCTCCTTCCTCGGGGCGTCCGTGGAGCAGCCGACCAGACCGGTCAGGAGCAGGGCGCTGGCCAGCAGCGTGGGGGTGACACGACGCGACATGGCCTCAATTGTGCCGTGCCGTGCCGGTGGCTCGGGGCGGTCCGGCGCGCTGCGGCCACGCTGTCACCGGTCGTCTCAGGCCGCGGCGCGTTCGGAGAGCGGACGCCGCCGCCGCGCCGGGTCGGTCAGGGAGCGGGGGCGGAAGGCGGCGTTGGGCTCGTACCGGTTCGTGCCGGGTGGCACGATCTCGTCGATCCGGTCGAGGGTCGCGTCGTCCAGGGCGAGGCTCGCGCCCTTGAGCAGGTCCTCCAGGTGCTGCATGGTCCGTGGTCCGATGATCGCCGAGGTGACCGCCGGATGGGCCACGGTGAAGGCGATGGCGAGTTGTGGCAGCGTGCACCCGATGTCCGCCGCGAGGTCGACGAGCCGCTCGACGATGTCGAGCTTGGCCGCGTTCTCCGCGATCGCGGGATCGAACTGCGCCGGCCGGAGAACCGCCCGCCCGGTCGACAGGTCGACGGCCCGATCCTTGCGGTACCTGCCGCTGAGGAAGCCGAAGGCGAGCGGGCTCCAGACCAGCACCCCCATGCCGTAGCGCTGGCAGACCGGGAGGACCGAGGTCTCCACCCCGCGGGCGAGGATCGAGTACGGCGGCTGCTCGGTGCGCAGCCGGCCGAGGCCGCGACGCTCGGACACCTGGTGTGCCTCGACGATCTCCTCAGCGGGGAACGTCGAACATCCGAAGGCGCGGATCTTTCCCTGGCTCACCAGGTCGGTGAGCACCGAAAGCGTCTCCTCGATGTCGGTCGAGGGGTCCGGGCGGTGGACCTGGTAGAGGTCGATCCAGTCGGTACCCAGACGTTGGAGGCTCCCCTCGACCGCCTTGAGGATCCACCGCCGCGAGTTGCCACCCTGGTTGGGCCCCTCGCCCATCGGAAAGTGGACCTTGGTGGCGAGGACGACGTCGTCGCGACGCCCCCGCAGCGCCTTCCCCACGATCTGCTCGGACTCACCCCGGCCGTACATGTCGGCGGTGTCGATGGCGTTGATGCCGCTGTCGATCGCGGTGTGGATGATGCGGACGCACTCGTCGTGGTCCGGGTTTCCGACGGCACCGAACATCATGGTTCCGAGGCAGTGGGTGCTCACCTCGATGCCGGTCCCGCCGAGGGTGCGATAGCGCATGCCGATGCTCCTCTGGCGATGTCGTGACGATCACGGGGGACCCTAGGAGCTGGAGTCGGCTCTAGGTCAAGCCTGGCTACCCTGCTCGGCATGGCCGACGACATCGCGAGTCTGAGCATCGGGCAGGTCGCCGAACGCACCGGCCTGAGCGTGCACGCCCTCCGCTTCTACGAGCAGGAGGGCGTCTTCGTCGATCCCGTACGCCGAGGGCCCGGCGGGCGTCGCGTGTACAGCCAGGACGACGTGGACTGGTTGACCGTCTGCATCATTCTCCGTACCTCGGGCATGCCGTTGCCCGCGCTGCGCCGGTACGCCGACCTCGTCCGGGCGGGTGCCGGCAACGAGGAGGAACGTCTTGCCCTGATGCGCGAGCACCGCGAGCGCGTCACCGGCCAGATCGGCAAACTCACGCAGTGCCTGGACCTGATCGGTTTCAAGATCGGGGTGTACGAGGACCTGCTCGACGAGGCCCAGCGCGCAGTCGAGCCAGGTCGGCCGCGTCCTTCGGACGGCGGGGACGCTCCGGCATCCACACCGGGTACATCTGCTTGAACTCGATCTGGGCCGCCACCGAGATCGTCGGCACGGTCAACGAGCCGATCCGGCCGGGCGGCGCGTCCAGCATCCCGGCCGGCAGAGGGGTGCCCGCCCAGGGGCCGGCGCCCACGGTCGGCCGACCGCTGTCGTCCCGGCCCAGGTACGCCACGCTGACCTCGACGTCTCCCGCGAACAGGTCGAGCTGTCGCTCCGCCGGCATCCTCGGGTCGGGACGCCAGCCCCGGGCCAGCAGCAGTGCGGGGAGTCGCGGCGCGTCCTCGTGCCAGCAGTACCAGTCGACGTCGACGTGCGGGCGGGTCACCGCGCCGAGGTGGAAGTCCATCGCCCAGCCGCCGCGCAACCACACCGGGACACCAGCCGGCGTGCTCACCTCGACCAGTTCGGCGATGCTCGCCAACTGGCGACGCGCGAGGTCGTCCATCGGGCCACGGTACCGTCGGGAGGCGTGCGCGTCCGACCCCCGCCCCGAGCCGACAAGGCCGCTGACGTCAGCGTTCAAACAGGCTAGACTAATCCCTTAGCTAAGCGAGAGGGCTGCGCCATGTCGGCTGAGGCCGTGCACTACAACATGCATGATGCCAAGACCCATCTGTCGCGCATCATCGAACGGGTGGAACGCGGCGAGGAGATCATCATCGACCGGGCGGGCACCCCGGTGGCGAAGGTCGTACCCCTGGTCCGGCGGGCCAACCGCACCGCGATCGGCTCGCTCGCCGGCGAACTGGACCTCTCGGGTGACTGGGACTCACCACGGACCAACGCCGAGATCGCCGAGGACTTCGGCCTCGGCGCATGAACCTGCTGCTGGACACTCACGTCGCCCTCTGGGCCATCGCCGGCGACCCGGACCTCGGCCCCGAGTTGCTCGACCAACTACGCCACGAGCCAGACATCTTCCTCTCCCCGGTCACCCTGTGGGAGATCACCATCAAGCAGAGCACCGGGAAACTCGCCGGACCGCCTGACCTTGCGGAGCGGGTTCGAGACATGGGCTTCCGGGACCTCCCGGTGACCCATGCCCACGCCATCGCCGCTGGCCGCCTGCCACCACATCACCGCGACCCCTTCGACCGCATGCTGGTGGCGCAGGCGATCACCGAAGGGTTGACCCTCGCTTCGCGCGACGCGTCGATAGCCCTGTACGACGTGGACGTCCTCAAGGTGTGACCGGACGGCTCGGCCGGGTGCCGGGTGGGGAGTTGCTAGCGGGCCGGGCGTGACTCGTAGCGGGTCAGCGCCGTGCGGGCGTCGAGGGGGAGGCGCGCGCCGGCCGTGCTGTCGCCGTAGAGGGCCCAGCGCAGGAAGTCGGTCGTCGTGGCCAGCACCGGTGTGAACCCGGGACGGTCCGGCGTGAGGTACTCGCCGTGCCCCTGCCCCACGACGCTGAGGAAGGCAGCCGGACCCCGGGTGCGCGCGTACGCCGCCCGCCCGACCGTCACCGGCACCACCGGGTCGGCCGTGCCGTGCACGAACAGCACCGGGGCGCTCGGCCCCGCGAAGCTGCCGGGCAGTCCGCCGCCGGCGATCACGATGCCGGCGCGCAACCGGGTCGGGTGGCCCTCGGTGAACATGCCGGAGGTGGTGAAGCCGCCCGCCGAGTGACCGGCGGCGGCGACCGACGCGAGATCCAGGTGGCCGGCGAGCGGATCACCCGGGTCGCGGTCGAGGCGGCCCAGGTGCCGGATCAGCCGCCAACCGTCGGCGGGCTGGTTGCGGACGTCGGCCCGGGTGAAGTGCGCGGCGTCCGAGCGGGTGTGCGGGTACGCCGGCGCGGCCACCACGAATCCGGCCGCCGCCCACCGGGTGGTCAACCCGGCGTGCAGTTCGGGCCGGCTGTGCAGCCCGTGGCTGTAGACGACCACCGGGAATCGTCCGGCGGCCACACCGTCGGTGCCCGCCGGATACCAGAGGGTCACCGGCAGGGGGCGCGCCGAGCGCGGATCGAGGGTGAGCGTACGCACGCCGACGGTGTACGACCCCTCGGGCGCTCGGCGCGCGGCCGGTGCCCCGGTGGACCCGCCGGCCACGGCGGAGGCCGGCGCGCACCCCGCCAGCAGCGCTGTCACCAGTACGGCGACCAGCCGTCCCGCCCCCACTGTCTCACCGTAGGCGTCGGGACCTGCGCGACGACCCCGCCGTCCGGCCTGCCTCTGCCCCCACCCGGTCGGGTCACCTCCGCCGCCCGGCCCGACCCGACGCGACCACGGGAGGTGGGGGCGGTGCGTCGGCCACGGCTTCGCTAGGGTCACCGGCATGGCTGAGAACTACACCGACCCCAGCGGCAACACCGAGGCGTTCCGCGCCTTCACCCAGACGCCGGAGGCCGCCGTCCCGGCCGACGCGCCGTCCCGGCTGCCCCTCATCGTCGGCGCGGCGGTGGTCGTGGTGCTGCTGGTGGCCCTGGTCGTCTGGCTGGCCTAGAGCTTCCCCACCACGTCGCGGGTCTGCCGGGCGATCTCCCGTTCCTCGTCGGTGCGGATGACGCAGACGCTCACCTCGGCGCCGTCGGGTGAGATCACCCGGTCACCCTGGCCGCCGTTGCGGGTGTCGTCCACGCTGATGCCGAGCCGGTCCAGGCCGGCCAGCGCGGCAGCCCGCACTCCGGCGGCGTGCTCGCCCACCCCGGCGGTGAACGCGATCGCGTCGACGCGGCCGAGCAGCGCGTAGTACGCCCCGACGTACCCGGTGATCCGCCGGCAGTAGACGTCGAAGGCCAGCGCGGCGGCCCGGTCGCCGGCGGCCCGGCGTTGCAGTACCTCGCGCATGTCGTTGACGCCGCTCAGGCCGAGCAGGCCGCTGCGGTGGTTGAGCAGGTCGTCGATCTCGTCCACCGACAGGCCGCCCTCGCGTCGCAGGTGGAAGATCACGGTCGGGTCCAGGTCGCCGCTGCGGGTGCCCATCACCAGCCCTTGCAGGGGTGACATCCCCATCGAGGTGGCGACGCTGCGACCACCGGCCACCGCGCAGGCGCTCGCCCCGTTGCCCAGGTGCAGGGTGATCGTGTTGAGCTGCCCGTACGGCCGGTCCAACAGCTCGGCGGTACGCCGGGAGACGTACGCGTGCGAGGTGCCGTGGAAGCCGTACCGGCGGATGTCGTACCGCTCGGCGGTGTCCCGGTCGATCGCGTAGGTCGCGGCGGCCTCGGGCAGGGTGTGGTGGAACGCCGTGTCGAAGACGGCGACCTGCGGCACGTCCGGCAGGGCCGCCCGTGCCATCTCGATGCCGGCCAGGTTGGCCGGGTTGTGCAGCGGGGCGAGCGGGACCAGGTCGCGGATCGCGGCCAGCACCGCGTCGTCGACGAGCGTCGGGGCGGTGAACGTCCGGCCGCCGTGCACCACGCGGTGCCCGACGGCTGTCAACCCGGTCAGGTCCAGCCCGTCCAGGATCTGCCGGACCGCGCTGGCGTGGTCCGCCGGGCCGCCACCGGCCTCGCCGACCCGCTCGACGGTGCCCTGCCCGAGCGTGCGGTCCCCGTCGTAGAGCCGCCACTTCACCGACGACGACCCGCAGTTGAGCACCAGGACCCGACTCATGACGCCTCCCCGGCGGCCGCCTGGATGGCGGTGATCGCCACCGTGTTCACGATGTCCGGCACCAGCGCGCCCCGGGACAGGTCGTTCACCGGCCGGCGCAGGCCCTGCATCACCGGCCCGACGGCGACCGCCCCGGCCGAGCGCTGCACCGCCTTGTACGTGTTGTTGCCCGTGTTGAGGTCCGGGAAGATGAAGACCGTGGCGTGCCCGGCGACCTTGCTCTCCGGCAGTTTGGTCGCCGCCACCGCCGGATCGATCGCCGCGTCGTACTGGATCGGCCCCTCGACCAGCAGGTCGGGCCGCCGTTCCCGGACGAGCGCGGTGGCCGCGGCGACCTTCTCCACGTCGGCGCCCGCGCCGGAGCTGCCGGTGGAGTACGACAGCATGGCCACCCGGGGCTCGATGCCGAACCGTGCGGCGGTGTCGGCCGACGAGATCGCGATGTCGGCGAGCTGGGCGGCGTCCGGGTCGCGGTTCACCGCGCAGTCGCCGTAGACCAGCACCCGGTCGCGCAACAGCATGAAGAAGACGCTGGAGGCCACCGAGACGTCCGGGACGGTACGGATGATCTCGAAGGCGGGTCGGATGGTGGCGGCGGTCGTGTGCGTGGCGCCGGAGACCATGCCGTCGGCGTGCCCGGTGGCCACCATGAGCGTGCCGAAGTAGTTGGGCTGGGCCACGATGTCGTACGCCAGCTCGGCGGTGACGCCCCGGTGGGCGCGCAGGCGCGCGTACTCGGCGGCGAACTCGTCGTGCCACCCACTGCTCGTCGGGTCGACGAGCCGCGCGTCGCCAAGGTCGATGCCCAGCTCGCGGGTGCGCCGGGCGATGTCGTCGGGACGGCCCAGCAGCGTCAGGTCGGCCACGCCCCGGCGTAGCAGGATTTCCGCCGCCCGCAGGATCCGGTCGTCGGTGCCCTCGGGAAGCACCAGGTGGCGGCGCTGCGAGCGGGCCCGGTCGATCAGCTCGTTCTCGAACATCAGCGGGGTGACCCGCGTCGAGCGGCTCACCCGGAGCCGGCGGGCCAGGTCGTCGGTGTCCACGCAGCGTTCGAACGCGCCCAGCGCGGCCTCCACCTTGCGCGGGTTGGCCACGCTGGGCCGCCCCTCGATTCGGCTGGACGCCTCGACCGTGTCGTAGCTGTCGCTGCCCACGGACAGCACCGCCAGCCCGGTGTTCAACCCCTCCACCAGCCGCATGACCCGCGGATCGGGCTGCTCGCCGAGGGTGAGCACCAACCCGGCCACCGACACCTGCCCGGCCACGTGGGCCGCGCTGGCGGCGACGAGCAGGTCGGCCCGGTCGCCCGGGGTGATCACCAGCGCCCCCTCGGTGAGGTGGCCCAACAGGGTCGGCACGTGCGCCGCGCCGACCACGAAGTCCAGCACGTCCCGCCCGAGCGCGGCGTCGTCCCCGGCCAGCAGGGTGGCGCCGAGCGCCGCCGCCACCTCGGCCACCGTCGGCGCCGACACGCTCGGCACCTCCGGGATGGCGTACGCGGGCACCGGCAGCTCCGGCAGCGTCATCGGTCCGGGCACCCGGTTGGCGATCACCGCGAGCACTGTCGCGCCCAGGTCGGCCAGATCGTGGTACGCCCCGCGCATGGCCGCCGCGACGGCCGCCGGCTCCTGCTCGTAGCCGTCCACCACCGGTACCACCACGCTGCCGAACTCGGTGGCCAGCCGGGCGTTGAAGGCCAGCTCGCGAGGGTGCGCGGGGTCACCCGGCTCGTCGAAGTCGCTGCCCACCACGACCACCGCCGGGCACTGCCGCTCGACCGCCCGGTAGCGCTCCACGATCGCGGAGATCAGCTCTTCGCGCCGGCCGTCGGCGACCAGCGCGGCCGCCTCGGCGTAGGTGGCCCCGGCCAGCTCGGCGACCGGCACCTCGACCCGGTACCGCTCGCTGAGCAGGGCGAGGATCGAATCGGGGCCGGTGTCGGCGACCAGCGGCCGGAACACGCCAATCCGCCCCACCTGCCGCGACAGCAGTTCGGCCAGTCCGAGAGCGATGGTCGACTTACCCCCGCCCGAACCCACGCTGGTCAGGTACACGCTGCGAGCCACGCCCCCACCCTAGAAGATCGCCGGCCCCACCCCGCCCCCTCCCGAGCACCCCGCCCCCTCCCGAGCACCCCGCCCTCGTGATCAAGAGGTTTGCGTCACGATCGGGGCCAGAAGTGACGCGAACCTCTTGATCACCGGGTCAAAGGGGTTAGGCGTCTTCGTCGTCGGGGTCGTCCAGGCGGGCCAGGTAGGTTGCCAGGCGTTCGATGGGGGTTTCGAACTCCGGGTTGAGGTCGACGAAGTCGCGCAGGCGCTCGCCCAGCCACTCCAGGGTCACCTGCTCGTCGCCCCGGCGTTCGACCAGCTCCTCGATGCCACGGTCGGTGAAGTACACGGCGTACGTCCTCGTGCTCGGCCCGGCGCGGACCGGGCGGGTCGGTGATCGGATGGACCGACGCGAGCCGGGGCAGGACCGTGGTCGACGGCCCTGCCCCGGCTCGCGTGGCGCGGTCAGGTCATGGGCGGGGAAGTGCCGCCTCGATGAGCGCGGTCTGCTCGACCTCGTGGGTCTTGGCCGAGCCGACCGCCGGGGCCGCCGCGGCCGGGCGGGAGATCCGCCGCAGCCGGACGTCGGTGAGGTGCTCCAGCAGGTTGAGCGCCACGAACGACCAGGCGCCCTGGTTGGCCGGCTCCTCCTGCACCCAGGCGAAGTCCTCCGCGTTCGGGTACTGCGCCAGGGCGGCGCGGATCTCCTCGACCGGCAGCGGATAGAGCTGCTCGATCCGGAGGATCGCGGTGTCGGTGACGCCGCGCTCTTGCCGGGCCTGGAACAGGTCGTAGTAGACCTTGCCGGAGCAGAGCAGCACCCGCTTCACCGCCTCCGGCGCCGGGGCGGCCGTGTCGCGCAGCACCGGCTGGAAGGTGCCGGTGGTGAAGTCCTCCACGGAGGAGACGCAGAGCTTGTGCCGCAGCAGCGACTTGGGCGTGAACACCACCAGCGGCTTGCGCTTGGGCGACAGGGCCTGGCGGCGCAGCAGGTGGAAGTAGTTCGCCGGGGTCGTCGGGATGGCGACCCGCATGTTGTCCTCGGCGCACATCTGCAGGAACCGCTCCGGGCGACCGGAGGTGTGGTCCGGGCCCTGGCCCTCGTGGCCGTGCGGCAGCAGCAGGGTGACAGCCGAGCGCTGACCCCACTTCACCTCACCGGACGAGATGAACTCGTCGATCACCGACTGGGCGCCGTTGACGAAGTCGCCGAACTGGGCCTCCCAGGCGACCAGCGCGTTGATGTTCTCCACCGAGTAGCCGTACTCGAAGCCCATCGCCGCGTACTCGCTGAGCAGCGAGTCGTGCACGAAGAACCGGGAGCGCTCGCCGTCGCCGGTGAGCGACTTGAGCGGCAGGTAGTCGTCCCCGGTACGGGAGTCGACCACCGACGCGTGCCGCTGGACGAAGGTGCCGCGACGCGAGTCCTGACCGGCGAGCCGGACGGTCACCCCGTCGTGCAGCAGCGCCCCGAACGCGATGATCTCGCCGTACCCCCAGTCGATGTTGCCCTCGACGGACATCTTGGCCCGCCGGTCGAGCAGCTGCTGGATGCGCTTGTGCGGGGTGAAGCCCTCCGGCAGGTTGACGTGCGCCTCGCCGATCGCCTTGACGACGGCGGCGTCGGTGGCGGTGTCGACGGCCGGCTCCGGCTCCTCCTCGCGGCGCGGCCGGTTGAGCTGGCGCGGCGCGGCGGCGGCGTCCCGGGTGGCCTTGAAGACCTTCTCCAGTTGGGCCTGGTAGTCGCGCAGCAGCTCCTCCGCGTCCTCCACGGTGATGTCGCCGCGACCGATCAGCTCCTCGGTGTAGAGCTTGCGCACCGAACGCTTCGAGTCGATGATCTTGTACATCTGAGGGTTGGACATCGACGGGTCGTCGCCCTCGTTGTGGCCGCGCCGGCGGTAGCAGACCATGTCGATCACGACGTCCTTGTTGAACGTCTGCCGGTACTCGAAGGCCAGCCGGGCCACCCGGACCACGGCCTCCGGGTCGTCGCCGTTGACGTGGAAGATCGGCGCCTGGATCATCCGGGCCACATCGGTGCTGTAGAGGCTGGACCGGCTGTACTCCGGGGCGGTGGTGAAGCCGACCTGGTTGTTGACCACCACGTGCACCGTGCCGCCCGTGCGGTAACCGCGCAGCTGCGACAGGTTGAGCGTCTCGGCGACCACGCCCTGCCCGGCGAACGCGGCGTCACCGTGCACCGCCAGCGGCAGCACGGTGTAGCCCTCCAGCTTGAGGTCGATCCGGTCCTGCTTGGCCCGGACGATGCCCTCCAGCACCGGGTCGACGGCCTCCAGGTGCGACGGGTTCGCCACCACCGACACCTTGACCGCGTGCTCGCCGTCCGGGGTGGTGAACTTGCCGTTCTGGCCCAGGTGGTACTTCACGTCGCCGGAGCCCTGCGTGGAGCGCGGGTCCAGGTGGCCCTCGAACTCCGAGAAGATCTTCTCGTACGGCTTGCCGACGATGTTGGCCAGCACGTTGAGGCGGCCCCGGTGGGCCATGCCGATGACGACCTCGTCCAGGCCGTTCTCGGCGGAGGACTCCAGCACCTCGCCGAGCAGCGGGATCAACGACTCGCCGCCCTCCAGCGAGAAGCGCTTCTGGCCCACGTACTTGGTCTGCAGGAAGGTCTCGAACGCCTCGGCCGCGTTGAGCCGGTTGAGCACGTGCTTCTGCTCGTCGGCGGACGGCTTCTCGTACTTGCGCTCGATCCGCTCCTGGATCCAGCGCCGCTCCTCCGGGTCCTGGATGTGCATGTACTCGATGCCGACCCGG
Source organism: Micromonospora sp. NPDC049801 (assembly GCF_040656575.1). NCBI lineage: Bacteria > Bacillati > Actinomycetota > Actinomycetes > Micromonosporales > Micromonosporaceae > Micromonospora > Micromonospora sp. NPDC049801. Next base: position 25,010 of record NZ_JBFAMS010000007.1, on the reverse strand, counting down.
CGGCAGTACGAGTCACGCAGCACGCCGAGGATCTCGCGCAGCTTCATCCGCTGCCGGCCGGCGAAGCCGTTGACCGGGAACTCGCGGTCCAGGTCCCACAGGGTCAGCCCGTGCTGGAGAACGTCCAGGTCGGGGTGCTTGCGGATCTTGAACTCGAGCGGGTCGGTGTCGGCCATCAGGTGACCGCGCACGCGGTACGCGTGGATCAGCTCGTGCACCCGGGCGGTCTTGTTGATCTGACCCTCGGAGTTGACGGCGACGTCCCGCATCCAGCGGACCGGCTCGTACGGGATCCGCAGCGAGGTGAAGATCTGGTCGTAGAAGCCGCGCTCGCCCAGGATCAGCTCGTGCATCACCTTGAGGAACTCGCCGGACTGCGCGCCCTGGATGATCCGGTGGTCGTACGTGCTGGTCAGCGTGATGACCTTGCTGACCGCCAGCTCGGCGAGGGTGGCCTCGGACATGCCCTGGTAGGGGGCCGGGTACTCCATCGCGCCGACGCCGATAATCGCGCTCTGCCCCTGCATGAGCCGCGGCATCGAGTGCACGGTGCCGATGCCGCCCGGGTTGGTCAGCGAGATCGTGGTGCCGGCGTAGTCCTCCATGGTCAGCTCGTTGCGCCGCGCCCGCCGGACGACGTCCTCGTACGCCTGCCAGAACTGCCGGAAGTCCATCTGCTCGCAGCCCTTGATGGAGGGGACCACCAGGTTGCGGGTGCCGTCCGGCTTGGCCAGGTCGATGGCGATGCCGAGGTTGACGTGCGCCGGGCGGACCACGGCCGGCTTGCCGTTGGCCTCGGCGAACGAGTTGTTCATCTCGGGGTGCTCGACCAGCGCGCGGACCATCGCGTAGCCGACGAGGTGGGTGAAGCTGACCTTGCCGCCCCGCCCCCGGGCGAGGTGGTTGTTGATCACGATCCGGTTGTCGACCAGCAGCTTCGCCGGGACCGCGCGCACGCTGGTCGCGGTCGGCACGCTCAGCGAGGCGTCCATGTTCTGGACGATCTTCGCGGCGACACCCCGTAGCGGCGTGGTCTGCGGGCCGTCGGCGGTCGGCGCGGGCGCCTTCGCGGCCGGCTTGGCCGGGGCCTCCTTCGCCGGCGCCGGGGCGCTCTTGGCCGGGGCGGGCGCGGCGGCGGCCGGCTTGGCCGGAGCGGCGGCGGCCGGCTTCGTGGCGGGCTGGGTCACCTTGGCCGCGGCCTCCGGCTGGCCGTCCGGCTCGGGGGCGGCGGCCGGCTTGCCAGCGCTCTCCGTCGGGCGCGGTGTGGCGGCGCCGGGCGCTGGTCGATAGTCGGCGAAGAAGTCGTGCCAGGCTGAATCGACGCTCGTGGGGTCGGCGAGGTAACGCTGGTACATCTCCTCGACGATCCACTCGTTCGGGCCGAAACCCGCCAGTGGGTTCTCCTGCGAAGTCTGCTGGGTCGACACGGCCGGTAATCGCCTCTTTCACGCGGGTTTGTGTGTCACGCGGTGTCCGTCACGCCGATCAAGGAGAACGGACAGACGACTCCCAGGCTACGCCGTACGGATCGCCCCGGCATTTCCGCCTCGGTCGGGTGGCCCGATTCACAGAAGATGCCAGAAGTTCGGCAACCCCTGCGGCGATCGTCGCCGGCTGGTACGGCGAGATTGAGTATCCCGACGGATGTCTCAGCCGGCCCTCCTCCGCCACGATCGGGCGCATGGATGGACATGGGGTACGGGGGCGCTACGGCAGGAGCATGGGGGTGGCGGCCGGTTGGTACGTCACCGCCATCGCGGCCGTGGCGGTGGGCACCACGAGCGTGCCGAGCACGCCGCCGGGCGGCGACTGCGCGGCCTGGTTCAGTTGTCTGTCGCCGGGGGAGTCGCTGGCGTTCGTCGCGTTGGTGTGGGGAGCACCGATATTCGTCGGGGTGCTGTTCGTGACGGCGCTGGTGGCCGCGCTGGCCGCCCGGCTCGTCCCGTCGGCCGTGATCGCCGGGACCCTGTCCGCGGTGGTCAGCCTCACGCTCTGCGGTGCCGTCCTCGCGGGGCTGGCATGAAGCGCCTCGGCCTCGGAGGGCTCTTCTTCGCCTGGCTCTACGGGGTGCCGTTCCTGCTGATGGTGGGACTGATCCGCCGCGTCTCTGCGCCCTACACGCCGACGTACGCCGAAGCCAAGGCCTTCGGCGCCACCACCGACGCCCTGTTGACGACCGGGCTCCTGCTCAACGCGGTGCTTCCGGTGATCGGTCTGCTCCTGGCCGGGCTGGCCGGGGACGAACGGTGGCGTCGCCACTTCGCCGGGGCATTCGCCGGGGTGGCGCTGATCTACGTGGCGGTCGCGCTGGTGGGCGGCATGGCGACCAGCGCCCTGATCGGGCACGTCCCCGACGACCAGGAGCCGGCCCCGCAGATCACCCAGTGCATACCCATCAGCGGCGGCCGGGGCTGCCCCGGCGGCTGACGCCCGTGCGGCCGTGCCGCCGCCACCCCCGATTGTGAAAGGAAGGGCCCCTTACTAGACACCAGGCGTTAGTAAGGGGCCCTTCCTTCGGGAGAACCCTTGGTTAGGAGATGTCGCGCCGGCGGATCAGCAGGGAGCCGGCGACGCCGGTCACCACCGCGTATCCGATCAGCACGGCCGCGCCGGCCCAGCGCGGCGGGTTGCCGGGGATGTCCGCCCCGGTGACCATCAGCGACGACGCCAGCGACGGCACCAGCAGTTGCAGGTTGTTGATCCAGTCGCCCCAACGATCCGCCAGGATGGCGATGACGAAGATGGCGCCGATCGAGCCGCCCAGGTAGAGCAGGATGCCGGTCACGGTGGCGCCGATCTGGCTGCGGATCAGCACGCCGATGCCGACGCCGAACACCGCCCACAGCAGGTACGCGAGCAGGTTCAACCCGATCGCCCGCCAGGCCGCGTCGTTGCCCAGTTGCCCGTCCACCCCGACCGCGCTCAGCACCGCCGACCCGGCGATCAGGTTGAACACGGTGGTGACCAGCCAGAAGAGCAGCGCCAGCACACCCGCCGCGACCAACTTGGCGAGCATCACCGCGGTGCGGTGCGGGCTCGTGAGGAACGTGGTGGTGACCGTCTGGTGGAAGAACTCGCTGGTCACCACGATGATGCCGAGCAGCATGACGATGAGCAGGCCGAAGAACTGCCCGGTGGTGAACAGGTTCGACGAGAGCGCGTCCGGAGTGGCCGCCGCGGCGAACTGGTCCGCCTGATCGCCCACCTGGGCGGGGTCGGTGCTGGTGAGGGCGTCGGCCTGCAACCAGTTGATGAGCAGCGTGAGCGCCCACAGCGGCAGGCTGATCAGCGCGAAGATCCACCAGGTGTTGGTGGTACGGATCTTGAGCAGCTCGGATCGGACCAGGTTCATCGGATGCCCGCCTTTCCGGCCGTCAGCTCCAGGAAGACCCGTTCCAGGTCGGGTCGTTCGGTGGACAGTTCGTGCAGTTCCACGCCGGCGGCCAGGGCGGCCCGGCCGATCGTCGGGGCGTCCACCCCGGAGACCAGCAGCACGCCGTGCTCGTCGGTGGTGACGGTGGCCGACTGCGCCTTCAGCGCGGTGGTCAGCGCCTCGGCCTGCGGGGTGCGGACCCGGACCTGGGCGCCCTGCGCCATCGACCCGAGCACCTGCTCGACCGGCCCCTGCCGGACGAGCTGCCCGGCCGCGATGATCACCACGTCGTCGGCGAGGAGCTGCATCTCGGACAGCAGGTGACTGGAGACCAGCACCGTACGGCCCTCGTGGGCGAGGTTCTTGAGGAACCCGCGCATCCACCGGATGCCCTCCGGGTCGAGGCCGTTGGCCGGCTCGTCGAGGATCAGCACCCGCGGGTTGCCGAGCATCGCGGCGGCGATACCGAGCCGCTGCTTCATGCCCAGCGAGTAGCCCTTGAACTTGCGCTTGGCGGCCGGGGTCAGCCCGACCAGTTCCAGCACCTCGTCGGCCCGGCTGCGGGGCAGACCGGCCGCCGCGCAGATCACCCGCAGGTGGTTGATGCCGGTGCGGCCCTTGTGCGCGCTGGACGCCTCCAGGATCGCGCCGACGTGCCGCAGCGGGTCGGTCAGGTCGGCGTAGCGGTGGCCGCTGATGGTGGCCGTGCCGCCCGTGGGCGTGACCAGGTTCAGCAGCATGCGCAGCGTGGTCGTCTTGCCGGCACCGTTCGGGCCGAGGAAGCCGGTCACCCGCCCCGGTGCCACGGTGAAGGACAGGTTGTTCACCGCCCGCACGTTCTTGTACTGCTTTGTCAGACCGGACACCACGATCTGACCGTCGCTGGTGGGGCTTCGCTGCCCGTCAGTCATCGTTCTCCTCCCGTGTGGCGTCGAGGTACGCCGTGGCACAGCGTGACGGTACCGAGCAACAAGGTCAATCAGCCCGAGTACCTACGGCGTGGTCCTCCTTGGGAAGGACGCCCGGAACGGCGACGGGCCTCAGCGGGCGATCCAGGTGGCGCGGGCAGCGCCGAGCAGCGTGCCGTCCGGGCCGTACAGGCTGGTGTGCACCAGCGCCTTGCGGCCGTCGACACCGATCAGCGCGCCGGTCACCACGCACTCGACGCCGGGCGCCGGCCGGGCCGCGACCACGGCGGCGATCCGGCCGAGCAGGTACGGGCGGTCCGGCGTGAGCACCGTCCAGCCGCCGGGGCAGTCCAGCGCGGCCCAGACGGTGGCGTCGTCGACCTGCTCGGGCGCGCGGAACGGCGCGGCGGTCCGGCCGTCCGGCAGTCGTCCGGGGAAGATCCGCAAGCCGTCGGTCCGGCGCGGACCACAGACGAAACACCCGGGGTACGGGTGCGCGACGAACCCGGGGTAGCGGGTCGCCGCCTCCGCCGCCGTCCCGGCGTCGACAGGTGGTACGACGGCGTCCACGACACCGGCCGGGCGGACCTCGGCCACCAGGTCGCCGGCCGGGTCCCGGACCTCGCCGTCGACGAGGGTCAGCTCCGTCTCCAGCGGCGGTGGGCGACGCAGCGTCACCTCGACCGGTCCGGGCCCCGCCGCGGTGGCGAAGAGGCCGGCGCTCCACCCGCCGTTGCCGGAGCCGGTGGGCCCGTTGTAGCGGGACTCGACGCGCATGGGTGACCTCCGTGAAGCGTGGACCGGCATCGTCGCCGATCCGTCCCGCAGCCTTGCACGAAGGCACCCCGCAGGCATCCGCCGGCCGGCGTTCACCCGTCCGACACCAGCGGTGCCCGCCGATGGCACCCGGGGCCCTTACACAGATCCCATGGCCGTTCTGCATGTCGCTGGCACGCCACTGACGACCAGCGGATACACCCTGCTGATCGCCGACGACCCCACCCAGGTCGCGGCCGCGCAACGCCTGCGCCACGAGGTGTTCGCCACCGAGTTGGGCGCCACCCTCGCACCCGGTCGGGCCGGGTTGGACGTGGACCCCTTCGACGCCCACTGCGACCACCTCATCGTCCGGGAGGACAGCACCGGGCAGGTGGTCGGCACGTACCGGCTGCTGCCGCCGGGGCGTACCGACCGGCGGTACGCCGAGAGCGAGTTCGACCTCGCCGCGCTGGACCCACTGCGCGACGACCTCGTCGAGACGGGCCGGTCCTGCGTGCACCCGGACCACCGCTCCGGCGCGGTGATCAACCTGATGTGGGCGGGGCTCACCCGCTACCTGCACCTGCGCGGCTCGCGCTGGCTCGGCGGCTGCGCCTCGGTGCCGGTCGACGACGGCGGTCGTACCGTCGCCGGGGTGTGGGCGCAGGCCCAGGCCCGGCACCTGTCGCCGCCGCCGCTGCGGGTCCGGCCGCTGCGTCCGTGGTTCGCCGAGCCGGCCGCCGCCCTGGCCGCCCCGGCCCCCGATCCGGGCGCTCGGGTGGCGGTCCCGCCGCTGCTGCGCGGTTACCTGCGACTCGGCGCGTGGATCTGCGGTGAGCCGTCGTACGATCCCGACTTCGGCTGCGCCGACTTCTACGTGCTCTTCTCCCTCGACCGGATGAACCCGCGCTACCTGCGGCACTTCCTCGGCGGAGACGAGCGGTGAGCGTCGCGGCGCAGGACCTGTGGCGGCCCTCGTCGGGCTGCGACGACGAGTGCCTACCGGCGACCGGCGAGGTGCCCACGGTGTCGGTGGCCCGCCGGGTGCTCCGGCTGGTCGGGGCGGGAGTCATGCTGTTGGCCGGGGTGGGCGTGGCGGTGCTGCTGCCCGTGCTGCCAGCGCCGGAGCGGCAGGCCCTGCTGCGTGGCTGGGCCCGTGGCACGGTGCGCGCCTTCGGCGTCCGGCTGGTGATCAAGGGGCGGCTGCCCCGGCGGCGCGCGCTGCTGGTCGCCAACCACGTGTCGTGGCTGGACATCCTCGCCGTGCTGGCGGTCGCGCCCACCCGGATGGTGGCGAAGCGGGAGATCCGGTCATGGCCGGTGGTCGGGCTGCTGGCCGCCGCCGCGGGCACCGTCTTCGTGGACCGGTCGCGCCCGCGCGCGCTGCCGGCCACCGTGCGCCGGCTCGCCGACACGCTGCGCGCCGGTCGGTCGGTCGCGGTCTTTCCCGAGGGTACGACCTGGTGTGCCGGGAACGGCGCGGCCGAGTGTCGCCCCGGGGGCGGCTTCCGTCCGGCCATGTTCCAGGCGGCGATCGACGCGGGCGTTCCGGTGGTGCCGCTGCGGCTCGGGTACCGGATCGCGGACACCGGGGCGTGCACCACGGTCGCCGCGTTCCTCGGCGCGGACACCCTGCTGCGCTCGGTGGCCCGGGTGGTCGCGGCCCGGCACCTGGTGGTGTCGGTGACGATCGCCGCCGCGCTGCATCCGGGGCAGGACGCCGACCGGCGGTTGCTGGCCCGGGCCGCCGAGTCGGCCGTACACCTGGTGGCGGCCGCCCCGGCGCGGACCCGGCTGCGGCCGGTGCCCACGGCGACCCCGGCGGTCCCGGCGCCAACGCCCAACCCCGGTCGGGAGCTGGACCTGGCCGCCTGAACCGGCCCCCGCCCGCTGTCCCGACCCCCGCCCCCCGCCCCCTGTCCCGGCCCTCGCCCGCTGTCCCGGCCCTCGCCCGCTGTCCCGGCCTGTGCCGGCCCCTGTGCGCTGCGCCGGCCCCCTGTGCGTGGTGCCGGCCGGCCCCCGCGCGCCGCGTGCCCTCGCGGGGGAACGCCGGTCAAGATCCGCGCAACAACCGGGTTGTTGCTGCCTCCCGTGTGCCGGAGGCAGCAGCATCCGGGAAACTGCGCGGGTCTTGGCGGACGCCGCCGGACAACGTCTCGCGACAGTCTTGTCGTATCGCGATGTATCGCGTTACTGTCTTCTCGGGAGGCGCGCCACGGCGTGCCGTCGAGAGGAGCACACCCATGGCCGGATGGACGGTCGAGACGCCGCAGCGGCTCACCCTGGACGGTCCGGTCACCCGGCTGGACGTCCGCCTCGTCAGCGGACGGCTCAACGTGGTCGCCGCCGACGGGCCGGCCCGGATCGACATCACCGAGGTCGGCCGTCGACCCGTCCTGATCGACCACTCCGACGGTCGCCTCAGCATCCGCCAGGAGCGCGACTGGGGCTGGCCGAACTTCCTGCGCGGCCTCCGGGCGATCCACCGCTTCCCCCGGGTGGACGTCTCGGTTGCCGTACCGGCCGACGTCCTCGCCGACCTGGGATTGGGCGCCGGCTCGGTGGTCGTCTCCGGGCTGCGCAAGCAGACCACCGTCGACCTCGCCGCCGGCCAGATCACTCTCATGGGGCTGCGCGGCACCACCTTCGCGAAGCTCACCTCGGGGCCGGTGGAGGCGCTCGGGGTGCGCGGTGATCTCACCCTGGAGACCGTCTCCGGGGAGGTGATCCTCGCCGACAGCGCCGCCGAGCGGGTGCGGGCGCAGACCGTCTCCGGCGCGATCACCTGCGACCTGGACAATCCCCGACGCAGCGACATCCGGCTCGCCACGATCTCCGGCAGCATCACCGTCCGGGTCCGCGAGGACAGCGACCTCTCCGTCCGGCTGAACACCGCCGCCGGCCGGATCACCAGCGGTTTCCCGCAGGTACGCAGCTCGACATATCCGCTGCCGAGCAGCGAGGGGGTGCTCGGCACCGGTGACGGTAAGCTCTGGGCCTCCGCGACCTCGGGCAGCATCGCCCTGCTCGCCCGAGCGGTCGACGACGATTCCGAGGAGCTGCCGTGACCGCCGTGTTCAGCCACGGACGGCTCCGGCTCTACCTGCTCAAGCTCCTGGACGACGGTCCCAAGCACGGCTACGAGCTGATCCGCCTCCTGGAGGACCGGTTCCTCGGGCTCTACGCGCCCAGCGCCGGCACCATCTATCCCCGGCTGCAACGGTTGGAGGCCGAAGGGCTGGTCAGCCACACCGCCGCCGGCGGGCGCAAGACGTACGCCATCACCGACGCCGGCCTCGACGAGCTGCGCCAACGTGCCGGTGAGCTGGCCGCGTTGGAGGCGGACATCGCGGCCTCGGTGGCGGACCTCTCCACCCTGGCCGGCGAGATCCGCAGCGAGGTGCGTGGCTCGACGCGTGACCTCAAGCGGGAGCTGAGCGAGGCCACCCGGCAGACCCGGCGGGCGCGGTGGGCACCCTCCGCGTCGTCGCACCGACCGCCGCCGTCCGACGCGCCACGCGCCGCCCTGCTCGACGAGTTCGACGAGCGGCTGGCCTCGTTCACCGGTGAGGTGAGCCGCCTGGCGCGCGGGCGGCAGTTCAGCGACACTCAACTGCGCACGGCGATCCGGCTGCTCGACGGGGCCCTGGACGGGCTGCGGCGGCTGCTGCGCTGACCGTTCGGCGACTCACAGGATTTTTCCAGCAAGCGTCCAGCGCCGGCGCAGTGAGTTCACCGATGATTGGGCCCATGGCCGCTACCCAGACCGAGGCGCGACTTCTCGTCGTCGAGGACGACCCCAACATCCTCGAACTGCTCTCCGCGAGCCTGCGCTTCGCGGGCTTCGACGTGGCAACCGCGACCAGCGGCAGCGCGGCCCTCAACGCCGCCAAGGACCACCGGCCCGACCTCGTCGTGCTCGACGTGATGCTGCCCGACCTCGACGGCTTCGAGGTCATCCGGATGCTGCGCGAGGGCGGTACGCGTACCCCGGTGGTCTTCCTGACCGCGCGGGACGCCACCGACGACAAGATCCGCGGGCTCACCCTGGGCGGCGACGACTACGTCACCAAGCCGTTCAGCCTGGAGGAGTTGACCGCCCGGATCCGCGCCGTGCTGCGTCGCACCTCCACCGGCGAGCAGACCCCGTCCCGGCTCACCTTCGCCGATCTGGAGCTGGACGAGGAGACCCACGAGGTGCACCGCGCCGGGCAGCGGGTGCAGCTCTCGCCGACCGAGTTCAAGCTGCTGCGCTACCTGATGCTCAACGCCAACCGGGTGCTGTCCAAGGCGCAGATCCTCGACCACGTCTGGAACTACGACTTCCGGGGCGACGACAACATCGTCGAGTCCTACATCTCCTACCTGCGGCGCAAGGTGGACACCGGGCAGCCCCGGCTGATCCACACCCTCCGCGGCGTGGGGTACGTGCTGCGCAAGCCGGCGGCGTGAACCCGGTCCACCAGGCGAAGGTGCGGGTCCGCGGCGTGCCGCTGCGGCTCAAGCTGGTCACCTCGGTGCTCACGCTGGTCGCCGTCGCGCTGCTGGTGATCAGCTCGCTGACCGCCTACTTCCTGCGCAACTACCTCCAGGGCCAGGTCGACGGGCAGGTGAGGTCGACCGCCCAGGGCCTCGGCCAGTTGCTCCCGAAGCTGCGCAGCGGTGAGGTCGGCGCGATGCTGCCCAGCGACTACGTCGTCATCGTGGCCGACGAGCAGCAGGTGTACCAGCCCAAATACGACCGTCTCAGCTACGGCCCCGACCAACTGCCCGCGTTCCCCACCAGCCGCGCGGGTTTCGAGGCGGCGGAGGGCGAGCCGCAGACCGTCCTGGCCCACAACGGCTACACCCGCTGGCGGGTGTACTACGCCCCCCAGCCGGACGGCTCGGTGCTGGCCGTGGGTCAGCCGCTGACCGACGTGGACCGGGCGGTGAAGCAGCTCGTCTGGATCGACCTGCTGGTCGGTGGCGCGGTGCTGATCATGCTGGCATCGGTCGGCGCGGCGATCGTCCGGACCAGCCTCAAGCCTCTCGTCGAGATCGAACAGACCGCCGCCGCCATCGCCGGTGGCGACCTCAGCCGCCGGGTGCCCGACCCCGAACAGGGCCAGGAGCATCCCACCTCCGAGCTGGGGCGGTTGTCCCGGGCTTTGAACGCGATGCTCACCCAGATCGAGGCGGCGTTCACCGCTCGCGCGGCGTCCGAGACGGCCGCCCGTTCGGCGGAGAGCAGTGCCCGGGACGCCGCCGCCGCCGCCCAGACGTCCGAGGCGCGGGCCCGGCGCTCCGAGGAGCGGATGCGGCAGTTCGTGGCGGACGCCTCGCATGAGCTGCGGACCCCGCTGACCACCATCCGAGGCTTCGCCGAGCTGTACCGGCAGGGCGCGGCCCGTGCGCCGGAGCAGACCGCCGGCCTGCTGCGCCGGATCGAGGACGAGGCGGCCCGGATGGGTCTGCTGGTGGAGGACCTGCTGCTGCTGGCCCGGCTGGACCGGGAACGCCCGCTCTCGCTGGCCCCGGTGGAGCTGCCGGTGCTCGCCTCCGACGCGGTGCAGGCGGCCCGCGCGATGGCCCCGGACCGGCGGATCGACCTGGACATCGAGCCCGGATCGGGTCCGCTCGTCGTCTTCGCCGACGACGCGCGCCTGCGCCAGGTCATCGGCAACCTCGTCACCAACGCCCTCACCCACACCCCACCGGACGCCGAGATCCGCCTGCGACTGCGCGCCGAGACGGGCAACCTCGCCGTCATCGAGGTGGCGGACACCGGCCCGGGGCTCTCCCGGGAGCAGGCGGAGCGGGTGTTCGAGCGGTTCTACCGCGCCGACGCGGCGCGGACCCGACGCGCCGACGGCAACACCGGCACGGGCCTCGGCCTGGCCATCGTTGCGGCCCTGGTGACCGCCCACCACGGTTCGGTCGAGGTGGTGGAGACGCCGGGTGGTGGCGCGACCTTCCGGGTCCGGCTGCCGCTGCTGCCGTCGACCGAGGAGAGCGGCGAGTGACTTTCAGCCAACTTCCAGGACGGTTCCAGCTTGATCGCAGTGCCGGGGGAGAAGGTAGGGGCATGACCGAGTTCGAGTCCGACCCGCAGCGCCGGCCGGCCCCCACCGACGCCGAGCCGTCGCACCCCACCGCCGAGCTGCCGCGCGACGAGCGCGCGCAGTCCGACTCTCCGACCACCTCCCTTGCGACCCACGGGGACGCGACGCCGACCGCCGCCATGCCGGCCGCCGACGACGCGCCGACCGCGCCCGTCGCGCCCGTCGGCCAGCCCGCCGGGTACGAGCCACCGACCGGCACGCAGCCCGCCGGGTACGAGCCACCGACCGGCACGCAGCCCGCCGGGTACGAGCCACCGACCGGCACGCAGCCCGCCGGGTACGAGCCACCGACCGCCGGGTACCAGCCGGCCGCCGGCCAGCCCACCGGGTACGAGCCGCCGACCACCGGCGCGTCCGCGCCGCCGTACCCGGTCTCCGGCCACCCGACGCCCGGCCAGCACGGCTACCCACAGCCGTCCGACGGTCGCTACCCGGGTGCCCCCTGGTACGCGGGCCAGCAGTCCGGCTGGGCCGGCGGGGGCCAGCCGGGCGCGACCTACCCGCAGCACCCCGGACAGCACCCGCAGCACCCCGGACAGCACGCGCAGCACCCCGGACAGCCCGTGCCGCCCTGGGGTCCGCAGGCCACGCCGCCCGGTTCCGGGCCCCGACCGGGCCGGATCGCCAAGTTCGCCGGCGCCGGCGTCGCGGTGTTCGCCCTGATGCTCGGCTCCGGCGTGGCCGGTGGGGCGCTCGCGCTCGCCCTCGACGGCGACCGTGGCGGCGTCACCCGCACCTACACGGCAGCGCCGGTGCTCAACAGCGCGGACCTGCCGAAGATCGCCGCCGCCGTACAGGACAGCGTCGTCTCCATCGCCACCGACAGCGGTGAGGGCTCCGGCGTGGTGCTCACCGCCGACGGCTACGTGCTCACCAACAACCACGTGGTCGCCTCCGCGAGCGGGGACACCGTGCAGGTCGTCTTCGCCGACGGCAGGAACGTCCAGGCGAAGATCGTCGGCACCGACCCGAAGACCGACCTGGCCGTGGTCAAGGCCAACGGGGTGAGCGACCTCAAGCCGGCAAAGTTCGGCGACAGCGACGCCATGCAGGTCGGCGACCAGGTCCTCGCCCTGGGTAGCCCGCTCGGCCTCCAGGGCTCGGTGACCGCCGGCATCCTCAGCGCCCGGGACCGCACCATCCGGGCCGGCGAGGGCCAGCAGCAGGACCCGAGGCAGCAGGGCCAGGCCGTCAGCTCGATCTCCGGGCTGCTGCAGACCGACGCGCCGATCAACCCCGGCAACTCTGGTGGCGCGCTGGTCAACACCCGGGGTGAGGTCATCGGCGTCAACACCGCCATCGCCACCTCCGGGCAGAGCACCGGCAACATCGGCGTCGGCTTCGCCATCCCGAGCAACAAGGCCAAGGACGTCGCGGGCAAACTCCAGCGCGGCGAGAAGGTCAGCCACCCGTCGCTCGGGGTCGGCGTCAACCAGGCCGAGGGCGGCGGCGCGCTGGTCGCCTCGGTTACCCCGGGCAGCCCCGCCGAGAAGGCCGGCCTCCAGCAGGGCGACGTGGTCACCCGCTTCGGCGACAAGCCGATCAACGACTCCGACGACCTGGTCGGCGCGGTGCAGGCCGGCAAGGTCGGCGACCGGGTCGAGCTGCACTTCAAGCGCAACGGGGCCGAGAAGACCGCGACGGTGACGCTCACCGAGACGTCCTGACCGACACCACAGAACCTGCCTCCCTCCGGCGGCGGGTGGCGGAGCCAAGGGGGTTGGCTCCGTCACCCGCCGCTTTTCCACGGCGGTTCACCCGGTTCGGGTGAACCGCCGTCACCCGTGTGCCCGGAAGGCTCGGCGGGCGAGCCGGCGAGCGTACGGGGGTGGGCCGATGAGCACGGTGGATGTCGAGGACGACCAGCGGATCCAGCGGGACGTCCTGGCCGAGCTGGCCTGGGATCCGCAGGTGCTGCCGAACGAGATCGGGGTGACCGTCGACCGGGGGGTGGTCACCCTCACCGGGTACGTCGACGGCGCTGCCCGTGGCTGGGCGGCCACCCGGTGCGCCCAGCGGGTCCGGGGCGTACGCGCGGTGGCCGACGAGATCGAGGTACGGCTACCGGGGACGCCGGGGCGTACCGACGGTGACATCGCCCTCGCGGCGTCCCGCGCCCTCGAATGGGACAGTTTCGTACCCGCCGAGCGGCTGGACGTCAGCGTGGCCAACGGCTGGCTGATGCTGCGCGGCGAGGTCGAGTTCGGCTGGCAGCGCCGCGCCGCCGAGGGGGAGCTGCGCCGCCTGGACGGCGTACGGGGTGTCACGAACCTCGTCGAGGTGCGACCGTCGACGCCGCCGCCGGACGAGCGGACCCGGCAGGACGTCCAGCGCGCGCTGGCGCGGACGCTCGGCGGCGAACGAGTGACGGTGGAGGTGGACGGTGACACGCTGGTCCTCGCCGGGGTGGTCCGCTCGTGGTGGGAACGGGACCAGGTGGAGCGGGTGGCGTGGTCCACGCCGGGTGTGCGGGTCGTGCACGACCAACTCCTGGTCGGCGGGTGAGCGTCCGTCGTGTCCGGTTTATCGGTGGTCGCGGGGGGAACCCGCCGCGAACCATGCCGACCGGGGGACCAACGGGGAGGACTCGTGGCCGTGAACCACCCGCCCGCCGACCGCCCGCCGGAGCGGTCGTTGCGCATCGCGATGGTGGTCCCGCCCTGGCTGTCCGTGCCGCCGCCCGGCTACGGCGGCCTGGAACAGGTGGTGGCCGGCCTGGTGGACGCGTTGACCGCGCACGGTCACGCGCTGACGCTGTTCGGCGCCGGCGATCACCATGGCACCGCCGCCAGCGGTTTCGTCTCCACCGTGGCGGAGGTGCAGTACGAACGACTCGGCGAGTCCCTGCCGGAGCTGGCGCACCTGGCCCGGGTGAACCGCCTGATCACGCCGGCCGATTTCGACGTGATCCACGACCACAGCACGATCGGCCCGCTGGTGGCCGGCCGTCGGTCGGTGCCGACGGTGGCGACCGTGCACGGCAACCCGGTGGGGGAGTACGGCGACGTGCTCGGCGACGCCGACGAGAACGTCGCCCTGGTGGCCATCTCGCACGCTCAGCGTCGACTCAACACGGGCCTGCCCTGGGCCGGCACCGTGCACAACGCGCTGGACCTGCGGGGCTTTCCGCGCAAGACCGAGCCGGGCCCGGGGCCGGTGCTGTGGCTGGCCCGGTTCAGCCCGGACAAGGGTCCGGACGTCGCCATCCGCGCCTGCCGGGAGGCGGGCCTACCGCTGCTGCTGGCCGGCAAGTGCAACGAGCCGGCCGAGCGGCGCTACTACGAGCAGGTCGTCGAGCCGCTTCTCGACGAGGACGTGACAGTCGTCCTGAACGCCGACCGTGCCGAGACCCTGCGGATGCTCGTCGACGCCCGCTGTCTGATCATGCCGATCCAGTGGGACGAGCCGTTCGGGATGGTGATGCTGGAGGCGATGGCGACCGGTACGCCGGTGGTCGCGCTGGATCGGGGCGCGGTGCCGGAACTGGTGCGACCGGGACGAACCGGGCTGATCTGCCGAGGGCCTGAGGAGTTGCCCGCCGCGCTGCTGGCCGCGCGAGGGCTGGACCCGCGCGACTGCGTGGCGCACGTCGCCGAGAACTTCTCGGTCGAGCGGATGGCGTACGGCTACGAGGAGGTCTACCAGCGCTTCGCCCTCGGCCGGCCCGACGTGCGGCGCACCGCCACCGTCGCGGTGCGCTGACCGCCTCGCCCCGGATCAGACACGTGCCGCGCCCAGTTCGGCGATCGCGGCGTCGAGCCGCTGCGCGTACGCCGGGCTGATCGCTCCCTCGCCGAGCCGGACGGCGACCTTCGCCCGCAGCCGCGCCACCGATGGTGCCAGCTCGTCCCGGCCGGAGCTGACGGCGACGAGCAGGTTGCCCAGCGACTGGCGCAGGTCGAGGCCGACATCGCTACGGATCTCCCCGTCGCGCACCCCGGCGTCGACAAGCCCGTTGACGCGGAGGCCAGCTTCGGCGAGGGTGCCCGGCCCGGCGGTGGACGCGACGCTGGGCGGCGCCGACGATTTCGCCGGCGCCGGTTGGAGCGGTTGGGTGGCGGGCGGATCGGTCGGCGGCTCGCTGGTCGCGGGCGTCGTCGGGCCGGCCGTGGGCTGGACCTGACGACGCGGCTGGTCGTCGGGGAGCAGGGCCACCCCGGCCAGCGCCACGGCGACGGCCAGGACCACCGGGATCAGGAGCAGCGCCGGACGTCGGAACGACCGGCCGGTACCGTCGCCGGGCGAGGTCAGCGGCCGGGCCACGTCGTCGGCGCGTACCACCGTCACGACGCCCGCCCGCGCGGCCGGAGCAACGGCCGGCTGCGGCAACGAACCCGACAGGGTCGGAACCGGCACCGCGATCGTGGCGGTCGGCGGTTCGGGCGTCAGCAGGTGCCCGCGCAGCACGGTGGCGACCTGCCGGGCCGTCGGCCGGTCGGCCGGGTCGCGGGCGAGGCTGCGCAGGCAGATCCGGGCGACCTCGCTGGGCAGCTCCGGCACGCCGGCCAGCGTCGGCGCGGGGCCGCCGGCGAGCGCGGCGCTGAGCTGTTCCCAGGTGTCCGCCGGGTACGGCACCCGCCCGGTCAACGCCTCGTACAGCAGGACGCCGAGCGAGTAGACGTCGGTGGCCGGCTGGGCGGGCGCGCCGTCGAGGCGTTCCGGGGCGACGTACGCCGGGGTGCCGAAGGTGCCGCCGTCCTCGTCCTCGTCCGGTGCGCCGATCCGGGTGGCGATGCCGAAGTCGAGGACCTTCACCCCCATCGCCGTCATCATGACGTTGGCCGGGGTGATGTCCCGGTGCACGATGCCCAGCCGGTGCGCGGCGGCCAGCGCATCCGCGACCTGGGCCCCCACCTCGACGGCCTCGGGCCACGGCAGCGGCCCCTCGGTGAGCCGTAGCTCCAGCTCCTCGCCGCTGAGCAGCTCCATCACGACGAACGAGGTGATGGAGCCGTCCGGGTCGACCGTCTCGCCGTAGTCGTGCACCGACGTCACGTGCGGGTGCACCAACTGGGCGGCGGCGCGCGCCTCCTCCCGCACCATGTCGCGGAACCGCGCGTCGGCGGCCAGCGAGGCGGCGAGCACCTTGAGCGCCACGAAGCGGTCGAGCACCTCGTCCCGCGCGCGCCAGATGACCGACATGCCGCCGGCACCGATCTGGTCGATGAGTCGGTACCTGCGGGCCAGCAAGCGGCCCGGATGCAATGCTGCCTTCACGGATCGCACCTGCCCTCGGGGTGGGAGCGGTATCAGGTTGCGCGAATGTGTCCACCCTGTCAACGCCGACGGTACGGATCGTCGGCGGACGGTGGCTGGGGTGCGCCGACCGTCCGCTGGCGGCGGGCCGTGGGTGGGCGGCGGGCCCGTGCCAGGATGAGGACATGGCTCCGGGACCGGTGGCGTTCGTACTCGGCGGCGGCGGGGTGCTCGGCGCCGTCGAGGTGGGCATGCTGCGCGCGCTGTTCCGCGCCGGCATCCAGCCCGACATGGTGCTCGGCACGTCGATCGGCGCGGTCAACGGCGCGCTGGTCGCCGCCGACCCGTCCGAGGCGGTGACCGACCGGCTGGTCCGGCTCTGGGCGTCACCCGAGGCCAGCGAGGTGTACGGCGACTCGGTCGCCCGACAACTGCGCCGCTTCGCCGCCCGTACCCATCTGCACTCGCCCCGGCCGCTGCGCCGGCTGCTCGAATCCGAGCTGGGCGTGGACACCACCTTCGCCGACCTGCGGGTGCCGTTCCGCTGCTGCGCCGCCCACATCGAGCGGGCCGCCGAGCACTGGTTCACCAGCGGCCCGGTCGTTCCGGCGGTGTTGGCGTCGGCGTCGGTGCCGGGCCTGCTCCCGCCCACGGAGATCGACGGCGCGCACTACATCGACGGCGGCATCGTCAACTCGATCCCGATCGGCGAGGCGGTGGCCGCGGGCGCGAGTCAGGTCTTCGTCCTTCAGGTGGGCCGGATCGAACGGGAGCTGACGCCGCCCCGGCGGCCGTGGGAGATCGCGCAGGTGGCGTTCGAGATCTCCCGCCGGCACCGTTTCTTCCGGGAGATGGCCGCGCTGCCCGAGGGGGTGGAGGTGCACGTCCTCCCGACCGGTGGGCTGAATCCGCGCGACGACACGCCGTGGGCGTACCGGGACATGGCGGCGGTGGGCCGCCGGATCAGCCGGGCGTACACCGCTTCCCGCCGCTACCTCGCCACTCACGTGGAACGCTGATGCCGCTTCCTCCCAGGTGGTTGCGGCGGCTGCTGATCGCTCCCGGCGTGGTGCTGCTCGCGGTGGTCGTGGTGACCACGCTGCCGGTCTGGGCGCTGCTGGCCGCGGCTGCCTCACCGCTGGTCCCGGGCCGGCTGCGTCCGTTGCGACTGCTCTGGATCGGCTGTGTCTACCTGGTCTGGGACGCCGCCGCGCTGCTCGCCCTGTTCGTCCTCTGGCTCGCCTCGGGCTTCGGTTGGCGCAGCCGGTCGCCGGCCTTCCAGCGCGCGCACTACGTGCTGGCCGGCTGGTTCCTGCGGGTGCTGTTCTGGCAGGCCCGCTGGTCGCTGCGGCTGAGCATCGACGTGGTCGGCACCGACCCGGACACTGCCCTGCCCGGGCGGCCCGAGCTGGTGCTGTGCCGGCACGCCGGGCCGGGCGACTCGTTCATCCTGATCCACGGGCTGGTCAACTGGTTCAAGCGGGAGCCGCGGATCGTCCTCAAGGACAGCCTCCAGTGGGACCCGGCGATCGACGTGCTGCTCAACAGGCTCCCCAACCGGTTCATCGCGCCCACGGCGGAGCGTGGCGAGGAGACCGTACGCCAGGTCGGGCACCTGGCCACCGGCCTGGACGACAACGACGCCTTCGTGATCTTCCCGGAGGGCGGCAACTTCACCCCGAGGCGGCGACTGCGCGCCATCGCCCGGCTCCGCTCGCTCGGTATGGAACGCATGGCGAGGCGTGCCGAACGCATGCGCCACGTGCTCGCCCCGCAGCCCGGTGGGGTGCTCGCCGCGTTGGACGCCGCACCGGACGCCGGGGTCATCTTCGTCGCCCACACCGGCCTGGACCAGCTGGTCAGCATCGGCGACGTGTGGCGGGAACTGCCCATGGACAAGCGGATCGTGATGCGGTTCTGGTCGGTGCCGCCGGAGGAGGTGCCGACCGGGCGGCAGCAGCGCATCGACTGGCTCTTCGACTGGTGGGCGCAGATCGACACGTGGATCGCCGCCAACCGTGAGGTCTCCGCGTAGGGTGCGCTCGTGGAGCAGATCTGCGTGGTGACGACGGTGGTGGATGCGCGTTCGGTCGCGGACGTGTTGGCGGCCGCGGCCGTCGCCGGGCGGCTCGCCGCCTGTGCCCAGGTCGGCGGTCAGGTGGACAGCACCTACTGGTGGCGCTCCGGAGTGGAGACCAGCACCGAGTGGTCCGTGCTGTTCAAGACCGCGCCGGACCGGTTGGCCGCGCTGGTGGACCAGATCCGGGCCAGCCATCCGTACGAGGTTCCGGAGATCCTCGTGTCCAGGGTGGAGAGCGGGGACCCCGCCTACGCGGCCTGGGTGCACGACCACACCCGCCCCTAGGTACGCCTACTCTGGGCCGTACCCCACCGGCTTGTCGATGATGACCGGGTGGACGACACCCGCTATCCCTGCCCCGCCTGCGGCGGCCCGGCCGACCTGAGCGCCGGTTGCGCCGGTTGCCACCGCCCACCGGACCCGACGGCGGCCGAGGTGGTCCGACTCGGCCGGGAGGTGGCTCGGCTCGAACCCGAGGTTGAGCGGGCCCGCCGGACGTACGCCGAGTTGGCGGGCCTGCTGGCGGCGACCTCGCGGCGGCGTGCCGAGCTGGCTGCCGTCGTGCGGGCACAGCGGGCGGCGGGGACTCCGGTCGTGCCGGCGACGCCGCTCGCCGCGTCGACGCCAGCGGTGGGTACGCCGGCACCCGGTGTGGCGGAGACCTCGACGCGGACCGTCCAGGGGCTGCTGTTCGTCCTGGGTGGACTGCTGCTCGGCACGGCGGCGGTGGTCTTCACGGCGGTGGCCTGGGCGGCTGTGGGGGTCGGTGGCCGGGCGTTGATCCTGGCGGCGGTCACGGCCCTGGTCCTGGCCGTCCCGCTGCTGGTGGTCCGGCGGGGTCTACGGGGGACGGCGGAGACGTTCGCCGCGGTGGGCCTGCTGCTGGTGTTGCTCGACGGGTACGCCGCCTGGTCGGTGGACCTGGCCGGGGTGTCCGCTTGGCCGGGCACCCGGTACGCCGCGCTGGTCGGGGGGGTCAGCGCGGTGGTCGCCGTCGCGTACGGGCGGCTCAGCGGGTTGGCCGGGCCCTGGTTCACCGCGCTGGTGGCGGCCCAGCCGGTGCTGCCGCTGCTCGCGGTGGAGGCCGAGGTCGGCGCGGACGGCTGGGCGCTGGTGTTGCTCGGGGTGGCCCTGCTCGACCTGGGGGTGCTGGTCGCGCTGCGCGACGGGGTGGCGGGCGGCCGGCTCGCCGGTCGGGTGCTCGCCGGGGTGGGTCACGTCGGCGCGCTGGTCGCCGCCGCCGCAGGTGCGCTGGTGCCGTTGCTGCTGGGGCGGGCGGCCGGTACGCCGCTGCTGGCCGGGGCGCCGTTGCTGCTGGTCGCGGTGACGGGGGTCGGCGCGGCGTGGCTGGTCGGCGGCGCGGCGCTGCGGGCGGTGACCGCGGGGCTGCTGGTTCCGGTGCTCGCCGCCGCGCTGCTGCGCCCGGTGGGCGAGCTGCGTCCGTCGCTGCTGCTGCTCGCGGCGTCGGCGGTGGCGCTCGTCCTGGCGGGGGTGGTGCGGTTGCTGCCCACCGGTTGGCGTGCCGGGCCGCGTGCCGGCGCGCTGCTGGTCGCCGCCGGCACGGCGCAGATCACGGTGCTGATCACCGGCGCGTTGGCGGTGGCCGCCGCCGCCCGGTCGCTGCCACCGTGGCACGGGGCCGGTGGGGGGCCGGACCTGAGTTGGGGGTGGCAGCTGGCGCCCGCCGTGGCACTGGCGCTGGCCGCGACCGTGTCGCTGCTGCCTCGACGCCTGTGGGCGGTGCTCGCCTCGGCCGGCGCGGTGGCGGTGCTGCTCGCCGTTCCGGCCGGCTGGACGGCGTCGTGGGCGACGGTGGTGGCCGTGGACCTGGTGGGTGCGTCCATGCTGCTGCTCGCCGTGCTCGCCCGTCCGGCGACCCGACCGGCGATTCTGCTCGGCTGGGCGTCCGGCGGCGCGGTCCTGCTCGGGCACGCGCTGCTGGTGGCGCTTGCCGATCCGGTCGGCGTGGCGGTGGCGTTGGGCACCGCCGGGGTGCTCGGGGTGGCGGTGGCGTCGCGGCGGGGGGTCGGGGCGTACCGCCGGGTGGCGGGTGTGGGTGTGCTGGTCGCGCAGCTCGCGCTGCCCGGCGTCGCCGCGACGGCGGTGTTCGCGGCCGGCTCGCCGCCGTGGTGGCAGGCCCGCGCGGCCCTGGCCGCCGCCGGGCTCTCGCTGGTCGCGGTGCTCGCGGTGCGTCGCCGCCGGACCAACCTCATCGGGTACGCGGTGCCGGGCTCGGTGGTCGCCGCGCTGGCGGCCGGGGTCGCGCCGCTGCTGGCGGCGGGGGACGAGCCGGTGACGTTGTACGCCGCGCTGGCGGCGCTCGGCGTCGTGCTCGTCGCCCGTTGGGGCGGCCTGTCGGCGACCGGTGACGAGCCGGCCGGGCCGGGGGAACAGCCGGCGGTCGAGGGGCCGTCGATGGTCGGCGTGTCGGGTGTGCTGGTGGCGGCGGGTGCGGTGCTGGCGGGGGTCGCGGCGCTGGCCGCGTTGCCGGCGGTGTGGGGGGCGCTGTTCACGCCGTACGGCATCCCCGGGCCGGTCTGGTCCGGCGCGCCGACCGTCGTCGCCGACCGTGGGCTGCTCCCCGCGGGGCTGGCGCTCGGCACGCTGGCGGTGGCGGCGGTGCTGGCCGGTTGGCGGGTACGCCCACCCGTGCTGGCGGCCGTGCCGTTCGCCGGTGCCGCGCTGCCGGTGCTGCTCGTCGCGGTGGGCGCGCCCTGGCCGGTGCTGCCGGCGGCCACCCTGCTCGCCGGGGTGTCCGCGCTGCTGCTCGCCGCGCTGCTGACGCCCCGGTGGGCGCTCGCGTCGCTCGTCGCACCGACGGGGGCGGTGCTGGCCGTGTCCGGAGTGACGGGGTTCCTGGCCACCCGGTCCGGCACGCTCGTGGCCGAGGGCACGCTCGTCGTGGCCGCCGTGGTCATCGGCGTCGGGGCGCGGCTGGCCGGGGTACGCGTCGCCGGCAGCGTCGCGGCGGTGGGGGCAGCGTGCGCGTTGGCGGTGTCGGCGACGCTCACCGGCGGGCTGCCGGTGCGGGCGGCGGCGTACCCGCTGCTGGGGGTGGCCGTGCTGGTCCTCGCCGTTGCCGCCGCGAGCGGCCGGCGGCTGGTCGTCGGCCGGGTGCTGGATGCCGCCGCGCAGGCGGTGGCGCTGGTGGCGGCGGTGCTCGCCGTCGAGTCGGCCCGGCATCTCGCGACCGTCTGCGTGCTGTGGGGGGTGGCCGTGGCGCTGCGGCTGCTGCGGCGGGGCGAGCCGGCCGGTCGACGGTGGCGGTTCGCGGCCGTCGCCGCCGGCAGTGAGCTGCTCGGGGCGTGGGTGCTGCTGGCGGCGGGCGGGGTGACCGTGCTGGAGGCGTACACCCTGCCGGCGGCGGCGCTCGCCGTCGGGGCGGGGCTGCTGGCGATGCGGAGCCGGCCGGGGCTGACCAGTTGGCCGGCGCTCGGTCCGGGGCTCGTCGCGGCGCTGGTGCCGAGCCTGGTGTCGGTGCTGGCCGGGCCGGACCCGCAGCCGTGGCGGCGGCTGCTGCTCGGAGCGGCGGCACTGGGCATCGTGTTGGCCGGGGCCCGCCGTCGCTGGCAGGCGCCGGTGCTGGTCGGGGGCGCGGTGTTGGCGGCCCTGGCGCTGCACGAGCTGGCCCGTGGCTGGGACCTGCTACCCCGGTGGATCTACCTGGGCGTCGGCGGGTTGGCGTTGATCGGGTTGGCCGCGAGCTACGAGCGGCGGCGGCGTGACCTGGCCCGACTGCGCGCCGTGGTGGCCCGGCTGGGCTGAGTCGAGGTCGGGGGGTAGGGCTCGCCCTACCCCCCGTACGGGGGTTCCCAGGGTTACTCAGCGCAACTTTTTTGGGCAGGGTTGACGGTGAGCCCGGACCGTCCGGTCCGATCCACATGAAGCGGGGAGCAGCGATGGCGCTCGGAGCGGTGGCGGAACGGCCCGCACGACGGCGGGGTAGTGACTACGCACAGTTGTCCCGACGGGTCAGTCAGGCCGGTCTGCTGGAGCGGCGGCCCGCCTCGTACGTCGCCCGGATCGTGCTCACCCTCGGCGCGTTCGTGGCCGGCTGGGTCGCCGTGGTCCTCGTCGGCGACTCCTGGTGGCAGGTGGCGCTGGCCGTCGTGCTGGCGGTCGCCACCACCCAGGTCGCGTTCCTGGGCCACGACGCGGGACACCGCCAGATGTTCCGTCGTCGCCTTCCCAGCGAGCTGGTCGGGTTGGTCGCCGGCAACGCGGCGGTCGGGCTCAGCTACGGCTGGTGGGTCGACAAGCACAACCGGCACCACGCCAACCCGAACCACGAGGACGAGGACCCGGACGTCGGGGCGGGCGCCCTGGTGTGGACGTACGAGCAGGCACTGGGTACGCGAGGGTTCGGTCGGTGGCTGGCGCGGCGGCAGGCGTACCTGTTCTTTCCGATGCTGCTGTTGGAGGGTCTGAACCTGCACGCGGCGAGCATCCGGGCGATCGTCGGCCGGGGGCCGGACGGCCGGTACGCCACCCCGATGCGGCACCGCGCGGCCGAGGCGGCGCTGCTCGTGGCACACACCGTCGGCTACGTGGCGCTGCTGCTGGCGGTCATGTCGCCGGGCAAGGCGCTGCTCTTCGCCGCCGTGCACCAGGCGCTGTGGGGCCTCTACATGGGCTGCGCGTTCGCGCCGAACCACAAGGGCATGCCGATGCCGACCGCCGCGGACGAGTTGGACTTCCTCCGCAAGCAGGTGCTGACCTCGCGCAACGTGCGGGGCAGCCGGCTGGTCGACACCGCGCTGGGCGGGCTCAACTA
The DNA here is from genome assembly GCF_040656575.1 of Micromonospora sp. NPDC049801. Lineage (NCBI taxonomy): Bacteria > Bacillati > Actinomycetota > Actinomycetes > Micromonosporales > Micromonosporaceae > Micromonospora > Micromonospora sp. NPDC049801. Next base: position 1,816 of record NZ_JBFAMS010000007.1, on the reverse strand, counting down.
CCAGATCGAGCACCACCTGTTCCCGAACATGCCCCGGGCCAACCTGCGTCGGGCGCAGCCGATCGTGCGCGCCTACTGCGCCGAGCAGGGCATCTCGTACGCGGAAACGGGTCTGGTCGAGTCGTACCGGCAGGCGCTCGCTCACCTGCACGAGGTGGGCCGGCCGTTGCGCGGCTGACGCGTCCCGCTGTGCCGTCCACCGGTGGCGCGTCGGACGCGGCGGGTGCGCCACCGGTAGGGTCTGGTCATGGCAGACCTGCTCACCGCGGACGCGGTGCGGAGAGAGCTGGGCGGGTTGTCCGACTGGTCGGGCGACCCGACCGGTATCGGCCGTACCGCCCAGCTCGGCAGTTTCCCGGACGCCATCGCGGTGGTGGACCGGGTGGCGGCGGTGGCCGAGGAGATCGACCACCATCCCGACATCGATATCCGATGGCGGACCCTGACCTTCCGCTGTGTCACGCACTCGGCCGGCGGGGTCACCCACCGGGACATCGAGCTGGCCAGGCGGATTGACGACATCGTCCGGAGCGCGGCATGAGATTTGAGATCAGCAAGGTGCTGGACGCCATCGAGGGGCGGGTCTGCACCGACCCGTCGCTGGTCCGGGCGGTGCTCGACCTGGCCGAGATCATTCGCTACCAGGACATCGACGGCGGTCGGCCGGCGAGTCTGCTGCGCCTCGGCATGGTCATCGACGCGCTCTCCCGCGAGTTGGAGGAGGACAGCGTCCAGGTGTACGCGGTGGTGCATCGCGCGCTGCTCTCCGACGCCGACCTGACCTCCAACGAGCGGATGGTGGTCCGCCGCTGGGCGGACGACGGGCTGGTCGAGGTGCTCGACAATCCCGGTGACCGGATGCTGGAGGTGGCCGACCTGCTGGGCGTGCCGGTGCTCACCCGGGTCCGTTTCGACGGGCTGCGTGGGCGGTTCCCGTGGCTGGTCGAGCAGCCCGGTCGGGTGGTCGCCCCGGTGCCGGGCGCGGGTGGTCCGGTGTTCATCGCGCACGTCGGCGGCGGGCACGCCCCGGTCGCCGGCAAGCGCTCGCCCACCGGTGCGAAGCTGCTGGCCCGCCAGTGGCGGTGCCCGGAGTCGGGGTGCGCGCTGTTCGGCGGCGGTGGTGGGGGTGGCGCGTTCGCCGACCTCGCCGGCGGCGCCGACCGTAGTCCGGCCGCGCAGCCGCCGCCCTCGCTGCGCAACGGCGTACCGACCTGCCCCCGACACGGCGCGCGGCTCGGTGACGTGGGCCCGCGTCCGCGTACGGAGGTGCTCGCGGTGCGCGTCGGCGGCCTGGTCCGGCGGCGGTTCGTGCTCAGTGAGGAGCAGCCGGTGGTGGCCGGCCGGGCACCCGAGCAGGAGGGCGGGATCATGCTCGGGCAGTGGCTCAACGACGAGGCCCGGCGGTGGATCAGCCGTGGTCACGTCCACTTCGAGCTGCGGGTCGGCGAGGTCATCGTGACCGACATCAGCACCAACGGCTCGGGCATCCGACCGGCCGGCTCGATGGCCGAGTCGGACCGGATTCCGCTGGCCCCGCAGCAGTCCCGGGTCCTCGGCGAGAACGACATGATCGAGCTGTACCCCGGCGTGCAGATCGGCCGCGCCGAGGAGTTGCCCACCGGCGCCCCGTTCACCCCCACCTCGGTAATGGCCGAGGCTCCCACCATGGCGATGCGCCTACCCCGTCCGTGACGCGAGTGGCGGGGGGGGGGGGGGGGGGCCCCCGCCCCCCCCCCCCCCCGGGGGGGCGCCCCCCCCCCCGCCCCCCCCGGGGTGGAGGGGGGGGGACGAAGGAAGACCGCGGCGCGCGCGCGGC
>NZ_JBFAMS010000006.1:297149-408797 GCF_040656575.1 Micromonospora sp. NPDC049801 | reverse complement strand
ATCCGGGCGGTCGGCCTGCGGCGGAGTCCGGGCGGCGATCCGGCAAGGCGCGGTTTCGTCCGGATACCGGTGTTGTATCCGGACGCCACCGCAACGCCGCCGGTCGTCGTCCGGGCCCGCCGCAGGCCGGCCAGCTCTTATGAAACAGGCCCTAGTGCGCTGGGCCATTTGTCAGGGCCTAGGTGCACTGCCGCGCGGGTGGCGTGCGGCGCCAGACCTGGCGGGGTGCGAACCCTTCACGTCGCAGCCAGTGCTCGGTATAGACAATCCGCTCGGGCTCAACGACCACAAGGGTGTCTTCGGGCGGCTCGGACACCGAGCGTCCCCGCTCGGCGTGCTCGTTCTCCCATCGGAACGCCTCCCAGTAGTGCGTACGGTCCGGATGCGCCGGATCGAGCACCCGGGCGGTACCGAACACCTGCGCCCCACGGCTGCTGGCCAGCCCGACCAGCGGCGCGAAGATCCCGACGGACACTCGCGGATCGGCGGCGATGTTGCGCATCTTGGGCGAGCGCGGCGAGGCCGTGAACAGCACCGTGAAGCCGAGCGGGTAGTACCGCACCGGGGTGGCCAGCGGGCCGTCCGGACCCGTGGTCGCGAGTACGCACATGTTCTGCGACGACAGCAGGTTGAGAATGCGCTCGTCGAGCCGTTCACGATCGAGCCGCCCAACCGGCGTGGGCCCGGCCAGCCATGGATTGGTCAATGGCACGCGGGAACCTTATCGCGCGGCTTGACCTGAAGCTTGGATGAGGTCCTAGCCTCCGGTATCGGAGGTACGCATGAGCATGGAAGTTACCGCGTGGACGTCTCTGCGCCACGCGATGAACGCGCGGGACGAGCGACCGCTGTCCCGCGCCACCCTGAAGCGGATCGCGCGGTTCGCCCGGCCGCACCGCGCACTGATCGTCAGATTCCTGCTGTTGAGTGTGGTGACGGCAGTCCTCACGGTGGCGTCGCCGATTCTCGCCGGTCGGGTGGTCGAGGCGATCGTCGACGGCGCCGACGGCGGCGTCGTGGTCCGGTTGGCCGTACTGATCGCGGTGATCGCCCTCGCCGAGGCCGGCCTCGGGCTGGTGACCCGATTCCTCTCCGCCAGCATCGGTGAGGGGCTGATCGTTCAACTGCGGACGGCTGTCTTCGACCACGTCCAACAGATGCCGGTGGCGTTCTTCACGCGGACCCGCACAGGTGCGCTGGTCAGCCGCCTGAACAACGACGTGATCGGCGCGCAGCGCGCGTTCAGCGACACTCTGTCCAGTGTGGTCGGCAACGCGGTCACGCTGATGCTGACGTTGGCCGTGATGCTCAGCTTCTCGTGGCAGATCACGCTGTTGGCGCTCGTCCTGCTGCCGATCTTCGTGCTACCGGCCCGCCGCATGGGCTCACGGCTCGCCCGCTTGCAGCGTGAGGCCGCCGAGCACAACGCGGCCATGAGCACCCGCATGACGGAACGGTTCTCCGCGCCCGGCGCCACCCTGGTCAAGCTGTACGGGCGACCGGCCGAGGAGTCCGCCGAGTTCGCCGCCCGGGCACGGCGGGTACGGGACATCGGCGTCCGTACGGCGATGCTGCAGTGGGTCTTCATCACCGCGCTCACCGTGGTCGGCTCGCTGGCGCTGGCCCTGGTCTACGGGCTGGGCGGCCTGTACGCCCTGCGCGGCAGCCTCGACGCCGGGACCGTGGTCGCCCTCGCGCTGCTGCTGTCACGCCTCTACGCGCCGCTGACGTCGCTGGCCAGCGCCCGGGTCGAGGTGATGAGCGCGCTGGTGAGCTTCGAGCGGGTCTTCGAGGTCCTCGACCTCAGGCCGCTGATCCTCGACAAGCCCGACGCCCGCCCCCTCCCCGACGGACCGGTCGCGGTCGAGTTCGACGGGGTACGGTTCGGCTATCCGTCCGCGGACCGGGTGTCCCTCGCCTCCCTCGAGGACGTGGTGAAGCTCGACACGCGCGGCGGCGAGGACGTGCTGCACGAGGTGTCGTTCCGCGCCGAGGCGGGTCAGATGGTCGCGCTGGTGGGCTCCTCCGGGGCGGGTAAGTCGACGATCGCGCAGTTGGTGCCCCGCCTGTACGACGTCGATGACGGGACCGTGAAGCTCGGCGACGTCGACGTACGCGACCTGTCCGCCGAGTCGATCCGGACGGCGCTGGGCGTGGTCACCCAGGACGGGCACCTCTTCCACGAGAGCATCCGCGCCAACCTGGCGTTCGCCCGGCCCGACGCCAGCGAGGACGAGATGTGGGACGTGCTGCGGCGGGCCCGACTCGACGACCTGATCCGTACGCTTCCCGACGGTCTCGACACCATCGTCGGCGAACGCGGATACCGCCTGTCCGGCGGCGAGCGGCAACGGTTGACCATCGCGCGACTGTTGCTGGCCCGGCCGCGCGTGGTCATCCTCGACGAGGCCACCGCGCACCTCGACTCCACGTCGGAGGCCGCGGTCCAGGACGCCCTCGCCGAGGCCCTGACCGGTCGCACGAGCGTTGTCATCGCGCACCGACTGTCCACCATCCGGGCGGCCGACCAGATCCTCGTCGTGGAGGCCGGCCGGATCGTCGAACGCGGACGACACGGCGACCTGCTCGCGGCGGGCGGTCGCTACCACGAGCTGTACCGCACCCAGTTCGCCCAGGAGCAACCGACGGCCCAGGAGCAACCGACGGTCCAGGAACAACGCGTGCCGATCTAGACCACCGCGCCGGGGCAACTGCTCCACGACGTCGCCGCCCGCCTCGGGTCGACCCCGGGGCGGGCGGCGAGATTCGACGATCAGTCGTCGTCGCCGTCGCCGCTGTCGTCGCCGTCGTCGTCCGCGTCGTCGTTCTTGTCATCGGCGTCGTCATCGACATCGACCGGCTCCTGCTCGGCCTTGACCACCGAACCGTCCGCACGGTCAACGTCCACCTCGTGCTCGGTGTCGCCGACGACGACCTCGACGCTCCAGACCGCACGGCCGTGCTCCTGCTCGGCCTCGATCTCGACGATCTGACCGCCGCCAGCCTTGGCGAGCGCGATCTCCCCGGCCCGCTTCTCGTCGACGGCGGCGCCGGCCGGCGCCCCGCCCGCAGACGGGGCTCCACTGGACGACGGGGCACCGCTCGTCGGCGTACCCGACGGTGTGCCGGTCGACGACGGACCGCCGGTCGCCGGCGCGGCGGTCGTGCTCTCGGCCGTCGGCGCGACGGTCGCGGCGGCGAGCGTCGTGTCGGTGCGCGAGTCCTTCGCGGCGGTGACGCCGAACGCGGCCCCGGCCACCGCCAGCACCGCCACCCCGCCGGCCGACGCCAGGAGCAGATTGGTCCGCTTCATCGTGGTGTCCACCTTTCCTCGGTTGTCGACTACGAGGATCGGCGGAACCGGGATAGCAGCGCGCTGTCCCAACGCTAAGGCCGGGTTAAGCCGGCGGTCAGAGCGCCATCCGCATGAAGACGTCGGCACGGTCGTACGGCGCCAACGGGATCTGTTCCGCGTCGACGTGCTGGAAGCCGGCCGTTTCGTAGAGGTGTACGGCGTTCGGGAGCTTGGTGCTGCTGCCGAGGAACAGGGTGGCCGCGCCGAGCTCGCGGGCGCGCCCGATCGCCGCCTCGATGAGTTGCCGGCCCAGGCCCCTGCCGCGCAGCGCCGGGGTCACCGCCATCTTCGACAACTCGAAGACGTCCGCCGAGCTGCGTACCAGGGCGACACAACCGACGATCTCCCCGCCGTCGCGCAGGACGAGCACGTCGCCGCCCGGCGCGACGATGGCAGCGAACGGGTCACCGAGCGTCTTACGGTCCGACTCCTCGATGGTGAAGCGGTGGGAGATCCACTCTTCGTTCAGCGTCCGGAAGGCATCGGCCTCCTCGGGGGTCGTCATGGACGTGACGGTCAGCGTGCTCGGATTCATGACCCCGATTCTCCGGCCGCCCTCATTCGAACGTCCAATATCTTGTTTGGACTGATTCGTATCCTCGACGTATGGATCCCGAGTTGCGCCACCTGCGGTACTTCGTCGCGGTCGCCGAGGAGCTGCACTTCGGTCGGGCCGCGGTGCGACTGCGGATGGCCCAGCCGCCGCTGTCGCAGCAGATCCGACAGCTCGAGGCGATGATCGGTACGCCGCTGTTCGTCCGCACCTCCCGGTCGGTGGCGCTGACGCCCGCCGGTGAGGCGTATCTCGTCCGGTGCCGGCGGGTGCTGGCCGCCGTGTCCGACGACGTGCACGAGGCGAGCCGCATCGGGCGCGGGGAGCAGGGACGCTTCGACATCGGCTTCGTCAGTTCGGCCATCCAGCTCGGGCTGGCCGGGCCGATCCGTCGTTTCCGTGAGCGCCATCCGGCCGTCCACCTACGCCTGCACGAGGCGTACACGGCGCAGATCGTCGACCGGCTGTTGAGCGGCGAGGTCGATCTCGGCGTGGTTCGGGACGCGGACGACCACGACGACCTGGTCGGCGTCACCTTCGCCACCGAGTCCTTCGTCGCCGTCCTGCCGGCCGACCACCCGCACGCCCGAAGCCGCGCGATCAACGCGGCGGTGCTGCGGGACGACCCGTTCGTCTTCATCCCGCGAATGGCCGGCGAGCGGGCCTACCAGCGCAATCTCCGGCCGTGCCTGGAAGCCGGCTACACGCCGAGCATCGTCCAGGACGCCGGCAATTGGACCACGGTGGTGCACCTGGTCGCGGCCGGCCTCGGGGTGACGATCGCACCGGCGAGCATCACCGCCGTGACGCCTCCTCCGGTGGCGGTGCTGCCGTTGACCGGCACCGGGGCCACCACCGAGGTGCGGATCCTGCGTCGCCGGGATGACGAGCGGGTCACCGCGACCGGCTTCGGGACCGCAGGGCGATCTCCGGGCCTGCTGGCGGCTAGCCACGCCGGTTGAGTTCCGCCTCCAGCCGCTGGACGAGGGTCTTGCGGTCCTTGCCGGCGTGCTCGTTGCGCAGGGCGGTCCGGAGCTGTCGCGTGTCGAGGCCACGGACGAGTTTGCTGGCCTCGGCCACCGACATCTCCGACATCCGGCCGGAGGTGGTGGCGTCGCGTCGTGCCTTCTTGGCCGGGCCGGTGTTGGCGACGTACTGCCGGCCGGTCCGGGACGCCTCCCGCTTCTTGGTGTCGGTCGCGCGTTTCTGGCTCTCGGACATCTCGTCCCAGGCCTTCTTGGGCAGGTAACGGCTCGTCGTGCCGTCCTTGCGGGCCCGGGCGTCGCCCTCCTTCGTCTGCCACTTCTCGTTGCCCCAGCGCTGCAACGCCTTCTGCCGATCGTCCTTTTCGCCCAGGAACGCACCGCCGCGCCGCTTGTACTCCTGCGTCACCAGCTGTGACTTGCGCGCCGACCACTGACCGGGCTTTCCGCCCTTGTCGGACGCCTTGATCTCTTCCTTGATCTGCTCTCTGAGCTCGGGTTTCGTATACCGCGCCATGGGTGGCAGCTACCCGGCAGCGCAGCGGCTATGCCTGGCGCCGCGGTGGCGGGCCGAGCCGCAGCAGCACCTGCGCCCCACCATGCGGGCCGGAGTGCAACTCCAGCCGGCCGCCGCCGGCCTGGGCGGCCCGCCGGGCGATGTCCAGGCCGAGCCCGGTCGAGCCGGCCGCGCTGGCCCCTCGCTTCACGGCGCCCGGCGGCATTCCGGGGCCCTCGTCGGCGACGGTGAGCAGCACCTCGCCGGCGTCGGACACGAGGCGGACCGTGAACGGCGTGCCGTCGGGGGTGTGCGCGAAGACATTGCCGAGCAGGGCGTCCACGGCGGCCGTCAGGTCGTCGGCGGCCACCCCGACGGTCAGCGGGCCGGGGGCCAGGTCGAGGTGGACGGCCCGGCCGGTGTCCTCGGCGAGCACCGACCAGAACGCGACCCGGTCGGCGACGATCGCCGCGGCATCGGAGGCGACCGCGCCCGGCACCGGAGCGCGACGCCAGCGGGCCTGCTCGATCAGCCCGGTGACCGCCCGTTCGAGCCCGTCGGCGGCGGCCGCGATCCGGACCGCGTCGTCCGGGTCGCGCAGTGACTCCGCCTCCAACCGCAGCGCCGTCAGGGGTGTCCGCAGCCGGTGGGACAGGTCCGCGACCTGCTCGCGCTCCTGGAGCAGGAGGACCTGGATCCGGCTGGCCAGGTGGTTGAGCGCCCCGGCGACCTCCCGCAGCTCGGCCGGGCCGGCGGGTACGACCCGGGCGTCCAGCTCGGCGTTCGCCAGGCGGTGCGACACGGCGGACAGGTCGCTGATCGGCCGGACCAGCGTGCGCGCCAGCCGGTCGGCGACCGCCAACCCGATCAGCACCAGCACCACACCGAGCAGCGCCAGCACCAGCCAGGCCCGGGTCACCCCGGCGGTCAACTCCTGGCGGGGCACCACGATCCGGATGACGCCCGTGCCGTCCGCCCGGCCCTGCACGGCGATGACCACCTCCCGTCCGGCCGCCGACTCGCCGGTGAGGCTCTGCCCTCGTGCGGCCAGGGCCACCGCGGGCGTACGGGGCGCCTGGGCGCCGAGCACCGTGCCGTCGGGCAGAAACACACTCACCGGACGGCCGGACTCCGCCGCCAACTGCTCGACGGTGAGCCGGATGGTGGGCGCGTCGGCGGTACCGACCACCGGCACGAGGCTCTGCGCGTCGGCGGTGGCCCGTACGGTCGCCCGGTCCTGCGCGACGGTGCGCACCAGCAACGCCAGCGGCACCAGGAACGCGACGAGCGTGAGGACGCTGACCGCGGCTACCAGCAGCGCCAGACGCGCCCTCACGGGCGGGCCGAGGGCGCTTCGAGACGTACGCCGACGCCGCGCACGGTGTGCAGGTAGCGGGGTTGCTGGGCGGTCTCCCCCAGCTTGCGGCGCAACCAGGACAGGTGCACGTCGACGGTCTTGTCGGCCCCGCCGTACGGGATCTGCCAGACCTCGGTGAGCAGCTCGCGTTTGGTGACCACCTGACCGGGTCGCCCGGCCAGGTGGTGCAGCAGGTCGAACTCGCGCGGCGTCAGCTCCACCGGCGTGTCGTCCAGGGTGACCTGCCGGGACCGGGGATCGACCCGCAGACCGCCGACGACGAGGGCCGGGTCCGGCGCGTCGACACCGGCGGGGCCCCGCCGCAGCACCGCGCGGGCGCGGGCGTCGAGCTGCGCGGCGGTGAACGGCTTGACCACGTAGTCGTCGGCGCCCGCGTCGAGGACCCGGACGATCTCGGTCTCGTCGTCACGCGCCGTGGCCACGATGACCGGCACCGAGCTGACCGCGCGCAGCATCCGCAGCAGCTCACGTCCGTCCAGGTCGGGCAGGCCCAGGTCGAGCACCACCAGGTCGGGCCGGTCGTCGAGGGCGTCGCGCAGGCCCGCCATCGCGGTCGAGGCCGCGGCGACCGCGTGGCCGCGTTCCCGCAGGGCACGGATCAGCGGGGTACGGATCGTCAGGTCGTCCTCGATGAGCAGCAGGCGGGCCACAGCAGGCAGGCTAGCCGCTGTCACTGCCGGCGGGGCCCACGTTAACCGTGCCTTAGCCTCCGGATGTGCCGGCGACAACCGTGGATCGGGGATAGTCGGTGGCATGAGCCGTCGTTCGGTCCTCGTCGCCGCCGGGTGGGTGGCCACCGTCGCCGTGGCGACCCTGATCGGGTTGGGCGCGATCCGGCTGGTGGGTGAGAGCATCACCGGCACACCGGGCGGGGTGCGCAGCGAGGCGGAGATCGAGCGGGCGCTCGCCGCGCCGGAGCCGGGCCCGAGTGGCACCGTGGGCGCCGCGCCGGGCGGGCCGTCCACGGCGAGCGCCGCACCGAGCGCCAGCGCCGGGGTCCGCCGGAGTTTCGCCACCGGCGGCGGCACGGCCGTGGCCGAGTGCGGCCCCGACGGGGTACGCCTGGTGTCGTGGGCGCCCGCGCAGGGTTACCGGGTGCACGAGGTGGACCGGGGCCCGGACGACGACGTCGAGGTCACGTTCGAGGGTTCGGCCGGACGGCACGAGTTGAAGGTCCGCTGCATCGGCACCGAACCGGTGGCCGTCGCCGACGACTGACGGAGCCAGCGGCGTGGCCGGCACGGAGAACCGTGCCGGCCACGTCGTGGTGGTGGTTCAGCTCGTGTACGCCTCCACCTCCCAGAGGGAATGGCCGTAGCCGGTCCCCCGGGCCGTGCCGTAGATGCGCAGGTAGCGGCCGTTCGCGCCGAGGCCGCTGTGCTCGTCCACGCCACCGTCGGCGCCGGTCACCGTCTTCACGGTGGTCCAGGTGGTGCCGTCGTTGGAGGTCTGGATCTGGTACGCGCTGCTGTAGGCCGCCTCCCAGGCCAGCTTGACCCGTCCGATCGCGGTCGGGCTGCCCAGGTCGACGCGGATCCACTGCGGGTCGGAGAACGCGCTCGACCAGCGGGTGGCGAGGTTGCCGTCGACGGCCTGCGCGCCGGTCACGTCGGCCCCCTCGCTGCTGGACGTCGTCGTCGGCTTGTTCAGCAGCAGGTTGCCGCCGGTCGGGGTGCCGGTGCCGCCGTACACCTCGAACTCGTAGAGCGAGTAGCCCCACGCCGTGCCGCGGCCGGTGCCGAGGAGCCGGACGTACCGGCCGGAGCCGGTGAGCCCGGTCAGGTCGTCCACCCCGCCGTCGCCGCCGGTCACCGTGCGGATCGTGGTGAAGGTGACGCCGTCGGTCGAGGTCTGGATCTGGTACGCGCTGCCGTACGCGGCCTCCCAGGTCAGCTTGACCCGGCTGAGGGCGTACGTCGCGCCCAGGTCCACGTCGATCCACTGTGGGTCACCGAAGGCGCTGCCCCAGCGGGTGCCGGCCACACCGTCGAACGCGTTGGCCGCGACGAAGGCGCCCTCGAAGCTGGAGGCCCGCGCCGGCTTGCCCCTGGCCAGGTTGGTGCCCGTGCCGGGATCCGGGTCCGGGTCCGGGCCGGGACCGCCGGGGCTGGTGGAGAGGGTGAACTCGTCGATGTCGAACCACGGCCCGGCACCCTTGAAGACCAGGTACAGGGTGCGGGTGCCGGTCGGCGCGGTGACCCCGCCGGTGACCGTGGCGAAGTTGGCGTACCCGCCGGTGGAGGTGACGGTCGCCGAGCCGACCAACTGCCCGGTGGGTGAGTCGACGCGCAGCTCCAGCGTCCCGCCGCCGCCGGCCGGCGCGCCGACCCGGGCGCTGAACGACTGGATGCCGGTCAGGTTGTACGGACGGAACGAGATCCAGTCGTTGTTGTCGATGTAGCCGACGGCGGCACCGCCGTGCCCGGCCGCCCCGGCGACGATCTGGACGCCGGACGAGTCACCGAAGTGCTCGGCCTGGCGGATGCGGGGTTGCAACACCGCCTGGGTGTGCGTGGTCAGCGCCGGCTGGCCGCCTCCGCCCAGGTCGGTGTACTCGGCGTCGATGATGCCGAAGATGTTCGCCGCGGTGTCGTGCTCGCCGTCGGCCGAGGTCTGGATGACCCCGGTGCAACCCTGCGCGCTGGCGAGCTGGTGGCCGTGCGAGTCGTGCCCGAGGACGTAGTTCACCTTCACCCGGGCGCAGTTGATGGTGCCGTCCTGGGCGTCGGTGACCGTGACGGAGAACGGGATCGCGTCTCCGAAGGTGAAGGTCTGCCCGTTCAACGGGGTGTTCACGGTGACCACCGGGGCGCTGTTGCCGACGGTGACGACCACGCTCGCGGTGGCGGTCTTGCCGGTGGTGTCCCGCACGGTCAGCGTCGGGCTGCGGGTGCCGTTGGTGGTGTACGTGAAGCTGGGGTTCGCGGCGGTCGAGTCGGTGGTGCCGTTGTTGTCGAAGTCCCAGGCGTAGGTGAACGGGTCACCGTCCGGGTCGAGGGTGCCGGCCGAGGAGAAGGCCACGGTCAGCGGCGCGGTGCCGCTGGTGGGGGTGGCGGTGACTTTCGGTACGGGCGCGCGGCCGCCGCGGGCGTACTCGATGCGGTAGAGCGCCGAGTTGGCGTCGCCGTTGAACCAGCCGGTGCCGTAGTCGAGCACGTAGAGCGCGCCGTCCGGGCCGAACTCCATGTCCATGACCTGGGTGCCGGTCCACGGGAACGGGTGGATCTTCAGTGGCTGACCGCTGGAGTCGAGCTTGACGTTCTTGATCCAGCGGCGGCCGAACTCGCCCGCGAAGAAGGTGCCGTCGTAGTACTGGGGGAACGCCACGGGCGAGGTGTTGTTCGGGTCGTACCGGTAGACCGGGCCAGCCATCGGCGACAGGCCACCGCCGGTGAACTCGGGCGGCGAGCCGGAACCGCCGTACGGCAGCCAGGCCGGGATCGCCGGCGGGAGCTGGGTGATGCCGGTGTTGTTGGGCGAGTTGTTGACGGGCCCGCCGGCGCAGTTGAACTTCGCCCCGGACGGCCCGGACGGGAAGGTGTAGTCGTTGTAGGCGTCGTTGCGGGCGGTGCAGTACGGCCAGCCGTAGAAGCCGGGCCGGTCGATCCGGGCGAACTCGACGTTGCCCGCCGGACCCCGGTTCGGGTCGGCGGTGCCCGCGTCGGGTCCGTAGTCACCGAGGTAGACGATGCCGGTGGCCTTGTCCACGCTCATCCGGAACGGGTTGCGGAAGCCCATGGCGTAGATCTCCGGGCGGGTCCGGGCCGTGCCGGGCGCGAACATGTTCCCGGCCGGGATGGTGTAGCCGCCCGCCGCGCTCGGCTTGATGCGCAGCACCTTGCCGCGCAGGTCGTTGCTGTTCGCCGAGGTGCGCTGCGCGTCGAAGGCCGGGTTGCGGCCGGACCGCTCGTCGATCGGGGTGAAGCCGGCCGAGTCGAACGGGTTGGTGTCGTCCCCGGTGGACAGGTAGAGGTTGCCGGCCGCGTCGAAGTCCATGTCGCCGCCGACGTGGCAGCACATGCCCCGGCTGGTGGGCACGTTGAGAATCAGGGTCTCGCTGGCCAGGTTGATGGTGTTGTCGGCGTTCACGGTGAAGCGGGACAACCGGTTGACCCCGTCCCAGACGGCGAAGTCGGCCGGCGTGCCGGTGGCCGGCGCCCCGCCCCCGGGGGTGCTCAACGGGGGCGCGTAGTACGCGTATACCCAGCGGTTGGTGGCGAAGTTGGGGTCGGCCTTGATGCCCTGGAGCCCTTCCTCGTCGCCGCTGTAGACGGCGAGGGTGCCGGCGACCTTGGTGTTGCCGGCGGCGTCGGTGTGCCGGATCACGCCATCGCGGGAGGTGTGCAGCACACCCCGGTCGGGCAGGACGGTCAGGCTCATCGGCTCGCCGGTCTCGGCCGCGCCCTTGGCCAGCGCCACCTGCTGGAATCCCGTGGTGACCGTCGCGCCGCAGTCGGCGGTGACCGCCCCGGCGGCGGTCTGGATGCCGCCGAGCAGGTGCTGCCGGAAGGCCGCGTCGGTGTACGAGGCGTCGGTGTGGCCGAGGCCGGTGTACCAGGCCCGGCCGCCGGAGTAGTTCTGGCACCAGGAGATCGGGTGGTCGTACCCCATGCTGCCGCCGGTGTAGGTGCTCTCGTCGAGGGTGGCCAGCACGTGCACGGTGCCCCGGGGGTTGGCGCGGTAGTTGTACAGCTCGTCGAAGCGGCTCCACCGCTGCGGCAGCCCCTTGGTGGACGGGTGCACCTGGTCGGCGACCGTCACGGTGGCGGTCTGCTCGGCCGGGTGCGAGGCGAAGTACGCGCCGACGAGCCCGCCGTACCAGGGCCAGTCGTACTCGGTGTCGGAGGCGGAGTGCACGCCCACGTACCCGCCGCCGGCCGTGATGTAGCGCTCGAAGGCCGCCTGCTGGGTGGCGTTGAGCACGTCACCGGTGGTGGACAGCCAGATCACCGCCGCGAACCGGGCCAGGTTGGCGTCGGTGAACTGGCCGGCGTCCTCGGTGGCCTCGACGGTGAAGCCGTTGGCCGCGCCGAGTTGCTGGATCGCCGTGATGCCGGGGGTGATCGAGCCGTGCCGGAATCCGGCGGTCTTGCTGAAGACCAGGACGGTGAACGGAGCGGCGCTGGCCGCGGGTGGCGTGGCGACGACGCCGCCCAAGACGAGGATCGCGCTCAACACAGCGCCGAGCCATGCTCTCGGGGATCTGCGCACGGATTGGTCCTTTCGCGGGACGACGTGCGCCGATCACGCCGGTGGGGGTGTGCATGCATCGTTACGGGTCGATTACCACCTCGTCAAGGACTTCCGCACTATCCGAGAGAGCGTTATCTCGGCAGCTCAGGGCGACTGCGGCAAGAAAGATCAGATTACGGTTTCCGCGCGGTCCCGCGCGGCGTCCCGGCGCAGCGCCGGCAGCGTCGGCGCGAGCGCCACCGCCATACACAGGCCGCCGAGCGGCAGCAGGTCGAGCGTGACGGCCGGTAGGACGATGCCGACGAGCAGCAGGGCCACGCTCCACCAGGGCAGCCGCCGGTGCGCCGCGAGCATGCCCGCGAGGACGAGCAGACCGAGGAAGAACAACTGCGGTACGACGTCGTAGAACAGCACCTCGACGCCGGGCACGTCCTTGAAGTCCGCGCCGAGCGCCGACATCTCCGCCCGGTCGGCGGCCAGCAGACCCTCGACGATGTCGGCGCCGAACTGCACCATCGTGGCGGCGAGCCCGACCAGCGTGACGGCCACGACCGACGTACGCCACGGACCGGGGCGTAGCAGGCCGGCCAGCGCCAGCACCACCGGCACGAACAACACCATGCCGGCGAGGCCGACCAGGTGCGCGGCCTGCCAGTCGAACCCGGGACCATACGTCCCGTCGGACCTACCCCACAGGCGGACGAGCCCGTAGCCCACGATGCAGGCCGGACCGGTGATCACGAAGAATGCGGCGCGTCTCATGATCACCATCATCTGGCCGTCCACACCCGTCCAGCCTCCGGGCGCAGCCCCGGTACGGCCCCGGTTTCCGCCTCAGGTCTTCCACCGAGCAACCCTGATCCCGGTGGTCTCTATAGTCGCGCGGTGAGCATGGAACGGGTACGGCAGGCGTACGCCTCGGTCGCGGATCTCTACATCGAACTGTTCGGCACGCGTGAGCAGGTCGACCCCGACGACCTCGCCCTCATCGGCCGGCACCTGGCGGGTCGACCCGGGAAGGTGCTCGACCTGGGTTGCGGCCCCGGCCACCTCACCGACTACCTGCGGTCGTCGGGCGTCGACGCCACGGGCATCGACGTGGTCCCCGAGTTCGTCGCCCACGCCCGTGCGACGTATCCGAGCGGCAACTACCGCCTCGGGTCGTTGGGCGACCTCGACGTGGCCGACCACTCCGTCGCCGGCATCCTGGCCTGGTACTCACTGATCCACCTGCCGCCGGAGCGCCTCGACGGCGTGCTGACCACGTTCCGGCGTGCCCTGGCCCCGTCCGGGAGGTTGGTGCTGGGCCTCTTCTCCGGCGACGAGGTCGACGCCTTCGACCACAAGGTCATGACCGCCTACCGTTGGCCGGTCGACGAGATCGCCGCGCGGCTGGCGCGCGCCGGCTTCACCGAGGTCGAGCGTTTGGAGCGCCCCGACGGTGGCGCCCATCGGCCGCACTTCGCCATCGCGGCGGTCACCATCGACGGGTGAGCGTACGGCGCCTCCTCAGCCGTGTCGGGAAATGCGGCGAGGCGACCGGATCGCCGGTCGGCCAGCCGCCTGGACGCATTGCGGGGCTGTTCTGTGTGCCGCTGCGCGGCGGGCTAGGAGACGCCCGTTCCATGGCGCAGTTGGGCGAAGGCTCGGTCTGCGTCGGCGATCGCCTCGGGTTGCACGTCGTGTGCGGTTCGCCCATCGGCGATCCTCTGCCAGTTGGTCCGGGCCAGGACGCGGTGAACCGCGATCACCTGGGCGGCCTGCAGTAGGGCGTCGATGCCCGGGCCGAGGGCCGCAGCCAGCGCCTCCTCATCGTCGAGCAGGTACTGCGTGAGCCGTCCCGCCAGGCTCGGGGTGGTGAACACCAGCCGATGAAACGCCACCACCTCGGGATGATCATTGAGGCCGGTGACCGGCTCGAAGCGATCGAGACCGGCTCGGAAATGCCGGTGCAGGGCTGTCATCGGCGCGATGTCGGGCCGACGGTCGCGCACCACACGTGCGGCCTCGCCGTTGTGGTCCGCGAAACGGTGCAGGACCAGGTCTTCCTTGGTGGCGAAGTAGCGGAAGAGGGTCGGTTTCGACACCTCGGCCGCGACGGCGATGTCGGAGACCGATACCTGCTCGAACCCGCGCGCCAGGAACAGCGAGATCGCCGCGTCGGCGATCGCGTCCCGCGTACGCAGCTTCTTGCGGGCGCGTAGCCCGACAGGCTCCATCACCGTGTCAGACTAACATTCGTTACCGAGTTGCTTTTTTAACTCGGTAACGGTTTCATGGAAGCCATGGAACAGGTAGACACCCCGAAGCACTCCGTCAACCAGGGCGAGGTCGCCGCGACACCACTAGGAGGACCTCCGGTACTTGTCACTGGGGCGACCGGCCGCATCGGGCGCAGCGTCGTCGATCTGCTGACCGATGCGGGTGTGCCGGTCCGTGCCCTCGTGCGCCGCTCCGAGACGGCGGCGACACTGCCCGCCAACGTCGAGATCGTCACCGGCGATCTCACCGTGCCCGAATCGCTCGACGACGCACTGCACGCCGTCAGCACGGTCTTCCTGGTCTGGACCGCTCCGGCGCAGACCGCGGCGGCGGTCGTGGACCGGCTGGCCGCCCAGGCGCAGCGGGTCGTCTACCTGTCCGCACCACACCAGACCCCGCACCCGTTCTTCCAGCAACCGAACCCGATGGCGGCGTTGCACGCGGAGATCGAGCGGCTCATCTCGGCCGCCGGGCTCGACTCGACGATCATCCGACCAGGGATGTTCGCGTCGAACGCCCTCCTCTGGTGGGCCGCCGCCATCCGTGGCAACGGCGTGGTCCGGTGGCCGTACGGCGCGGCCGAGACAGCCCCCGTTGACGACCGAGATGTGGCCGAGGTCGTCGCGCGCACCCTGTACGAGGACGGGCACGCTGGCGGTGACTACGTCCTGACCGGCCCCGAATCACTCAGTCAAGCTCAACAGGTAAGCATCATCGGTGACACGCTGGGGCGCCCGATCGCGTTCGAGGAACTGTCGCCCGACGACTTCCGGCGCGAGACTCCGGAAGCCGCGCGCGCGGCAGTGGACATGCTCCTCGCCGCGTGGGACGCCACGACGGGACACCCGGCATACATCACGTCCACGATATTCGACATCCTCGGAACACCACCGCGAACGTTCCGCCAGTGGGTCACGGACCACGCCACCGCCTTCACCGAGCATCCCCACCCACGGAACCCCTGACCACCCTCGACGTCAGCTGACCAGTACCGAACGGCGGATTTCTCGTTCCACTGGCGGCTCGGCGCAGGGGGCGAAGCGGCTCGACCATCCCTCGTCCGGCATCCCGTCGAGGGCCAACAGCTCGAACACGTTGCCATCGTGGCTGACCGGAAGCGGGCCGGCGGCCGTCGAAGTAGGTGCGCCAGATGTATTCGTCGGTCCACGTCACCCGGAGGCCCTGACGACGTGAAAGAGGTAGGCGTCCGAGATCGCGTCCAGCCGCGCCGACCCGTCCTCGCGCAGATCGATCCGGTCGCCGGAGGATCCGCACCAGGTACCCGTCAGGTCAGCCTTCGTAGGCTGTGGCGGAGGGTCGAGGGCGCACAGCCGACCAGATTGGACGCTGAGTCGTAGTCGCTCGGCTGTTCTTGCCGCCTCTTGGATCGGGGTGGTTGTTGCGGTCGGCGCAGTTGACGGCCAGGCCGCGAGCGAGGTTCTGAAGCCCTGCCCGCTTCTCGTTGCCGCCGTATTCGTTGACGTTCAAATCCACCTCACGCGTCGCGCGCAGCGGACACCGCCAGGAACCCTCAGCCGACGCTAAGACCGCTCTCACGGCCCGTTCCTAACGTGTGCGGGCATGGCGACACCACCCGTATCCCCGCCGACGACCGCCGCCCGCGCGGCCGACGTCACCGCCTGGCTGACCTGCGTCGCGCCCCGCCCGGCCGCCCGGCTGCGGCTCGTGTGCCTCCCGTACGCCGGTGCCGGCGGCGGCGCGTACCGGCCGTGGGCCGCGCTGCTGGGCGACGACGTGGAGGTGTGGGCCGCGCAGTTGCCCGGCCGTGAGCGTCGGCTGGCCGACCCGCCGCTGAGCACGATGGACGAGGTGGCGACGCCGCTGGTCGACGCGATCGTCGCGCGGGTGCCGACGCCGTTCGCGATCTTCGGGCACAGCATGGGTGGCCTGATCGGGTACGAGGTGGCGGCCCGCCTGGTCGCCCGGGGCGGCCCGGTACCACAGCGGCTGGTGGTCTCGGCGGCCCGTCCGCCGCGCGACGCCGCGCCGCTCGGCACGGCACACCGCCTCGACGACGCGGCGCTGACCCGCTGGCTGCACGACCTCGGCGGGATACCCGACGAGGTGCTCACCGACCCCGGTCTGCTGGAACTGATCCTGCCGACCGTGCGGGCCGACCTGAGCGTGGTCGCGTCCTACCGCCCGACGACCGTGCCGCCGCTGCCGCTGCCCGTGGACGCGGTGGCGGCCGCCGACGATCCCCTGGTCGCCCCGGACGAGGTGGCCGGCTGGGCGGCCTGCACCGCGGCCGGTTTCTCGCTGACCGTCGTCCCCGGAGGCCACCTCTACCTCCACGACACGCCTCCCCCGCTGTCCCGCCTGCTCGACGGCGGGCCGGCCGCCGACCGCGCGTACGTCGAAGGGGCCACCCGATGACCCAGGACCTGCACCCGGACCTCGCCGACCTCACCCCCGAGCAGCGGGAGCTGCTGGCCCTGCGGCTGCGCCAGAGCCGCGCCGGCCAGAGCCAAGCCGGCCAGGCCCGCGCCGGTCGCGCCGATCCGACACCGACTCCCGCGACGGCGGCCTACCCGCTCTCCTTCACCCAGGAGCAGCTCTGGTTCCTGGACCGGTTGGAGCCCGGCACGCCGGTCTACAACGTGCCCTTCGCCGAGCGGATCACCGGTCCGCTCGACGTCGCGGCGCTGCACCGGGCGGTCAACGCGGTGGTGGCCCGGCACGACGCGCTGCGGGTCGTCTTCGCGACCGTCGACGGCGTCGTCACCCAGCGGGTGTCGGACGCGCTGGAGCTGCCGTTGCCGCTGCTCGACCTGACCGGGCTCCCCGCGTCGGAGCGGGAGGCAACGGCCGAGCGGGAGATCGCGGCGCACGCGGCGGTCCGCTTCGACCTGACCAGCGGGCCCCTGCTCGCGGCCCGGCTGGTCGCCCTCGCGGACCACGAGCACCTGTTGCTGGTGACCGCGCACCACATCGTCTTCGACGCCTGGTCGGCGGGTGTGTTCGTCGAGGAGCTGGTGCGCTGGTACGGCGAGTTCGCCGGGGACGCCCCGGCCGGGTTGCCCACGCTGCCCACCCGGTTCGTCGCGCACGTCGCCGCCCGCCGCCGGCCGGAGGCCGAGCGGGAGCTGGCGGGTCACCTGGCGCACTGGCGGGAACGACTCGCCTCGGCGCCGACCCGGTCCACGCTGCCGCCGGACCGGCCCCGGCCGCCGGTGCAGACCCACCGGGGCCGGAGCCTGCCGTTCACCGTCGACGCCGAGCTGACCGACGCCCTCGGCGGGTTGGCCCGCCGCGCCGGAGCCACCGTCAACGCGGTGGTCCTCGCCGGGCTGACCGCCCTGCTGCGCCAGGCCACCGGCCAGGACGACCTGCTGCTCGGGATGCCCGCCGCCGGCCGGGCGAGCACCGATCTGGAGCCGCTGATCGGCTGCTTCGCCACCATGCTGGTGCTGCGCGTGGACACCACCGGTGACCCGAGCGTCCGCGACCTCGTCCGCCGGGTGCACCGGACGGTGAGCGAGGCGTACGCCCACCAGGAGGCCCCGTACGCGCGGGTGGTGGAGGAGGTCCGCCCGGTCCGCGATCCCAGCGTGAACCCGCTCTTCCAGGTGCTGGCGACCATGACCGACGGCGGCGTACGGCAGCGGCAGGCGGCCGGTGCGACGTTCCGTCCGGTGCCGGCGGAGAGCGGGCTCACCGACTTCGACCTTTTCGTCAGCCTGACCGTCGAGGGTGACCGGATCGACGGCGCGGTCGACTTCAACGCCGACCTGTACCTCGACGAGACGATCGCCGCGACCGTGGGCCGGCTGCCGGAGCTGCTCCGCGCCATGGCGGACGACCCGGACCGCCCGTTGTCGCAGGTGCCCGGCCTGCGCCGGCACCGGATCGCCCTGGCGGCCACCTTCACCGTGGACCCGCTGCGCGACCCGGTGGAGTTCTGGCTGCGCTTCCTGCGCGTACCCGCGTCGGTGGAGCTGGTCGGGTACGGCCAGCAGGTGGCCCACCTGCTGGCCGGGCCGACGGCCGACGCCACGGTCTGCCTGCTGCGCTTCGAGGACTGGTTGCGCCGCCAGGACCACACGGCCGGGGACGCGGCCCTCGACGCGGCGATGGACGACCTCGACGCGGCGGTGGCGGCGTACCGACGGCGGACCGACGCACCACTGCTGCTTGTGGTGTGCCCCGCGTCGCCGCGCGCCGCCGACCGGCTCGGCGAGCGGTCCGGCCGCCTCGACGACCGGCTGGCCGCGTTGGCCGCCCGTACGCCGGGGGTCCACGCGGCCTGGGCCGCCGACCACGTCAGCGCCTACCCGGTGAGCGAGATCAGCGACGAGCGCGCGGACGAGTTGGGCCATGTGCCGTACACGGGCGAGTACTTCGCGGCGCTGGGCACGATCGTGCTGCGTGAGCTGCGGCGGCTCGCCGGCCAGCCACGCCGCCTCGTGCTCGTCGACGACGAGCGGTTGCCGCTCGACCGGCTCGCCGACGCGCTGCCCGGTCACGAGGTGCGGGCGTACACGGCGGAGGCGCTGGCCGCCGCCGATCCGGCCACCACGATGGTCCTGGACACCGACCCGCAGGCCGTGGCGGCGCTGCGCGGCGCATACCCGGGCGTGCTGGCGTTGGCCGTGCCCACCGGCGCAGCGGACCTGCGCCGGCAGCTCGCCCACGTCTGGGCGCTGGACCCGCCGCTGGCGAGCGCCGGCCCGAATGAGCTGTGCACGACGATCGGATCGGAGCGGGCCGCGTACGTCGTCGAGGAGCTGAGCACCGCCGCGGCGGTCGCCGAGCGGAGCCGTCCGGCGCGCGCCGCCACGACGGACGACGGCGAGGTGGTCGCGCCGCGCACCGCCACCGAGGAGCGGCTCGCCGGCCTCTGGGCCGCCGCGCTCGGCGTCGAACAGGTCGGCGTGACGAGCGACTTCTTCGGCCTCGGTGGACACTCGCTGCTCGCCACCGGGCTGCTGTCGCAGGTACAGGCCGAGTTCGGCCGGGAGGTGTCGCTCTACACCCTGTTCACCAACCCGACGGTGGCCGGGCTCGCCGCCGTGCTGGACGCCGATGAGGACGCCACCGCGCTCGCCCCGCTCACCCCCGCCCCGGCGGGTACGCCGGCCGTGGCGTCGTCGGCGCAGGAACGGCTCTGGGCGCTCGACCAGCTCGGCGACGACGTGGTACGGCACAACACCACGGCCGCCGTCGAGCTGCGCGGCGACCTCGACACGACCTCGCTGCGCCGGGCGTTCGAGGACGTGCTGGCCCGACACGAGGTGCTGCGGACCACCTTCCGGGGCCGTGACGGCGAACCCGAACCCGTCGTGCACCCGCACGTCGACCCGTGGCTGGAGACGCTGGATCTGACCGCGCTGCCGGCGGCGAAGCACGCCCGTGCGCTGCGCCGGGCGGCCGCCGAGCTGGCCGCGCACCGGTACGACCTGGGGACCGGCCCGCTGGTGCGGGCCCGCCTGCTGCGGCTGCCCGACCAGCGCTGGCACCTGCTGCTCGGCATGCACCACATCGTCTGTGACAACACCTCGTGGAGCATCCTGCTCGACGAGCTCGCCGCCCGGTACGCCCACCACGCCACCGGCGTCGACCGGCCACTGCCGCCGCTGCCCGTGCAGTTCACCGACCACGCCCGACACCAGCGCGACTGGCTGGCGTCGGCCGCCGTCGAGCCGCACCTGACGTACTGGCGCAAGCGGCTGGCCGACGCGCCGCCGCTGCTGGACCTGCCCACCGACCAGCCCCGCCCCGACGAGCGCTCGGACGTCGCCGGGTACCAGGCCCAGCGGCTGGGCGTCGGGCTCGGCGCGGCCGTGCGGGAGCTGGCCCGGGCCGAGGGGGTCACCCCGTTCGCCGTCCTGCTGGCCGGTTTCGCGGCCCTGCTGCACACCGAGAGCGGGCAACCGGACCTGGTGCTCGGCACGCCCACCGCCGGCCGGGAACGCGCCGAACTCGCACCGCTGATCGGGTGCTTCGCCGACCTGCTGCCGTTGCGGATGGACGTGGCGGGACGGCCCACGTTCCGGCAGCTCGTGACCCGGGCCCACCGCACGGCCCGGGAGGCGTACCGGCACCAGGGGCTGCCGTTCGCGACCATCGTGGAGGCGCTGCGGCTACCCCGGCAGGCCGCGTACCACCCGCTGTTCCAGTGCGTGCTCAACGTCCTCGACGGCGCCGACGAGCTGCCGGAGTTCGCCGGGCTGACCGCCACGCCGGTCGAGGTGCCGAGCGTCGGTGTCGACTTCGACCTCTTCCTCAGCGTCACCTGGCAGGGCGACGACCTGCACGCCGACCTGGCGTACCGGGCCGACCTGTTCACCCCGGAGCGGATGGTCCGGCTGTTGACCGGGCTGGCGAAGGTGCTCGACGACGGGGTGCGTCGACCGGACACGCCGATCGGCGCGGGTCGACGTGCGCCCGTCTCGCGGCGGTCGACACCGCCCGCGCCCCGGCTGGTGGTCGGCGGCACCGTCGAGGTTCCGCGGCTTGCCCAGGCCGTCCGCTTCTGGGCCGGGCTGCTCAACCTGCCGCACACCCTCGAACAGCTCGCGCCCGGCGCGCTGCTGCGGCTGCTGCGCGACCCGGCCGCCGGCCTGGCGACCGGCCGGCGCGACCGCAACGCGCTGGTCCTGCGCTGGGAGGACCGGCTCACACCCGGCCCGCTCGCGGCGGGCATCGTCGGGCTGCGCGACTTCCTCGCCGAGCTGCTGGCGGCGCTGGACGTGCACCGGGCGCACAGCGTGGCGGCGCTGACGATCGCCATCTGCCCGCCGTCGCCGCCGTACCGGACGTCGCCGTACACCGCCGTCTTCGCGGAGCTGACCGCGCGGCTGGCCCAGGCCCGGCCGGACGTCGACGTCGTCTCCGTGGCGGCGTGGGCGCGGCGCTACCGGGTGCCCGAGCTGCCCGGCGACGCCTGGTCGCCGGAGCTGGCGGCGGTCACCGCGACGCTGCTGGTGCGGCGGGCGGTGCGGCATCCCGCGCTGCGCCGGCTGGTCGTGCCGGCCGGCCCGGCGCACCGGCAGGCGGAGCTGGCACGGCTGCTCGCCGCCCAGGCCCACGCCGGGCGCGAGGTGCTGCTCACCACGACGCCGCAGCGCGCCGAGCTGTCCGCGCTGGTCACCGCCGGGATCATCGGGTACGCCCCGACGCCTCCCACCGACGCGGCCACCCTGCTCCTGCATCCGGCCAGCACACCCGCGCCGCCGGACGTCCCGGCGCTGCCCGTCGACGAGCGGGTCGGGCCGGTGGAGCTGCTACGGGGTCTCTGGTCGCTCGACGCCGGGACCACCGTGGACGGGAACGCGCCCGTCGACCGGATCCCCGCCGGCCTGCTGGCCGAGGTCGCCACCGAGTTGGCCGATGCGGCGGCGGTGCGCGGCGCGGTCACCGACGGGTACCGGCGCTCGGCCGACCGGGCCGCCGCCGCGCCGCGCACCGACCGGGAACGCCAGCTCGTGGCGATCTGGTCGGAGCTGCTGCGGACCAACCAGCTCGGCATCACCGACGACTTCTTCGCCTCCGGCGGCGACTCGCTGCTCGCGATGCAGCTCGTGGCCCGCTGCGCGGCCGCCGACATCCACCTCACCCCGCGACAGCTCGTCCGCCACCCCACGGTGGCCGAGCTGGCCGCCAGCCTCGGGGAGGCCACCGCGACGCCGAACGCCGAGCAGGGCGAGGTGCACGGCGACGCCCCGCTGACCGGCGCGCAGCGCTGGTTCACCGACGTCATCGCCCCCTCCATGGGTCGGCCCGCCCTGTTCAACCACCCCTACTACCTCGAGCTGGCCCGGCCGCTCCCGGTCGGCCTGGTCCGCGAGGCGGTACGTCGGCTGGTGGCCCAGCACGACGCGCTGCGGCTGCGCCTGGCCCGGCAGGCGGACGGGAGCTGGCGTCAGCACCACGGCGACCCGGCCGACGCCGTGCCGTTCGTCAGCCACGACCTGACCGGGCTCGCCGTCGACGAGCGGAAGGCGGCGGTCGAGGCCCACTGCGCCGAGGCGCAGACCGCGTTGGACCTCGAATCCGGCCCGCTGGCCCGGGTGGCGCACTTCCGGCTCGGCCCGGAACTGCCCGACCGGCTGCTGCTCGTCAACCACCATCTCGTCGTCGACGCGGTCTCCCGGGGGGTCCTGCTGGCTGATCTGGAGACGCTCTGCGACCAGCTCGAACGTGGTGTCGAGCCGACGCTGCCGGCCAAGACCACGTCGTACCGGGACTGGGCGCGGCGACTGGCCGGGTACGCGGATTCGCCGGAACTGCGCGAGCAGGTGCCGTTCTGGCTGGCCCAGGCCGACGAGGGGGTGCTGTCCCGGTTGGCCGACGAGCCGTCCGCCACGCCGTTCCGCCTCGGTGACCTGGGCCTGGCCACCGTGACCCTGGACGAGGCCGCGACCCGGGGACTGCACGCCGCCGCCCGTCGACTGCGCGCCAGCGTGCGGGACCTGCTCGTGTGGGCGGTGGTGGACACCGTCGCGGGGCGTACCGGCGGCGCGGTCACCGTCGCCACGACCGGCCACGGCCGGGAACCGCTCTTCGACGACGTCGACGTGAGCCGTACGACGGGCTGGTTCCAGGTGCTCTACCCGTTGCGCCTGGAGCTGCCCGCGACCGCCGACGCGACCCGCTCGGTCCGCTCGGTGATCCGCCAGCTCGGCCGGGTTCCGGACAACGGCATCGGCTACGCGCTGCTGCGTCACCTCTGCCCGGACGACGAGGTGCGCGCCCGGCTGGCCGCCACCGCCGCGCCGATGGTGGCGGTCAACTACATGGGCGGGTACGGCTTCGACGACGTCGCCCCGGCCAACCAGCTCCTCGACGTCTGCGCGGCGCCGTTCGGACCGACCGAGGACCCCGACGGGCACTGGCCCTTCCCCTTCGACGTGACGGGGTCGATCACCGGCCCCACGCTGCGCGTCGATCTGAGCTATGCCACTCCGGCCTTCCGGCCGGAGACCGCCCAGAACCTGCTCGACGGCATCCGACAAGGCCTGTTGCGCCTGGCCGGACGCCCCGGGCAACCGCCACGGCAGTAGGAGGAGACCCCCATGGCGTTCCGACGCCCGTCCCGGTTCGCCGGGTTCACCACGATCTGGTTCGGCCAGCTGCTGTCGGCGCTCGGCACCCGGATGACGAACTTCGCCCTGAGCATCTGGGTGTGGGACGCCACCGGCCGGGCCTTCGACCTGACCATGCTGATGGCGTTCGCGTTCGGCGCGACAGTCATCTTCAGCCCGATCGCCGGCGCGCTGGTCGACCGGTGGGGCCGACGACTGACCATCGTGCTCAGTGACATCGGCTCGGCGCTCACCACCGCCGTCGTGCTGCTGTTGTTCCTCAGCGGCTCGGTCGAGGTGTGGCACCTCTACCTGGTCAACCTGGTGACCGGGGCGTTCCTCGCGTTCCAGCTCCCCGCGTACCAGGCGACCATCACGGTGATGATGGAGAAGGGCCAGTACCCGAGGGCCAACGCGATGATGTTCGCGGTCCGGACCATTCCGGTGATCTTCGCTCCCGGCTTCGCCGCCGCCCTGCTGGGCTTCATGGACATCAAGGTCATCCTGCTCGTCGACGCGCTCTCCTACGTGGTGGCGATCGGGGCGGTGCTGCTGGTGCAGCTCCCACCCCGGCCCCGCTCGACCCAGCCGGACGAGGGCGGCTTCTGGTACGACACGATCTACGGCTTCCGCTACATCCTGGCCAGCCGGGCGTTCACCGGGCTGGAGGCGATCATGTTCGCCATCAACGTGCTCGCGGCCGTCGGCTTCGCCCTGCTGGTGCCGCAGATCCTGGCCCGCACCGACAGCAGCACCAACGCGGTCGGTCTGGTGCAGACCATCGGCGCGGTGGGCGGCGTGGCCGGCGCGCTCCTGCTCGGGCTTTTGCCCAACACCCGCCACAAGATCCGCCGGATGCTCGTCGCCATCCTGGTCTTCAGCGTCCTCGGCCGGATCGTCTACGGCGTCGGGGACAGCATCATCGTCTGGTCCGTCGCCCTGCTCTTCCTGCACCTGTCCATCCCCTTCATCGACGGGTACGCCCAGTCGGTGTGGCAGGAGAAGGTCGAG
The DNA here is from genome assembly GCF_040656575.1 of Micromonospora sp. NPDC049801. Taxonomy (NCBI): domain Bacteria; kingdom Bacillati; phylum Actinomycetota; class Actinomycetes; order Micromonosporales; family Micromonosporaceae; genus Micromonospora; species Micromonospora sp. NPDC049801. The sequence continues at coordinate 384,519 of NZ_JBFAMS010000006.1, read as the reverse complement.
CCGTCCCACCAGGGCCGGGTCTTCGCCGCCCGCCAGTTCATCGAGGACCTGGCGTACCCCGGCGGCACCGCCCTGGCCGGTATCGCCGCGGACCGCTGGTTTGAGCCGATGATGCGCGAGGGTGGCCCCGGCGTGCCGTACTTCGGGTGGCTGGTCGGCAGCGGACCGGGCGCCGGAATGGGCCTGATCTTCGTGATCGTCGGCCTGTTCGGCATCGGTGTGGCAGCCGCCGGGTTCGCCTCGCCGAGCATCCGCCGGATGGAGACCGACCTGCCCGACTACGACGAGCCGACCGACCCGCCGGCCCCGCTGCCCTCGCCGACCGGCACCGACGAGCTGACCGACGACCGCGCGGTGGTGGCGAAGTGACGCTGACCGAGGTGGTGGCCGGGGTCCTGGAGGTCGACCCGGCCGAGGTGACCGACGAGTCCGGGCCGGAGACCATCGGCACCTGGACCAGCCTGCGCCACCTGCAACTGGTGGTGACCCTGGAGGAGGTCTACGGGCTCTCCTTCGCCTTCGACGAGATCCGCGACGTGCGCAGCGTCGGCGAACTGCGGACGGTGCTGCGCGCCAAGGGCACGGAGACGCGATGAGCACCGTCCTGTTCACCCGACGCGCCCGCTGGCAGGCGCTCAGCCGCCGGCGGCCGGCCCCGACGCTGCGCGTCGCCCTGCTGGCCAGCTACACGGCGGACCCGCTGGTGCCGTACCTGGGCCTGGACCTGCACGAGCGCGGCCTTTCCGCCACGCTCACCGTCGGCCCGTTCCAGCAGGTCGTGCAGCAGTGCCTGGCCACCGACGGCTTCCTCGCCGAGGTCCGGCCGGACGTGCTGGTGGTGGCGCAACGCCTTGAGGAAGCGGGCGAACCCGGCGCGGGCGGCGACGCCTGGGCGACGGAGCTGCTGGCCGGGGCCGAGGCGGCCGTCACCGCCGCACGTCGGCACGGCGCCCTGCTGGTGTACGTGCTGCCGGCGATCCCCGCGGCCCGCCCGTCCGGGCCGGCCGACGCGATGCACGCCGACGGGGTGGCCGCCAGCGCCACCGTCGTACGGCAACGCCTGCGCGACCGGCTGGCCGGCGACCCGTGGGTGCTGCTCGTCGACGCCGACGAGGCGGTACGCGCCGTCGGCGACGAGCGGGCGCACCACCCGGTGCTGTTCCGCCTCGCCAAGGTGCCGTACACCGAGGAGGTCTTCGCCCGGCTCGGGGCGACCGCCGCCACGCTGGTGGCGTCCTGGTTCGGCACGGGCTGCCGGGCGCTGGTCGTCGACGGCGACGGGCTGACCGGCGCGGCGCACCTGCTGCCGGCGCTGCGCGAACTGCGCGCCGCCGGCGTACGGGTGGCGCTGCGGGCCACCGGCGACGGGTGCTGGTCGGACGGCGATGCCGTCGACCTGCTGGGCGTGCTCGACGGCTGGGTCACCGACGACCGGCCGATCGGCGCACAGCTCGCCGAGATCGCCGAGGCGCTGGACGTGGCACCGGCGCAGCTCGTCCTGGCCGGCGTCGACGCGGCCCAGCTCAAGCCGCCCAGTGCTGGGCCGCCCAGTGCAGGGCCGCCCAGCGAAGGGCCGACCAGCGAGCGGTCGACCAGCGAAAGGCCGACCAGCGAAAGGCCGACCGGCGATGAGCCGACCGGCGACGGGCCGGCGGTCGAGGGGCCGCCGCGGCGCGTGCTGCTCGGGGCCGACCCGACGGCGTGGCCGGACGAGCTGCGGGCGGCGCGGTTGACCGACCGGCTGCCGGAGCGACGGTGGATGGGCGGCGGGACCGGACCCCTCGCCGCGCCCGCCGAACTGTCCCTGGACGACTTCGTGGCCGGCCTGGACGTTCAGGTCGACTACCGGCCCGTCGTCGCGGACGGCGTCGGCGAGGTCGCCGAGGTGGTGGCCCGCGCGCACGACTTCGCCCTCGCCCCGGCCCCACCGGCCGCCGCGTTGGCCCAGCGGGCCGCCGATCTCGTGGCCATCCGGGTCCGCGACCGGCTGGGCGACTACGGCACCTCGGGCCTCGTCGCGCTGGACCGCGGCGCCGACCGCTGGACCGTCGACGTCTTCTCGCTCTCCTGTCCCGTGCTGGGCAAGGGCGTCGAGGCGGCCGTGCTGCGGGAGGTGACCCGCCGGGCCGGCGCGGCCGGCGCGGACGAGGTGGTCGTCCGGTGGACCGACACGGGCCGCAACGGCACCGCCCGGCGCTTCCTGTCCGAGGTGGACAGTCTCGTGCCCGCCGATCCTCGGGTCCGGCTACGCGCCATCCACGCGAGCGACGACCGGACCACGGGGGTACGGCCATGAGCGCGCCGCCGGTCGGCGTCGGGGTGGCCGCCCTGGCCCACGTCCTCGGCGAGCCGGTCGACGTGGCGGCGGCCGCGGCCGCGTACACCAAGGATCTTGATCGTCTGCGGTCCTGGGAGTACCGGACCTTCCACCGGGCCGGTCCCACCGTCGGGGTGACCGACCTGGCGGTGGTGGCCGGCGGCACGGCCCTGGACCGGGCCGGGCTGTCCGCCGCCGACGTGGACCTCGTGGTGCTGGCCATCCCCGACCTGGCCGAATACCTCTACTGGGACCCGGCCGCGCACACCCAGGCCCGCCTCGGCGCGCACCGGGCCGAGGCGGTGCTGCTCAACCAGGCGTGCGGCGGCGGGGTGGCCGCGTTCGACACGGTGGCCGGGCGGTTCGCCACCCATCCCGACTACCGGACGGCGCTGGTGATCGGCGCGAACCGGGTGTGCGAGCCCTACTGGAACCGGATGGAGGTGAACACCAGCGTCTTCTCCGACGGCGCGGCGGCGGCCGTGCTGGTCCGTGACCACGACCGGTGCCGCTGGCTGGCCACCGAGACCATCACCGACGGCCGGTACGCGGGCTTCATGCGGATGCCCGTCGGCGGCGCCGCCCAGCCGTTCACCCCGGACGCCGGCACCCCCCGCGTCGGTGACCCGGCGGACCGGCTCAACGAGTTCTTCGCCGGGGACGTACGGCGGATGTTCCGGTTCGTCGCGACCATCCGGGAGCGCAACCGGCAGGTGGTCCAGGCGGCCTGCGACCGGGCCGGCGTCACGCTCGCCGACGTCCGCCGCTTCGTGCACTTCCACGACAACGCCCGGCAGTTCGCCGAGCTGGCCAAGGACCTCGGCGTGGAGCTGGAACGCACGAACGTCGAGCTGGCCCTCGCGCACGGTCACATCGGCTGCGCCGACCAACTCATCAGCCTGGAGCGCCACCTCGACAGCGGCGAGGTGGCCACCGGCGACCTGGTCGCCCTGACCAGCACCGGCAGCGGCATGCACTGGGTCTGCACCCTGCTGCGGGTCTGACCGGCCGCCGCACCCACCCACGGGAAGGAACACCGAACATGAGAGTCGAGGAGGTCCTGCACCGGATCCGCCGGCTGCGCCGACCAGGCGCGGCCGCCGACCCGGAGCTGGCGCCCGGCCTGGTCCACCTGGACGACGCGGCGGTCACCGCCGTCGCGTCCGCCGGTCGGCTGCTCGCCGACGTACCCGTCGAGAAGCTGGCCAGCCCCGACTTCCCGCTGCGCCCGCTGCGGGTCGCGGTCACCGGCACGTTCACGCCCGGCACGCTGGAACCGCTGCTGCGGGTGGCGCTGCTGCGGATCGGCATCGCCGCCGAGATCCACGTCTCCGGCTTCGACCAGCTCGTGCTCGACCTCAGCGACCCCGGCTCGGCACTCGCCGAGTTCCGGCCGGACGTCACGCTCTGCCTGCTGCACGACGGCTGGTTCCTGCCCGCCGAGTGGGACCCCGGCGACCTGGCCGGCCTCGCCGACGTGCTGCGCGAACGGGCCGGCGTGCTCACCGCCGCGCTGCGCGGGTACGCCACCCGCACCGACGGCGCGGTGCTGCTGCACACCGTGCCGCTGTCGCCGTTGGAACACCGCAGTCTGGTCAGCTTCCGGGGGCGGGCCGAGCTGGGCCTCCTCTGGCGGGAGCTGAACGCCCAGCTCCTGGAGCTGGGTGGACGGGACACGACGTACACCCTGGACCTGGAAGCGCTGCTGGTGGACCACGACGGTCCGGTGCGCGACGAGCGCCTGTACCGGTTCGCCAGCATGGCGTGGACGCCCACCGTGGAACGCCGGTACGCCCACGAGGCGGCCACCTTCTGCCGGGCGGTCCTCGGCCGGACGGCCAAGGTGCTCGCACTGGACCTGGACAACACGCTCTGGGCGGGCGTGCTCGGCGACGACGGGCTCACCGGCATCCGACTCGGCGCCGACTACCCGGGCAACTGCCACCGGGACGTGCAACGTCGCGCCCTGGCGCTGCGCCGGCAGGGCGTGCTGCTCGCGGTGTGCAGCAAGAACGACCCGGACCTGGTGACCGAGGCGTTCGCGCAGCATCCGGACCTGCTGCTGCGCGCCGACGACTTCGTCGCGCAGGCGGTCAACTGGGGGCGCAAGGACGAGAACCTGCGCCAGCTCGCCACCAGCCTCAACCTGGGCCTGGACGCCGTCGTGTTCGCCGACGACAGCCCGTTCGAGTGCGAGCTGGTACGCCACGAGCTGCCGAGCGTACGGGTGGTGGAGCTGGCCGGCGACCCGGCCGGCTTCTCCACGCGGCTGCTCACCGAGGGGCACTTCACCGTACTGTCCACCGGCGCAACCGACCGGGAACGCACCGAGCTGTACCGGGCCCGCGCCGGGCGGGAGCGGTTCGCCGCCACGTTCGACTCCGCGGCCGACTACCTGCACGAGCTGAAGTTGCGGGTCAGCGTCCGGGACGTCGACGCGCACAGCCTGCCCCGGGTCGCGCAGCTCGGGCTACGCACCAACCAGTTCACGATGGCCGAACGGGCGCACACCGAGGCGCAGACCCGGGCCCGCGCCGACTCCCCCGACCACCTGGTGCTCACCGTCGAGGTGGCCGACCGGTTCGGCGCGGAGGGGCTGGTCGGCGGCCTGTGGCTGGACCGGACCGATCCGGACGCCTGGGTGATCGAGAACTTCGTGCTGAGCTGCCGGGTGTTCTCCCGGGGCGTTGAGCAGGCGGCCCTGCACCGGGTGACGGAGCTGGCCCGCTCGGCCGGCGCGACCCGGCTGGAGGCGCTGTTCCGGCCCACCGCCCGCAACAAGCCCGGCGGGGCCGTCTGGCCGTCCGCCGGCTTCACCGTGGCCTCCGTCGAGGACGGCACCACCCGGCACGTGCTGCCACTGCACCCCCCGCCCCGGCTGCTGCCGGCGTGGATCGCCCTGGAGGAGGGAGACATCCGTGCCTGACCTGTTCACCACCGTCGCGGGCCTCATCGAGCAGGTCGCGGACGTACCGGCCGAGGAGATCACGCCCGACGTCCGGTTCGCGTCGTTGGCCCACTGGACCAGCCTGGAGGCGCTGCGGCTGCTCTCGGCGCTGGAGGACGACCTCGGCGTACGCCTGGACCTGCGGGCGTACCTGGCGGTGACCGCCGTCGGCGAGCTGGTCGACCTGGTCGCCGCCGAGCGGGACGGGGTCGTCCGGTGACCGCCACCCGCACCGAGGTGGCGCCCACCGCGCCGACCCGGCTCACCGACGCCGACCTGGACCTGCTGCTGCTCATCCGGCACTTCGAGCTGGCGCTGCTGGACATGTTCGGCCGGGGCGAGCTGCACGGCACCACGCACACCTGCCTGGGCCAGGAGTACGTGCCGGTGGCGCTGCGCCCGCTGCTCGACGACGACGACTTCGTGTTCAGCAACCACCGGGGCCACGGCCACTACCTGGCCCGGTTCGACGACCCGCACGGCCTGCTCGCCGAGGTGATGGGCCGCGACGGCGCGGTGTGCCACGGTGTCGGCGGCAGCCAGCACATCCTGCGCGAGCGCTACCTGTCGACCGGGGTGCAGGGCGAGAGCGCGCCGGTGGCCGCCGGGGTCGCGCTGCACCTCAAGCGCACCGAACCCGGCCGCCTGGCGCTGGTCTACCTGGGCGACGGCACGTGGGGCGAGGGCGCCGTCTACGAGGCGCTGAACATGGCCGCGCTGTGGGGCCTGCCGCTGGTGCTGGTCGTGGAGAACAACGGCATCGCCCAGTCCACGCCGACGACCGCGCAGCTCGCCGGCAGCATCGGCGGCCGGGCGCGGGCCTTCGGGGTGGACCACCTCCGGATCACCTCCACCGACACCGAGGTCGTCCGCGCCGCGCTGACACCGGCGCTGCGCCGGGTCCGCGAGCGGTCCACGCCGTACGTGGTGGAGCTGCTCACCCACCGGGTGGGGCCGCACAGCAAGGGGGACGACAGCCGTCGCCCCGAGGAGATCGCGCACGCGCGGGCGCACGACTGGTACGCGCGTTACGCGCGGGCGTACCCGGAGCAGTTCGACGCGCGCGACGAACGCCAACGGGCGTACGTGGCCCAGGTCGTCGCCGACGTCGCCGGCCGCCCGGCGAGCCGCTGGACGGAGGAGAACCGTGGCTGAGCGGGTGGTGGAGAACCTCAACCAGGCCCTGCACGCGCTGCTGGCCGACGACCCCACGCTGAGCGTGCTCGGCGAGGACCTCGTCGACCCGTACGGCGGGGCGTTCAAGGTGACCCGGGGACTGTCGGCGCGCTGGCCGGATCGGGTGCTGTCCACCCCGCTGAGCGAGGGCGGGATCGTCGGCGTGGCCGGTGGGCTGGCCCTGGCCGGGCAGAGCGCGATCGTCGAGATCATGTTCAGTGACTTCGTGGCGCTGGCGTTCGACCAGATCCTCAACTTCGCCAGCAAGTCCACCGCCATGTACGGCCGGCGGGTGCCGATGCGGCTCGTGGTGCGCTGCCCCAGCGGTGGCAACCGCGGGTACGGCCCGACGCACAGCCAGAGCCCGCTGAAGCACTTCATCGGCATCCCCGGCCTGAGCGTGCACGAGGTGTCGCCCTTCCACGACAACCGGGCGGTGCTCGCCGGGATGCTCGCCTCCGGCCGGCCGGGACTGCTCTTCGAGGACAAGGTCCTCTACACCACCCGCATGTACGCCGACGGCGTCGTGGACGAGCTGTTCCGCTACGACCTGATCGGCCCGGACGCCGACGTCGCCCGGGTTCGGGTGGACGAGGAGGAGCAGGCCGACTGCGTGCTTGTCGTACCCGGCGGGTTGGCCGCCCGGGCCGTGTCGGTGGCCCGGGAGCTGCTGCTGCGCGACGACGTCGTCTGCCAGGTGCTGGTGCCCTCGCGGCTCTGGCCGCTGGACACCGACGCCCTGCTGCCGCCGATCGCGCGGGCCGGACGGGTCGTGGTGGCCGAGGAGAGCACCGCCGGCGGCACCTGGGGCGCGGAACTGGCGCAGGTCGTGCACCGGCGGCTCTGGGGATCGCTGCGCGCGCCCGTACGTCTCGTGCACTCCGCGGACAGCGTCATCCCGACCGCCGCGCACCTCGAACGCACCGTGCTGGTGCAGGACGCCGACATCCACCAGGCCGTGAAGGAGGTCGTCAGTGGTGACTGACCTGGTCGTCCCCAAGCTCAACAACAACGACACGACGTACGTCCTGCTCGACTGGCTGGCCGAGGACGGCGAGCGGATCCGCGCCGGCGAGCCGGTCGCCGAGGTGGAGACGTCCAAGGCGGCCGAGGAGCTGCTCAGCGACGGCGACGGCGTGCTGCACCGGCTCGTCGAGGTCAACCAGGAGTGCGCCCCGGGCGACGTCATCGGGCACGTCTTCGACGACGAGGAGGCGCGGCAGCGGTTCCTCGCCGCAGCGGTCACCGCGGCCGCCCCGACGCCCGACACCCGACCGGGTGGGCCCGTACTCACCGACTCGGCCCGGGAACTCGCCACCGCGCACGGCCTGGGCGACGACGAGTTGCGCGGGCTCGGCAAGGCGGTCGTGCGGCGTACCGACGTGGAACGCCTGCTGGCCGACCGGTCGGCGGCGCCCACGGCCGCGACCGAGCCGGTGGTGGTGGCCGCGGCCGCCGCGCTGGCGGCCGGCGACGGCCCGGAGCCGGACGACCCGCGCCCGGTGCACACGCTCTCCCGCGCCCAGCGCGCGGTGGCCGCCGTGGTCACCGAGTCGCACCGCGAGGTGCCGGCGGCGCTCGCGGTGATCAAGGTACGGGCCGACGCCGCCCTCGCGGTCGCCCGGCAGCTCACCCGCGCCACCCGCACCCTGGTCGGCCTGCCGGAACTGCTGGTCAAGGTGATCGGCGGGCTGCGCGAGGACCACCCGTTGCTGTTCGCCTCCCCCGGCGACGGCAGCAGCGTACGGCTGGCCGAGGCGGCCCACGTCGGCGTCACCATCGACGTCGGGACGGGCCTGTTCATCCCGGTGGTCCGCGACGTCGAGGAGCTGACCTGCGCGGAGATCGCCGAGACGCTGATGGACTTCCGCAGCCGGGCCGGCGGCGAGGGCTTCCGGGCCGGCGAGCTGGCCGGCGGGACCATCGTCGTGTCCCTGCACACCGATCCCGACGTGGTGCTCGCCGGGCCGATCGTCTTTCCCGGTCAGACCTGCGTGGTGGCGATCGGCGGGACCCAGGACGAGCTGGCGCTGGACGCGGACGGTCAGGTGGTGACCCGCCGGTTCGTCAACCTGAGCGCCGTCTACGACCACCGGGTCGTCAACGGACGGGAGGCGGTCGCCTTCCTGCAGGCGGTGAAGGCCGCCCTGGAGTCCCCCGACCACCTCGCCGAGGAGTGACGCGCCGGTCAGCCGAAGAGCTTCTCGTCGCACACCTGCCAGCCGACCTCCGACTCCAGCCGCAGGTCGAGCCGCAAGGTCTGACCGTTCCGGCCGGTCAGTTCGACGGTCACCGAGGCGCTGTTGCCGGCCTCGTTGGTGAAGGCGGCCCGGCCCATGGTGTGCGACACGGGCCGGCCGAGGCGCTGCACCGCCGAGGTGAACGCCGCCAGGTCGGTCCGCTCCCTGATCTCCTGGCACAGGGATTCGTGGGCGGCGGCGTCGTCGTTGCGCTCCAGCCGATGGACGAACTGGTCGGCCGCCGCGCGCGGCTCGTCCACGTCCGGTCCGGCGTACATCCACAGGAGAAAGCCGCCGACCGGCACGGCGAGCGCCGCCAGGCACCCGAAGATGATGGCGCCCGCGACGATCCATCCCGTACGCGAGGCCCTGGGCGGTGGGTCAACCGACGGGGGGTGCGGTGACAGGGCTGGGCGCATGGCGAAAGGCTAATTCCGGCGGGTACCTGACCGACGATGGTACGGCCACGAATCGATCTCGCTGTCCGTGGAGCCCGCCGGTCAGCCGGTCACGCAGGTCTGCCGGTCGTGATCGTTGGCCGCCGAGCAGCGGCGTGGACGGCGTGTCGTGATGCTGAGCCGCCAACGATTACGAGCGGCGGCGGTGGTGGCAAGCACGCACAGCGCGGCGGCGCCGAGCAGGGGTGGACGTCCGCCCAGGTGGACGGCCGCCGAGCCGAGCGGGATCGTCAAAACGAGCGGCCCGAACATCGCGGTGTTGGCCGTCGCGGCGACCCGGCCGAGCAGTGCCGCAGGGGTGTGCGTCTGCACGGCGGTGACCGCCGCGACCACGGTCCACGGCAGTCCGACGCCGACGGTCACCGCGCCCGCCACCGTGACCGGCCACCAGGGCAGACACCGGGCCAGACAACCCGTCGCGAACAGCACCGTTCCAGCGACCCCGACGGCCACGGGACCCCGTCGGGTGAGGAGCCGACCGACGACGAGTCCGCCCAGGATGGAGCCGGCGCCCTGGGCGCTGGCGAGCACCCCCAGAAAGCTCGTTGGCAGGCGCAGTTCCGTGACGACGATCGCGTAGAGAGCGGCGGTCACGAAGCCGGACATGGCGATCGACACTCCGGCGAGCAGGACCGGAACGCGGATGGTCCGCTGTCCGGCCAGGACTGCCAGTCCGGTACGGAGGCTGTGAGCCCGCCTCGTCGGTCGCCCGGATGGCGGCCGGTTCAGGCGGACCACCAGGTAGAGGAGGGCGACCAGAATCGGCATCACCGCGCTCAGCGCGGCCACCGCGTGCCCGCCCTGCCAGGCGTAGAGGCCCGCGCCGACCAGCGGCGCGACGAGCTTCATGCCCTCCTGGGCGCTGGAGCGCCACCCGTTGACGTCGCCGAGTTCCGCTGCCGACAGCGCGGACGGCAGCAGCGCCGTCTCGCCCGCGTCGATGAGTACGTAGCTGACACCGTAGGCGCACGAGACGGCGAAGACGAGCCAGGTCTGCCCCGGCCCACGGACGGCGAGGAGCGAGAACAGGGCGGCGGCCAGCGCGAGGTTGACGGCGATCACCAGTGGTCGCCGGGACGCCCGGTCGAGTAGGCCGCCGAGCCACGGGCCGGCGAGGACCGGGGCGTACACGCAGAGCCCGGTGAGCGCGGCGACGGCGGTCGAGCCGGTGAGGTCGAGGACCCAGAGGCCGGCCACCAGCGACATGGCGCTGCTGCCGAAGCCGGACAGCATGGAGATCGCCACGAACAGGTAGGCGTTGCGCCGCATTCAACCCTCCAGGTTGAGCCGAGTTCACTCACATCCTGTTGGGTTGAGCCTCGATCAGGCAATGCTGGCAGTGCGGTGTCAATGCAACATTGACAAGGCGGTGTCGAGGGCGTCCGCCACCGTGTGCACCGGCTGCGGCAGTCGGTCGCCCGCCTGGTCGAGGTCGGCGCGCAGATGCAGGGCCAGCGCGTAGAGCGACCCCGGGTCGGCGTCCAGAGCCGCGTCGACCGTGCTCCGCACCAGTGTCGCCCGACGGAAGCGGGAGTCCCACCGCCGGTCCGTCGCGATCCACCGCCCCAACTCGGCCACCGCGGCCCGCAACGCCACAATCCGCGGCGAGTAGCCCCGGTCCAGGTCCTGCCGCCGCGCACGCCGTGCCACGGCCAGGCGCTGCCGGCGCTGCTCGGCCGCATGCCGGCTGCCGAGGCCCAGGGCCGTCGCGATCTGCGCCCAGGTGACGCCATCGTGGCGGGCCCGGTCGATCAGCTCGGCCTCGCGCTCATCCAGACGGGTACGAGCGGCACGGACCTCAGCCAGACCGGCCAGCGGCGTCGTCACCGTGTCAACATTACATTGACAGCTCGACGTCGCGAGGGTGCGGCAGTGCAGGGCTCAGGCGAGTCGCGGTCTGCGATCTGCGGTCCCGGCCGGACAGCTGCCTGTTGCCACGGTTTCCCGACGGGCGGGGTGGCCCCCACTATCCGACGACGCTGTCGAGCTGCCCCATCTCTGGGACGGCCGAACGCTGGCGAGCTGACCCCTCTTGCGGGACGACCAGCCGCCGTCGAGCCGCACCGCTTCCGGGACGACCCAACGCTGGCGAGCTGCCCTGAGGAAAATTCACCCGTCGTGTTGAACCGTTGTCATGGACACGCCGTTGAGAGCCAGACAGCAATCACCCACACGGGAGGACCACAAGCATGCCCCCCGCGAACGACGCGACCGCGGTTATACGCCAATGGCCTACGAGGAAATCATCGCAGACCCGAGCCTCGCCGATCCCCAGATCGCACTCGCCTGGGGACATGCCACAGGCCGACTTCCACCTAGCGTCAGAAGATTCAGCGCGTTGAGCGAGGAAGTCTTGGATGACCTTGCTGACGCGCACGGAATCCGCCACCGCTACTACACGCTTGCGCGGGAGGGCAGGAATTTTGTCCTCAGGAAGAATACCGATTTTGCCCCCCACGGCGCCAATCGGAATCGTGCGGCAAATGTGCGGATTGCCCCGCCCGCTGGCTGGTCGCCGCAGACATCGGCTCGGGCGACCTATCAGGACATCACGGACTGGGCTCGACCCTCCGGCCAACTCGCCGAAAGCAGCCGCTCAGCAGACCTGCCCAGGATGCTGAATGATTTTATTACTGCCAGCGAATCCAGACAAAATCCATACACCGTGACCCGAGACGGCAACACCGCTGGTCTAGCCATCACCGGATCGAGCACGATGTATCAGGATCCCAATCCCTATTCGGTCGCGGCTCAGTGGGCCTCCCACGGCCAGTACGCCAACAGCGCGGGCCCCGCCTCCTCCCCCTCCATCAGCGACATGACTTCACGCTTCGAGTCCATGAGCATCGGCGACCCCTCGTCGCGAGCCGAAGTGGCAGGCATTCCCTCATCAGGAGCCCCAACACACCAGTACCAGGACAACGACAACGTCACCGGAAGGAGGGCACCGGCTCCTGACCAGGGCACCCCCAGACTCCGACGCCGCTAGGTGGCAGTGGGCAACGATTCGGACGGCGGCTCGAAACGCTCCACCGAGGTCGGGGTCTGTCAAGTAAGCGGCTCTGTCTCAGGACGACCCAACGCTGGCGAGCTGCCCCACCCTCAGGACGACCGAACGCTGGCCGGCTGCCCTACTTCTGGTACCACATGGGGCTGTGGGGCTGCCCCACTTCTGGGGCAGCTCGACAGGCAGCACGGACACTTACCTCCGTCGACCGGGCTCACCGCCCAGGCCGGGCCCAGACCAACGCCGAGACTGAGCCAGCGCTGAGGCCGGGCCAGCGTCGGGCTGGCGGACGGCTTCGCGCGGCGAGGCGGTGACCGGCCGTCAGCTCGCGGCGAGGTGTTCGCGGACGCTGCGGGGGCGCATGTCGGTCCAGGTGCGCGTGACGAAGTCCAGGCACTCCTGGCGGCTGCCGGCGCAGCCCGCGTCGCGCCATCCGTCCGGCGCCTCCCGGTGCCGGGGCCACAGGGCGTACTGCTCCTCGTCGTTGACCACCACGCGGTGTTCGTCAGCCATCAGGGTTGCCTTCCTCGTGTCGGGCCAGGTGCAGCTCACGGGCGAGACTCTCGGGCGAGAGCGCCCGGATCTCCGCGAGCAGGTCGGTGAGGTCCCCGTCCGGTACGGCGGGAGCCGGCCGGGCCAGGTCGGCGACGGTACGCGCCAGCGCGGCGGGGGTGGGTGACTCGAAGATCGCGGCGGGCGGCAGGTCGACGCCGAACGCGTCGCGCAGCCGCGCCACCACCCGGGTGCCGAGCAGCGAGTGGCCGCCCAGCTCGAAGAAGTCGTCGTCGGGACCGACCTCGTCCACCCCGAGCAGGTCCACCCAGATCCGCCGCACCACCTCGTACGGATCGTCGGTTGGCGCGACGGCAGTGTCCGGGGTGGTCGGTGGTGGGGCGGCGGTGACCGGCGCGCTCTCGCCGAGAGTGACCGGACCGGGTCGGTACGCGTCGACCCAGTGCCGCTCGCGGGCGAACGGGTACGTGGGCAGGGGCACCCGCCGTCGTCCGGTGGGCCAGTCGACGGGCGCCCCGGCGAGCCAGAGCCGACCGACGGCCAGCGCGACCGTCTCGTCCTCGCCGGCCGGGGTGCGGTCGGCGGGCAGGCTGGTCAGCACCGTCGTACCGCGGGCCGCCCCGTGCTGACGGACGAGGGTGGCCAGGGTGCGGCCCGGTCCGGCCTCCAGCAGCGCGTACCGCTCGCCCAGCAGCAGTTCGGCGGTGGCGGCGAAGTTGACCGGGTGGCGGAGCTGCCGCACCCAGTAGGCGGGGTCGGTGGCCTCGTCGTCGGTGAGCCAGCGTCCGGTCACGTTCGACACGATCGGCACGGCGGGCGGGCTGAGCGGAACCTCGCGCAGGTGCGCGGCGAAGCCGGCCAGGGCGGGCTCCATCATGGCCGAGTGGAACGCGTGCGAGGTACGCACCTCGCGGCAGGCCACTCCGCGCCCCCGCAGGTCGGCGGCGAACGCGGCGACGGCGGCCGTCGCGCCGGAGACGGTGACGAGGCGCGGCGCGTTGGCGGCGGCCACCTCCACGCCGTCGGGCAGCAGCGCCGTCACCTCGTCGACGCCGAGCGCCACCGACAGCATCGAGCCGGGGCTCTGCGCCTGCATGAGCCGACCGCGTACGGCGACGGTGGCGAGCGCGTCGGGCAGCGTGAAAACGCCGGCCAGGCAGGCGGCCACGTACTCGCCGAGGCTGTGTCCCGCCATCGCGACCGGACGTACGCCACGGTGCCGCAGCAACTCGGCGAGGGCGTACTCGACGGCGAACAGGGCCGGCTGGGTGAGTCGGGTCTCGTCCAGCTCCGGTACGGGCGGGACCGGTTCGCCGGGTGGGCAGAGCAGCGTGCGCAGGTCCACGTCGAGGTGCGGGCGCAGCAGTTCGGCGCAGCGGTCGAAGGCCGCCCGGTAGACCGGCTCGGCGCGGTACAGGGTGCGGCCCATCCCCGCGTACTGCGCGCCCTGGCCGGGGAAGAGCAGCGCCACACCGGCCGGCGTACCGGTGGCGACGCCGGTGCGGACCAGCGGCGAGCCGCGGTCGGCGAGCCGGGCGGCGGCGGTGCGGGCGTCCGGGGCGACGGCGACCAGGCGGTGACCGAACGCCCGTCGCGTGTGGGCCAGGGTGTACGCGGCGTCGGCCAGCGGCACGTCCGGGTTCGCCTCCAGGTGGGTGGCGAGCTGGCTACGGGCCTCAGCGAGCCCGTCGGCGTCCCGGGCGGAGAGCACCAGCACGTGCGCGGACCGCTCGTCGTCGGGGAGTTGCCGCGCCGGTTCGGCGGCCTGGAGCACGACGTGGGCGTTGGTGCCCCCGATGCCGAAGGAGCTGACCGCCGCGCGGGGCGGTCCGCCCAGGTCGGGCCAGGGCTGCGGCGCGGTGGGCACCCGGAACGGGCCGCCGGCCAGCTCGGGGTGCGGCTCGGTGCAGTACGGGCTGGGTGGTACCACCCGGTGGTGCAGCGCCAACGCGGCCTTGATCAGCCCGGTGACGCCGGCGGCGACGTCGAGGTGACCGACGATCGACTTGACCGAGCCGAGCGCACACCGACCCCCGCCAGCGCCCCGACCCTCAGCGCCCCGACCCCCGACCGCGTGCTGGAACGCCTCGGTCAGGGCGCGTAGCTCGATCTGGTCGCCCAGCTCGGTGCCGGTGCCGTGCGCCTCGACGTAGCCGATGGTGGCGGGGTCGACCTCGGCCACCTCCTGGGCGGCCCGGATCGCGGCCACCTGACCGTCCACCCCGGGCGCGGTGAACCCGACCTTCACCCGGCCGTCGTTGTTGATGGCGGAGCCCCGGATGACGGCGTACACCGTGTCGCCGTCGTCGCGGGCGTCCGCCAGCCGGCGCAGGACGACCACGGCGGCGCCGTCGCCTCCCACCGTTCCGGTGGCGCGTACGTCGAAGGGCCGGCAGTGCCCGTCGCGGGACATGATGCCGCCGACCTCGTGGCGGTAGCCGGTGCCGGTGGGCAGCAGGATGTGCGCCGCGCCGGCGAGCGCGACGTCGCATTCGCGGGCGAGCAGCGCCTGCGCGGCGAGGTGTACGGCGACGAGCGACGACGAGCAGGCCGTCTGCACGGCCACGGCGGGTCCCCGCAGGTCCAGGTGGTACGCCACCCGGGTGGGCAGCGAGTCCTTGTCGTTGGCGAGCATCAGCTCGTACTCGGAGACCGAGTCGAGCCGTGGATTGCGGAACAGGTGGTGCAGGAGGTAGCCGCTGGCCGCCGCGGCGGCGTACACGCCGACCAGCCGGTCGGGGTCCCCGGCGAGGTGACCGGCGCGTTCCAGGGCGGTCCAGGCCGTTTGGAGGAAGAGCCGCTGTTGCGGGTCGAGCAGCCGTGCGTCGCGGGGCGAGTAGCCGAAGAAGCCGGCGTCGAAGCGGTCGACGTCCGGCAGCGCGCCGTGCGCCGGCACGTGGTCGGGGTGCCGCCGCTCCTGTTCGCTCAGCCCGTTGGCGGCCAACTCCGCGTCCGTGAACCGGGTGATGGTCTCCTGTCCGGCGAGGACCCGACGCCACAGTTCGTCGACGTCGGCCGCGCCCGGAAAGCGGCCGGCCATCCCGACGATGGCGATCTCCAGTCCGGTCTCCTGGTCGCTCACGCTCGTCCCTCCCCCGCCGGCACCGGGCGGGCCCGGCGGGCCCGGTCGGCCAGCGCCTGCTTGCGTTCGTCTCGTCGGCGGCCGCCGGTCGGCGTCGCCGTGGGCGCGGACCCGCCGTCGAGGAAGCGGGCCAGCTGCGCGACGGTCGGGTAGCGGAACAGCTCCACCGCCGGAACCGGTCGGCCCAGCCGGTCGGCGAGTCGGGTCTGCACCCGTGCAAGCAGCAGGGACGTGCCCCCGAGGTCGAAGAAGTTGTCGTCCGCACCGACGTCGTCCAGCCCGAGCACCTGTCGCCAGGTGTCGGCGATGGTCCGTTCGACGGCCCCGTCGGGCGCCACGTACCTGGCGCCGAGATCGGCGCGGGCCACGGCGGGGGCCGGCAGACGCGACGCGTCGAGTTTGCCGCTGGACGTGAACGGCAGGTCGGGCACCACCACGAACGCGCTCGGCACGAGGTAGCGGGGCAGCCGCCGGAGCAGGCTCTGGCGTAGCTCGTCCACCGCCAACCCGTCGCCCACGAGGTAGCCGACGAGTCGTCGGCCACCGGGCGAGTCGGTCCGCACCACGGCGGCGGCGCGGCGTACGCCCGGGTGCTGCCGCAGGTGCGCTTCCACCTCACCCAGCTCGATCCGGAAACCGTTGATCTTGACTTGGTTGTCCGCCCGGCCGAGGAAGACGAGTTGTCCGTCGGCACGCCAGCGGACCAGGTCACCGGTGGCGTACATGCGCGCCCCCGGCGTCGGCGCGTACGGGTCGGGCAGGAAGCGTCCGGCCGTGAGCGCGGCGTCGCCGTGGTAGCCGCGGGCCACGCCGAGGCCGCCGAGATGCAGCTCGCCGGGCACCCCGGGCGGTACCGGCCGCAGCTCGGTGTCGAGGACGTAGGCGCGTACCCCGGTCAGCGGGCGACCGATCGGCAGCTCGCTGTCGGTGGGCGCGCAGTGGGCGGCCGTGGCGGTGACGGTGGCCTCGGTGGGGCCGTACCCGTTGATCAAGAGCCGGCCGCGCGACCAGGCGGCGGCGACGTCCGGCGCGCAGGGTTCCCCACCCACGGTGAGTACCCGCAGGTCGGGCAGGGCGGTGGGGTCCAACGCGTCGAGGACCACCGGCGGCAGGTCGGCGACCGTGACGCGGTGCCGGACGAGCGCGGCGGCCAGGTCGGGGCCGGGTGTGCGCTCGTCCGGGCCGAGCAGGCGCAGGGTCGCGCCGACGGTGAGCGTGGTGACCACGTCGGACAGCGCGACGTCGAACCCGATCGAGTGGAACTGCAGGACCCGGTCGCCGGCCTGGACGCCGACCAGCCGGGCCTGCGCCTCGGCGAGGTTGGCCAGCCCCCGGTGGGTGCCGATGACGCCCTTCGGCAGCCCGGTCGAGCCGGACGTGTAGATCAGGTAGGCGGCGGCGTCGGGGTGGACGGGCGCCGGGAGCGTGGCGTCGACGGCCGGCGGTTGCTCGTCGAGGCGCAGCAGCGGCACGTCGGTGGTCGGCAGCGCCAACTGCGCGTCGGCGGTGGTGACCACCAGCGCGGCGGCCGAGTCGGCGAGCAGGTGCGCCAGCCGGGCCGCCGGTAGCTGCGGGTCCAGGGGCAGGTACATCCCACCCGATCGGAGTACGGCCAAGAAGGTGACCACCCAGTCGGGGCCGGCGGGCAGGCAGACGCCGACGGTCGTCTCGTCCCGCACACCCCGGGCGGCGAAGGTCCGGGCCAGGCGGTCGGCCCGGGCGTCCAGGTCCCGGTAGGTGACAGCCTGATCGCGGTACGCCACCGCCACCGCGTCCGGGTTGGTCCTCGCCTGGCGGGCGACCAGTTCGCCCAGGCTCGGCTGCTCGGGTGACGCGGGCGCGGCGGCGGCCCAGCGGTCGACCAGGTCCCGACCGGCGGCCGGGTCGAGCAGCGGCAGCCGGTCGACCGGGGTGTCCGGGGCGGCGAGCGCGGCCATGAGCAGGGTGTCGAGCTGGTCGGCGAGCGCGCGGGCGGTGGACTCGTCGAAGAGTCTCATCCGGTACTCGATCCGCCCGTCGATTCGCCCCTCGTGTGCGACGACGGTCAACGTCAGGTCGAACATGGACGTACCGGTGTGCGTCTCGCCGCTGGTCAGCACGGTCACCCCGGGCAACGTCAGCCGCTGTTCCCAGCCGTCCTCGACGGCGAACATGACCTGAGCGAGGGGATGACGGCCGGGATCGCGGACCGGGCGCAGCTCCTGCACCAGGGCGTCGAAGGGCACCGGATCGGTCAGCGCGGTCAGCGCCGAGTCGCGGAGCCGGTCCAGCAGCGCGGCGAACGTCAGTCCACCGTCGACCCGACTGCGCAGCACCAGCGTGTTGACGAAGAAACCGACGGCGGTCTCGCTGTCGATCGTCTGACGGTTGGCCACCGGCGTGGCGATGAGCAGGTCCGACTGCTGGCTGCGCCGGTGCAGCAACGCCGCCCAGGCCGCCGCGAAGATCATGTACGGGGTCGCGCCGGTGCGTCGTTGCGCCTCGGCCACCCGGTCGGCCAACGCGGGAGGCCAGGAGAATTCGATCTCGTGGCCGGCGTCCTCCAGCTCCACCGGACGGGGCCGGTCGGTGGGCAGGTCGAGGCCGGGCGGCGCGCCGGCCAGCGCGTCACGCCACCAGTCGAGCCGCCGGGCCAGCTCGGTCGGGCCGAGCAGCCGGTCCTGGGCCAGCGCCGCCGGCACGTCCCGGGGGACCGTCGGCAACGCCACGGCACGGCCGTCCCGCAGGGCCGCGTACGCCGCCGACAACTCCTCGAAGAGCAGACCCATGCTCCAGCCGTCGCAGACCACGTGGTGCAGGCTGAGCAGCAGCGAGAAGTCATCCGGGCCGGTGCGGCACAGGGTGGCGCGCACCAGTGGCCCCCGGGACAGGTCGAACGGGCGTACCGCCTCGGCGGCGGCGTACCCGTCGATCCGCTCCGGCGCGACGTCCACCACCGTGAGCGGCAGACCGGTCGCCGGCAGGACCAGCTGGTACGACTGGCCGTCCAGCGGCACGAAGACCGTGCGCAGCGCCTCGTGCCGCGCCACGATCTCGTCGAGCGCGCCGCGTAACGCGGCCACGTCCAGGTCACCGCGCAGGTCCACCCGGTACGGCACGTGGTAGGCGGGGCTGTCCGGTCGGAGCTGGGCCAGCAGGAGCATCCACTCCTGGGCGGCGGTGAGCGGGTGGATGCCGTACCGGTCGCCGTCCGCGCGGATCGCCGCGAGGAACGTCCGCCGCCGCTCGGGTGGCAGGGCCTCCACGCGCTGGCGCAACTGGGCGGGGGTGAGCGCGCCGATCATCGGGCGGCGTCCTGTTCGAGCTGGTCGAGCAGGCCCGCGAGATCGGCGGGGGGCGGCCCGTCCAGCACGACCGGCGCGACCGGATCGGCGGACTCGGCGGGCGTGCCACCGATCTCGTCCAACGCGGCGGCCAGCCCGGCAACCGTCGGGTGGTCGAAGATCAGCCGCAACGGCACCTCCGCGCCGATCGCGGCGGCGAGCCGGGAGCGGACCCGGGTCGCCTTGAGGGACCGTCCACCCAGGTCGAAGAAGTCGTCGGCGCGGCGGCGCACCGGCACGCCGAGGACGTCCTGCCAGATCTCGGTCACCGCCCGCTCGGTGGGCGTACGGGGAGCGTCGTCGTCGGCTGCCGGGGTGGCGTCGGGGGCGGGCAGCGCCGCGACGTCCACCTTGCCGTTGCGGTTGAGCGGCAGCCGGGGCAGCACCACGAACACGGCCGGCACCAGGTGGTCGGGCAGTTGCTCGCGGGCCCGTTCCCGGATCGCCTCGACGCCCACTTCCTCGTCGGGCACGACGTACGCGACCAGCCGGGCGTCACCGGCGGCGTCGCGATCGGCGCGCACGATCGCGTCGCGAACCAGCCCGCCGCGGCGCAGCGCCTCGGTCACCTCCCCCGGCTCGACCCGGTACCCACGAATCTTCACCTGGTGGTCGGACCGGCCGACGAACTCGATCAACCCGTCCGGGCGCTGCCGGACCACGTCCCCGGTGCGGTAGAGCCGGCCCCCGGCGCGGGGGCCGAACGGGTCGGGCACGAACGTCTCGGCCGTCGCGTCGGGGCGGCCGAGGTAACCACGGGCCACGCCGTCGCCGCCGATGAACAGCTCGCCCAGCACGCCGGGCGGTACCGGTCGCAGGAGACGGTCCAGCACGTACACCCGGGTGTTGGCGATCGGACCGCCGATCGGCACGACCGGGTCCGCGGCGGTGAGCCGGGCGCAGTCGTACGTGGTGCTGTAGGTGGTCGCCTCGGTCGGGCCGTACCCGTTGACGAGCGTCGTGTCCGGGCACGCCGCCCGCAGCCGCTCCACGGCGGTCCGGTCGGCCTGTTCGCCACCGAAGGTCAGGTAGCGCAGCGCGGCCAGGGCGTCCGGCGCCTCGGTCGCCACCTGCCGGGCCACGGAGGTGGCCAGGAACATCATCGTCACGCCGGTGTCGCGCAGCCGGGCGCGGAGCCGGTCCGGCACGATCACGTCGTTGATGTCCAGGTCCGCGAGGCAGGCGCCGTTGAGCAGCGCGCCCCAGACCTCCAGCGTGGCCGCGTCGAACGACATCGTGGCGGCCTGCCCCATCACGTCGTCGGGGCGCACGTCGATGAAGGTGGTGTCGCGGACCAGCCGGACGATGTTGCGGTGGCTGACGCCGGTGCCCTTGGGGCGGCCGGTGGATCCCGACGTGTACATGACGTACGCGAGTTGGTCGGGGTGAACCGTCACCGCCGGGGGCTGGGCCGGGCCGTCGTCGGTCGGCAGGCGGTCCACAGCGATCCGGGGCGTGCCGTCGTCGGGAAGCCGGTCGGCCAGCGCGGCGGCGTGCAGGATGACGCCCGGCGCGGCGTCCTGGCACATCAGCGCCAGCCGCTCCGGCGGGTAACCCGGGTCCAGCGGCAGGTACGCGGCGCCCACCTTGAGCGTCGCCAGGGCGGCGACCACCCAGGTCGTGGTGTCGGCGAGGCAGATCCCGACGATCGTCTCGGCGCCGATGCCGCGCCGGAGCAGACGCCCGGCCAGGTGGTTGGCGCGCCGGTCCACCTCGCGGTAGTCGAGCCTCTGGTCGTCGTCGCGCAGCGCGGGCGCGTCCGGGGTTCGCCGGGCCCACTCGGCGAACAGCGCGGGCACCGACGACTCGCGCGGATAGGCGGTGTCGGTGGCGTTCCAGTCACGCACCACCCGCCGTTCGGTCGCCGGGTCGAGCAGCGGCAGGTCAGACAGCCGCGCCCCGGGGCGTTCCCGCGCCCGGTCGAGCAGGACGGCAAGGGCCGCCGCGATCGACGCGACGTGCGGGTGTCCGGCCACCGTGGCCGTCGGCCGTTCGTCGGCGTCGTCGATCAGCAGCCGCAACACACCACGATTACCGGGCGGCGGTTGATCGGAGCCAATCGATACCACCGGCCGATAGCCGAGAGGAGTTTCGGGCAATTCCCTGTCATGCGCCCGGGCTTCACGTAGCGCCGTTCGGACCAGGTCCCGCAGCTCGGTCCAGGTGGGATCCTCGGGCAGCCGAACCCGGACCGGCAGCCAGCGTCCACCGTCGGTCGGGGCGGCCGGCGTCGCGGCGAGCAGATCCCGACCACCGACCCAGCGGTGCAGCAGCGCGAACAGGCCGGCCAACACGCTGACCTGCGGCTCGACCTCCTCGCCCAGGTCAACTCGGGCGTCGCCGGGCGGGTCTGCCGTCGGCGGGAAGGGCAGGTCCGGCGGGTCCGGGAGGGCGGCGAGCTGCCGCTCCCAGAAGGCGGAAAGGACAGGAAGAATTGTCTGTTCGGTCATCGGATCTCAGCTCCGATCGGCGGGTGACACGCAATGACCGAGAGTCTGGCCCGCGCCCGTGCCAGTTGCTTGTACGGACAGTTCGGGTGCCGTTGCGGCGACCTGAGGGAAACCTGAGCGCGGCTTTATGCCGATAGCGCATTGCAGTCAGTAAGTACACCGACTCTTTTGGTTATGGCGATGCCGCTCGATGAAGGCAATGATCGTGCCGGGGGGAAGCCACGCCGGGTGACGACTCGCAGGGCCCGGTTGTCTCTTCGCTCGCCTGAGCCTCCACGAGAGAACACAGGAGCGGTGCATGTCCGGAGACCTTGTCAACCATGCCTGGCGCGCGTCGCCGCCGGCTCGCAGCGAAGGTGGAGGCGACGCGTCGACAGCAGAACGACAACCCACGAGTGGTGATCCGGGGCGGACGCTGCGCCACCTCGCCGCCGCCGGTGACCGCAGGGCGGCGCACCTGTGGCTCGCCACCCAGACCGACCTGCTCGCCGTACGCCCTGGAGACGCCGACGTCCCGGTCGCCCAGATCTGGCGCACGGCGCTGCGGCACCACCTCGCCGGGGAACCACACCTGGCGACAGCCCTCCTGGCGACCGCGCCGATCGGCGCGACCGGGCCGCACGCCGTGCAGATGTACTGCCACGCCGCGGTGCACCACCTGCTCGACGACGACATCGAGCGGGCCAGCGCCGACGTCGAGGAGGCGGCCCGCGCCGCCCACGCGTGCGGCGTACCGACCGCCCACCAGGCGTACGCCCGGGTGGTCGTGCTGCTCGCCGCCGCCACCGGCGACCCGACGGCGACCCTCGGGCGGGCGGAGGCGACAGACGGGCTGCGCCGTGCCGACGCCAACCTGTTCCGGCTGATGGTCCACCTGGACCTGGCCGGCCACCTGCTGCGGGCCGGCGACGCCGCTGACGCGCTGCGGCAGGCCGAGGCCGCCGTACGACTGACCGAGGTGGCGGGTGACTCCGGCTACGAGCCGTACGCGCTGACCCTGGCCGCCGTGGCGAAGTGCCAGCTCGGACGGTTGGAGGAGGCGCTCGCCGACGGCGCCGCCGGGCTTCGCCTGCGGGAGCTGGCGGGCGTCACCGCCGACGAGGCGTTCTCGCTGGCCGCCCTCGGCATGGTGCACCGCCGACGGCGCGAGCCACGCCAGGCCCGGCAGGCGTTGGAGGGCGCCCTGAGCGCCATGGCCACGTCTCCGTCACGCCCCACCTCGCCGGCCTGGGTGCTCGCCGAGCTGGCGCGGATCCGCGCCGCCGACGACCTGGCCGCCGCGCAGGACCTCGCCGACCGGGCGGTCACCCTGGCCCGGGAGCTCGAACGGCCGTACGCCCTGCTGGCGCGCGGCTGGGTGGCGCTGCTGCGGGGCGACACCGCCGCCGCCCACTTCGACGCCGCCGAAGCCCGTACCGGGGCCACCGTCGGGCGGCGACGCGCCACCCTCATCGAGGCGCTTCAGCTCACCGTGCTCGCGGCGGACGACCCACGCGCGTCCGCCGGGCTGCTCGACGACGCGGCGGCGCTCTGCCGAGAGCTGGGCGACCCGGCCGAGGAGGCCACCGTCCGGCTGATCGCCGCACGCCTGCAGGGTCGGCAGGCCCGTCGCGGCGCCGAGGGCGCCGAACAGAAACTGCGCCGCTGCGGGGTACGCCTCGACCCGGGCGTCGCCGACGGGCTCAGCGCGATCACACTGCGCGTACCGGCGGTGGTCATCCACACCCTCGGCGACTTCCGGGTGTTCCGGGCCGGCGCCGTCGTCCCGTACGGCGAGTGGCAGTCCAAGAAGGCCCGGGACCTGCTGAAGATCCTCGTCGCGCACCGGGGCCGCGCCGTGCCCCGGGCCCGGCTGATGGAGCTGCTCTGGCCGGACGAGTCACCGTCGCGCACCGCGAACCGACTGTCGGTGCTGCTGTCCACGCTGCGTCGGGTGCTCAGCACCGGGCATCGCACCAGCGGTCGGGGGGCAGTCCTGGCCGACCGGGGTTCGGTGGCGATCGACCTCGACGTGATCGACGTGGACGTCGAGACGTTCCTCACCGCGGCCGAGGAGGCACAGGCCGCCCTACGGGCCGGGCACCCCGACACGTCCCGCGCGCTGATGCGCGCCGACGAGTTGTACGGCGGGGACTTCCTCTCCGACGACCCGTACGAGGACTGGGCCCAGCCGCTGCGGGAGGAGGCGCAGGCCGCCCACACCAGTGTGCTGCGGGCCCTGGCCCAGCACACCCCGGACACCGACCAGAAGCTCGTCTACCTGATGCGGCTGGTGCACCGCGACCCGTACGACGAGGACGCCCACCTGGAGTTGGTGCAGGTACTGCGCTCGGCCGGGCGGCACGGCGAGGCGCAACGCCGCTACCGCACGTACGTCGAGCGGATGCGGGAGCTGGGCATCGCCCCGGCGGGCTGCCCGGGGACGGGCGCCGACACCGGGCAGCACGCGGACTCGGCGGCTGCGCCGGAGGCGCGGGTCGCCCGGTGGCGGACTCCCGACGCGCAGCCCCCGTGGACGGCAGAGGTGGACGCGGGCCGTCCGGCCGGTGTCCCGGCGCAGCGGACGTCGAGGAGGCTCATCGAGCATCCAGCCTGACCGGCGCTCGTGGGTGACCCTGCGGGCTCACCGCGAGCAGGTCCAGGCGGGTTCCGGCGATGACACGTATGGGGGTCCCTTCTCCGTGATGTCACCTGTCACAGAGTGGGATGCCCCGACCCGGTGGCGGTTCGCGGATCGGGGCATACCCGATCAGTGGCGGGGCTGGTAGCTCTTGGGCAGGCGCATGCCGCGCTCGGCCATGATCGCCCGCACCCGGTTGGGATAGTTGGTGATGATCCCGTCGACACCCATGTCCATCAGCGCGGACACGGTGGCTGGGTCGTCGCAGGTCCACGGGATGACCTTCAGGCCACGGGCGTGCGCCTCCGCGATCATGGTGGCGTCGGGGTAGAAGCGGAAGTTCGGGTCGGCGATGGTGCCGTTCTGCGGGAAACCGTAGTTCGGCGACAGGGCGGTGACGCCGGGGATGGCGGCGGCCGCCTTGACGAAGTCACCGTCGTAGTCGTCGGCGTCGATCCCACCGAGCCAGGGGGACGCGCCGGGCTTGCCGACCTGGAGGAAGTCGTAGTTCGTCAGGGCCACCAGCGGCCACTTCGGCGCGAGCCGGTGCATTTCCTTCAACGCGCCCCAGTCGAACGACTGGATGGTGACCTGCTTCTCGAGGCCGGAGGCGTGGATCTCCTCGAAGACGCGCCGGACGAACAGCTCTCGGGGCGCGGTCTGCTCGGGTGCTCCCGCCTCGACCTTCGTCTCGATGTTGAGGGTGACCTGCTTCGCCCGGTAGCTCTTGACGAGGTCGAGGACGTCCCTCAACTCGACCATCCGGAAGCCCTTGACCTGCTCCTGCTCGGGAAAGCCCGGGAGCTGCTGGTAGCCGCAGTCCATGGTCTTGACCTGGGCGAGGGTGAGGTCCTTGAGGTACTTGCCGACGTACGGGTACATCGGGTCGCCGGCCGTGACCGGCGCGGTGTCGGCGCACTTCTGCGCGCTGACCTGGCGGTCGTGGTTGACCACGACCTTCTGGTCCTTGGTGATCTGGGTGTCCATCTCCAGGGTGGTGACACCGAGGCGCAGGGCCTTGGCGAAGCCCTCCAGCGACTCCTCGGTGGTCATGCCGATGCCACCGCGGTGCGCCTGGAGGTCGAAGTGGGTCTTCTGCGGGAGCAGCGCGTTGGCACTGTCGACGGTCGACGCGTGCGCGGCCACCGGAACGGCGAGCGCGGGCAGGACGACGAGGCCCGCCAGAATGTGACGCAGGGACATGGTACGAGAACCTCAGCTCTTCAGGTGCAGATGCGCTGGCCACGCTAGGTGGGAGACGGTCGGCCCCGATGACCTCGCCGCGTGCGGAGCGTGAACGCTCGCCGAACCTCAGAAGCACCTGCCGTTCGCCGACGGCCGCCCTGTCGATGCGGTGACCGTCGGCGAACGCCCCACGGCTAACCGCCGAGGGTGACGTGCAGGACGCGCTCGTTGCTGTTGTTCGGGGTGCTGTCCTTGTCACCGGTGTTGGTGGTGGTCAGCCACAGACCCCCGCCCGGGGCCGGCTCCACGGTGCGCAGCCGACCGTAGGTGCCGCTGAAGTACGTCTGCACATTCGTCAGGCTGCTGCCGCTGATCACGGCGCGGTACATCCGCGCGCCACGAGCGCAGGCGACGTAGAGGGCGTCGCGCACGATCGTGATGCCGGAGCAGGAGCCCTCGGCGGTCGGGTAGGTGCGCGCCGGCGCGAGGTAACCGGCGGTGCCGCAGGTGCCGCTGGTGCCCTCGCAGGCCGGCCAGCCGTAGTTCCCACCCTTGGTGATCAGGTTCGTCTCGTCCATGATCGAGTTACCGAACTCCTGCTCCCACAGGCGGCCCTGCGAGTCGAACGCGAGCCCCTGCGGATTGCGGTGCCCGTAGCTCCACACGTGGTTGCCGAACGGGTTGTCACTCGGGACGCTGCCGTCCGGGTTGAGGCGAAGGATCTTGCCCTCCAGAGCGGCACGATCCTGGGCGTACGCGCCGTTCTGCGCGTCGCCGGTGCTCGCGTAGAGCTTGCCGTCCGGGCCGAACCGCAGCCGGCCGCCGTTGTGGTACTTGTTACGCCGGATCCCGCTCAGCAGGACCTGTTCGCCGGAGGTGGTGAGCCTGCCGTTCTCCAGCTTGATCCGCACGATCCGGTTGTCGCTCGGCGAGGTGTGCATGATGTAGAGCCACCGGTCGCTGGCGAAGCTCGACGAGATCGCGAGGCCCATCAGTCCACCCTCGCCGTCGGTGCTCTGCACGTTCGGCACGGTGCCGACGGTGGTCTTCGCCCCCGTGGCCGGGTCGAGCTGGATGATGTCGTGCGCGTCGCGGCGGTTGTACAGGACGGTCCCGTCCGGCAGCGTCACCAGCCCCCACGGAACGTCGGTGTCGGTCGTGACCTGGCGCACCGTGCACACCGGGTTGGCGCAGGTGGCACCGGTGCTCACCGCGACGGAGGCGCTGCGCGAGGAGGCGTTGTCCTGCCCGTCGCGGGCCGCCACCTGGTACTGGTAGGTGGTGTTCGCCGCCAGGCCGCTGTCGGTGAAGGTGGTCACCGGCGGAGCGCCGGTCACGGCGCCGATCTTCACGCCACCGCGGTAGATGTCGTACGCCCGGACCCCGACGTTGTCGCTGGACGCGGTCCAGCGCAGGGTGACGGTGGTGCCCGAGGCGCTGCCCGTGAGCTGCGTCGGCGTGCTCGGCGGCACCGTGTCGGCCTGGCACTGCGGCGGGGTGATCGTCACGGTGGAGCTGGCCTGCGACACGTTGCCGGCGGCGTCCCGCGCGTTGACGTAGAGGCCCCAGGTCGCGCCGGGCACGACGGTGAGGTTGGCGGACAGGGTGCTTGCGCTCACCGACGTCATCAGCTGGCCGTCGTGGTAGATGTCGTAGTACGCCACCGCCACGTTGTCCGTCGAGGCGTTCCAGGCGAACGTCACCGAGTTGCAGGTCAGACCGCTGACCCGGGCGTTGCCGGGCGGCGTGGGTGGCTGGCTGTCGGCGCTGCCGAACGACGACGTCCAGCGCTGGTTGGCCTGCCCGTTACAGGTCCAGAGACCGACCGTCGTGCTGTTGGCGGTGCCGCCACCCGTCACGTCCAGGCAGAGTCCCGACTGGACGCCGACGATGGTCCCGTTGGTGTTGATCTGCCAGCGCTGGTTCGCCCCGCCGGTGCAGCCGTAGATCTGCACGGCGGCCGGCGCGGTGGTGTCCTGCCCGACGACGTCCAGGCACATCGTCGCGTCGTAGACCCGCAACTCGCCGGCCGCGGTGAGGGTCCACGCCTGGTTGGCCTGTCCGCCGCAGTCATAGATATTGATCCCGGTGCCGGCGGTCCGGCCGCCGCCCACCACGTCCAGGCATCGGCCGGACGCCGCGCCGACGATCGTCGACGGACCGGCCGCCGACGCCGGCACGCCGAGCGTCACGGCCACCAGCACCGCCACGGTCACCGGCGGCAGGAGCCGTCGTGGTCTGAGCCGCGCGAAAATGCTCATCCGTCCTCCAAGGTCGGGGCATCGACCGGCCCGACCCGACGCCGGGCGACCCAGCGCCCGACCAGACCGACGAGAAGGCAACATCGACCATCAAAGATGGATTCCCGACACATGTCAACGATCTCGTTCGATCGAGGACAAACCGCGTCAACAAAGCCGGCTCTCCACGGATCGGCCTTCATGCGGCGTAATGGTGCAGCGACACGGCGTGGCGGGGCCTGCGCGGGGTGCGGCGTGGTGGGGCCTGCTCGCGGCGGCGTGGTGTGGCGGGGCCCGCTCGCGGCGGCGTGGTGTGGTGGGCCGGCATGGCGGCGCGGCGTGGCGCGGCGGCCCAGCAACCGCCGCGCCACCAGCGCCTGTCGGCGCCGAGCCGGACCGCCCGGTCCGCCGCTCCGGGCGGCCCCGCAGCGCAGTCTCCACCCGACCGGGCGGGCCTCCCGGCGGATGGATCCCTGCGCGTACCGACGTCGTGCGCCGCGATGGCGTCGGCCGGCCCGCCCCGCCAACAGCGGCCGGCGCTCGGGTCGCCGTGGACGACCTTGATCGACGCTCATCGAGGTCCGTCGGTGGCGAAAGTATTGGTACGGCGGAACTGCGATGTCAACGTTTCTCGGAAAGTTTGCGAAAGGTCAGACGGCACGCGGGTGCCAACCAATAGCCGTCTTCGCTGGCCCTGACACTGGCCAGGAGATTGAACTCACAACCGACGTTGCAGAACCTCGTCAGGCGATCTGATTGACGCCGATAGTTCCGATGAATTTCCGGATCACCGTGATCGACGCTCGGCCTTCGGCAGCCGACGCGCCTGCGGTCCGCGCATCGCCGCAGGTGGATCGCCACTGCTCGGCACCAGGATGACCGCGCTGCGACGGCCCTGCGGCGCTATCGGAGGACTTCCGGAACTTATTGACGGCCTCGAATTTGCGCTGCGATACTCCGATCCACCGTGATCGATGCACCCGGTGTCCGTGGGGTAGCCGTCGATCTCCCACCCACCACCAACCACGTCCGGACCGTGCTCTCCTTCCACACCGGGACGGGACCGGGCCGGTAGAAGGGGCACAGATGAGCACTGTCTCCGCTGGCACGCTCGTACGGTCCAGGCCACTACGGGCGGCGCTGTCCATCCTCGTCACCGCCGCCGCGGCGTGCGCCGTCGTCGCGGCCACCGCCACCCCGTCGAACGCCGCCACCTGCAACGGCTACGTCGGCCTCACCTTCGATGACGGCCCGACCGGCAGCACCAGCGCTCTGCTGAACGTGCTGCGGGCCAACGGCGTACGGGCCACCATGTTCAACGTCGGGCAGAACGTGCAGAACAACCGGTCGGCGGCGCAGGCGCAGGTGTCCGCCGGCATGTGGGTCGGTAACCACAGCTGGAACCACGCCCACATGACGTCGATGAGTCAGTCCCAGATGCAGTCCGACCTGTCCCAGACGAGTTCGGCCATCCAGTCGGCGACCGGCGTCCGACCCCAGTTGTTCCGGCCTCCGTACGGGGAGACCAACTCCACCCTTCAGTCGGTCGCCTCCTCGCTCGGGATGCGGCAGGTGATCTGGGACGTCGACTCCCAGGACTGGAACGGCGCCAGCGTCAGCCAGATCGTGTCGAACGCCAGCCGCCTCCAGGCTGGTCAGGTCATCCTCATGCACGACGGCATCCAGAACACCCGGGACGCCATCGGGCAGATCATGGCCAACCTGACCAGCCGCAACCTCTGCCCGGGCATGATCTCGCCGTCCACCGGCCGGGCGGTCGCGCCCGACGGGGCCACCCCGCCGCCGAGCGGCACCACGCCGCCCCCCAGCGCGACGACCCCACCGCCCAGCGGCGGATCCTGCACCGCCACCGCGTCGACCCCCAACGTGTGGGGCGACCGGTACAACACCTCGGTGACGGTCAGCGGCAGCAACACCTGGACCGTGGTCATCGCCCTCACCTCGCCGCAGCGCGTCTCCACCGTCTGGAACGGCAACGCCAGCTGGGACAGCAGCGGCACGGTGATGACCGTGCGGTCCAACGGCAGCGGCAACACCTTCGGCTTCACCACGATGTTCAACGGCAACAGCAGCGCCCGACCACAGATCCGCTCCTGTAGCGCCGGCTGACACCCCGGACGCGTCCCGCGTGGCGGCCACGGCAGCGCCACGCGGGACACGTCCCCTGACCGCGGCCCACGCCGCCGCCGCGACCCCGGTCCGATCCGGAAGTGGCGGGAACCACACCGGCCGATGTCGCGACTACCAGACATGTCACTGACCGAGCTGTCCGGCACGCCGACGCCGGAGGAGTCCATCCCGGCGGAACCCCCGACCCAGCCGACCCGGCGCACCTCGCCGTTCGGTGCGCTGCTGGTCCGGCTGCACTTCTACGCCGGCATCCTCGTCGCGCCGTTCCTCGTGGTCGCCGCGCTGACCGGGCTCGCCTACACGGTCGCGCCGCAACTGGACGGCGCGCTCTACGGCGACCAGTTGACCGTGGCCGCGCGGGGTGACCGTCCACTCCCCCTCGCCGACCAGATCGCCGCCGCCCGCGCCGCGCACCCCACCGGCACCATCGCCACCGTCCAGCCCGGGGACGGCGACCGGACCACCCGGGTGGCGTTCTCCCTGCCCGAGCTCGGCGAGAAGGTGCACACCGTCTACGTCGACCCGTACACCGCCGAGGTCCGAGGTCAGCTCACCACCTGGTTCGGCTCCACGCCGGCCACCACCTGGCTGGACGACCTGCACCGCAACCTGCACCTCGGCGTGGTGGGCCGGCACTACTCGGAGCTGGCGGCGAGTTGGCTCTGGGTGCTGGCCCTCGGCGGCCTGCTCCTGTGGTGGCGACGACGCAGCGCCTCCCGGTCCGCCGCCCGGCACCTGTTCGTGCCGAACCTGTCCACCGGCAGGGGTGTCCGCCGTACCCGGGGATGGCACGCCACGACCGGCGTCTGGCTGGTCGTCGGCCTGCTGTTCCTCTCGGTGACCGGCCTGACCTGGTCCCGCTACGCCGGAGCCAACTTCGGCGCCGGCCTCGACGCCCTCGACGCCCGCTCCCCCGAGATCTCCACCAGCCTCACCGCCGTCCCCGCCGAGAGCGGCGGCGGCCACCACCATGGGGACGCCCCGGCGGAAGGGGTCGTCGACCCGGCGGCCTTCGACCGGGTCCTGACGGCTGCTCGTACGGCCGACCTCTCCGGCCCGGTCGAGATGACCCCGGCAGAGGCGGGCACCGCGTGGACCGTCACGCAGATCGACAACACCTGGCCGGTCGCGAAGGACCGGGTCGCCGTCGACCCCACCAGCGCGATGATCACCGCCCGCAGCGACTTCGCCGACTGGCCTCTCCTGGCGAAACTGAGCGGCCTCGGCACCCAGGCCCACATGGGTGTCCTCTTCGGCCCGGTCAACCAGATCCTGCTCGCCGCGCTGGCCCTCGGGCTGCTCTGCGTCGTCGTCTGGGGTTACCGCATGTGGTGGCAGCGCCGGCCGACCCGCGCCGACCGTCGCGCGCTCGTCGGCGCACCGCCGGCCCGTGGAGGCGTACGCCGGCTGCCCTGGTGGGCGGTGCTGCTCGGCGCGGCGGCGACCGTGGCGGTGGGTTGGGCCCTACCCCTGTTCGGCCTCAGCCTGCTCGCCTTCGGAGTCGTCGACGTCGTCGCGGGCGTGGTGTCCCGGCGTCGGCGTCCCGACGCCATGCCCGTCTCCCCGGCGCCGGCCGGGAGCTGACCCGTCGGACCCGAGTGGGTCGGGCCGGCCCCGGCCTCCGGGGGCCTTCAGCCTTCGGTGTCGTCGCCGCCGTTCGGAAGGGCCGCCAGGCTGCCGCGCAGGGCGGTGCGGAACTCCGCGTACCGGTCGGGGCCGAGCGCGTCGGAGAGTTGCCGTTCGATCGCCGCCACGAAGTCGTCGGACGCCTCCATGAGCCGGAGCCCCCGCTCGGTCGGCACGATCAGTTTCGCCCGGCGGTCGGCCGGGTCTGGCGTACGTCGCACGTAGCCGAGCCGTTCCAGCTCGTCGAGGATCGCGCCCATCGTCTGCTTGTTCCGCCCGGCCAGTCGCGCCAGCTCGCCGGGGCGCGTCCCCTCCGGATCCAGGTAGGCCAGGACGGCGCCATGGCGGGGTCGCACGTCGTCGAAGCCGTAATCGGCGGCGCGCGTGAAGATCTCCCGCTGGACACGCCCGGAGAGCTGCACGGCCAGGATGCCGAGGTCGGGATCCTGCTCCTTACGTGTGCTGCGCTTCATATTTTGGTCCAATCATTGGACGGTACAAGTTTTGGACTATAACGTCTCACCGGTGACCAGCGGGCCCGTCCGGGTCCGCGCGAATCCGGAGGACGACCATGACCATTCTGATCACCGGAGCGACCGGCACGGTCTCGCGGGAGGTGCTGCGCGAACTCGCCGGCAGCGAGCAGGTACGGGCGCTCGTGCGGGACCCGTCGCGAGCATCCGCGCTCGACGGCGTCGAGTACGTCGTCGGCGACCTGGACCGCCCCTCGACGCTGACGCAGGCGTTCGAGGGCGTACGCACCCTGTGGCTGCTCACTCCGATGGGCCCGATCGCGCCCAGTCAGAGTATGAACGCGGTCTGGGCCGCGCGGCAGGCCGGCGTGCAGCACATCGTCCGGCTCTCCGCGATCGGCGCCGCGCACGACGCCCCCACCCGCAACGGCCGCCTGCACGCGCTGTCCGACGCCGAGGTACAGGCGTCCGGCATCCCCTGGACGATCCTGCGACCGAGTTACTTCATGCAGAACCTGCTTGGGTCGCTGGCCGGCGAGCAGCTCTACGGACTCTTCGGCGCGGCGCGGGTCGGCCTCGTGGACGCGCGGGACATCGCCGCCGTCGGGGCCGCGATCCTCGCCGCGCCGCGGCCGCACGAGGGCATGATCTACACGCCCACCGGCCCGGAGAGCATCACCCTGGACCAGGCGGCGCAGGACATCAGCCGGACGATCGACCGCCCGGTCCGGTACCTCCCGCAGAGCCCCGAGCAGACGCGTGACGGGCTCCTCGCGGCCGGTCTGGACCAGTGGTCGGCGGAGGTCCTCACCGAGTACCGGGTCGCCTACGGCAGCGGCTGGGGCGACTTCACCAACGACCACGTCGCCCGGGTGACCGGCCGACCGCCGCGAACCTTCGCCGAGTTCGCGCACGACCACCGCGAGCGGCTCGCGGCGGCCTGAGCCGTCGCGCCGGCGCGCTGCGGCCGGCACGGCTCCGCGACCCGGACGCCGCAGCGGGGCGATGCGCTCTCCGGTGGCCGTGCCGGAGAGCGCATCAGCGGCGGCCAACGCGTCGGTGTCGCGCGAAGCACATCATCGGTTCGGCGATTTGTCCGGTTCAGCCGCTCGAACCGACAAATTGGTGGAACGATGACTGTCGTGGGAACTGCCAATACCGCCATGCCTGCCATCTCGCCCCTCGCCGGTGAGCCGATCAAGCGCGCCGACGCCGAACGGCTCGCCGGGGTGCTGAAGGCGTTCGCCGATCCGGCCCGACTGCGCCTGCTCAGCCTGATCCAGGCCGCCCCGGAGGGCGAGGCCTCGGTCACCGACCTCACCGCGCCGCTCAACCTCTCTCAGCCGACCGTGAGCCATCACCTGCGGATTCTCACCGAGGCCGGGCTGATCGAGCGGGAGAAGCGTGGGGTCTGGGCCTATTACCGCATCGTGCCCTCGGCGATCGCGGCGATAGCCGACCTGCTGACCCCGCCCCGCAAGAGGCCGACCAAAAAGACCCGCTGAGCGGTCGCCTCGTCGGCGACGGTGACGCTGGTCGTCAGCGGACGCGGGCGACCGCGCCGTTGAACGACACGTCCTGCGCGGACGGACGCGGCTGCGGCGCGTCGTCGGCGTGCCACCGCGCCACCGAGACGATGCCCGGCTCGACGAGTTCCAGCCCGTCCAACAGGGCCGCGAACTGCTCGGTGCTGCGCGCCTGGAAGCGGCCGTCGCGATTGTTGGCGGCCAACCCGGCGGTGACCGCAGGCGGCAGATGCTCCCAGGTGACGTGTGAGGCGACCACGTAGCTGCCGGACGGCAGCGCGGCGACGAGCTGATCCAGGATGCCCTTGGGGTCCTCGTCGTCGCGGACGAAGTGCAGGATGGCCACCAGCATCAACGCGACGGGCTGCGCCAGGTCCAACGTCGCGCGCAGGTCGGGATGGGCGAGGATCCCGGCCGGCGCGCGCAGGTCGGCGTCGAGGTACGCCGTCCGCCCCTCGGGCGTGCTGGACAACAGCGCGCGGGCGTGGGCGAGGACGATCGGGTCGTTGTCGACGTAGACGACACGGGCCGACGGGTCGACGGCCTGCGCGACCTCGTGGGTGTTGTCGGCGGTCGGGATGCCGGTCCCGATGTCCAGGAACTGCCGGACACCGCGCTGGGCCAGGAAGCGCACCGCGCGTTGCAGGAACATCCGATTCTCGATCGCGGCGAGCCGGATGGTGGGCATCGCCGCCGCGAGGGCGTCACCGGACGCCCGGTCGGCAGCGAAGTTGTCCTTGCCGCCCAGCAGGTAGTTGTACCTGCGCGCCGGGTGCGCGACCGAGGTGTCGATCCGGTCGGTGGCCGCCGGGTGTCCGCCGTGCGATGTCATCCGGCCTCCCCCATCGCTGCGCATCCTCCACAAGGTACACACCTCGGCGGCGAGGCGAATGCCCGCCGACGCCGCGCTCAGGAGGCGCAGCCCTCGCCCGCCTCGGCCGGCTCGACGCCGCGTACCCCGGCGAGGATGTCGGCGGCGGTGTGCGCCCGGATGCCGGACTGCGCCTCCTCGGCGAACCGGGCGACGACCGCTCGGACGTGCCGCTCGGCGGGCGCGGCGAGGCCGTCGTAGATGGCCTCGAAGAGTTCCCGCGCCGGCCGCCGGAGCCATCCGGCCGGCAGGAGGTCCAGGGGCAGCCGCGGGTCGAGGGTCGGAAAGCGGCGGAAGGTGTCCATGACCTCGGTACGCGTTCGCACGGCCGCCGCGCCGTCGACGCGCTCCGACCGCGCCTGCGGCACCAGCGGCGTCCACCGCCGAAGGAACTCCTCGTAGTGCCGGCCGATCGCCTCGATGTCCCAGGCGTCGATCGGAGAGCGCTGGGCGAGGGCGTCAAGGTCGGCCTGCCGTCCCCGGAACACCGTGACGGCCCCCCGGGTGAACCGGGCGATCTGGGCTCTGCCCTGCGGGCTCAGCTCGTACGGCGAGATCCACAGCCCGTCGTACAGGGGCGCGTACCCGAGCCAGCGGAGTTGGCCGCGCAGGGCCCGCCGCTGCGCGCCACGGTCCTGGGGCAGGGAGAAGGCGACGATGGTCCAGCAGCCGTCCCACGCGACCACCTCGGTGGTCGCGGCCAGGATCCAACTCCCGCCGCTGGACAGGTTCGCGGCGGCGGCCCGGCTGAGCCGGTAGGAGCTGCGTCGACCCTCCCGGCTGCCCTCCAGCACACCGCGCCGGGCCAACCGGCTGATCGCGGCACGCGCGCCGGCCGTACTCACACCGGACTCGGCGAGCAGCGCGACGAGGGCTGCGGACGGAACCCGCGCCCGGGTCCGCAGCGTGTAGTCGGCCAGCAGGGTCACCGCGAGGTCCTGCGGGGAGCTGCCGGCCTGCCGCCGGGGCAGTCGCGGCGGCTCGTCCCCGTCGTCGGGATAGATCTCCTCGATCGGGAAGGGGTTTGCCACAGGCGCTCCCGGCTCGGCTCAGGGACGGTGCACCGACTGTAGACGCCGCCACCCGGGCGGCGGCGTCGGCACCAACGCCATTCGATCGAGGTGCATCGATTGACACTTCAGCGACCGCGAGGAACACTATCTGCTACGCGACGCCGTACGCAGCCGGGCACAGGGCGAGCACACGTAGTGGGCGAGGCGCGATCACCACGGGAGTCGGGCGCACCCGTGACCGCACAGCGCGCGACCCCACACCCACCCCGCACAGGTGATCGAAGGAGCCATCCCCGTGAAAATCCGAAGGAAACTGCTGCTCGGCCTGGTCACGTCACTGGTGGCGGCCGGCCTGGTGGCCCCCGCGCTCCAACCCGCGTACGCCGCCTCCCTCACCGAGGTGACCACGTTCGGCGACAACCCGGGCCGGATGCGCATGCACGTCTACGTGCCGGACACCCGCCCGACCAGGCCGGCGATCGTCGTGGCCATGCACGGCTGCGGCGGGTCGGGCCCCGGCTTCTACTCCGGGAGCGAGTTCGCCGCCCAGGCCGACCGGTACGGGTTCATCGTGATCTACCCGTCGGCGACCCAGCAGGCCGGCTTCGGCAACTGCTTCGACACCTGGTCGGACGCCGCCAAGCGCCGTGGCGGTGGCAGCGACCCCGTGTCGATCATCTCGATGATCCGCTACGCGCAGCAGCAGTACGGCGGCGACCCCGACCGGGTGTACGCCACCGGCAGCTCGTCCGGCGGCATGATGACCAACCACATGCTGGCCCTCTACCCTGACGTCTTCAAGGCCGGCGCGGCGTTCATGGGTGTCCCCTACAACTGCTTCGCCAACGCGGCCGACTACCCGCCGGGCAGCAGCCAGTGCACCGGCGGGAACATGAACCGGACCCCGCAGCAGTGGGGTGACGCGGTGCGCGGGGCGTACCCCGGCTACACCGGCCCCCGCCCACGGGTGCAGTTGTGGCACGGCACCAGCGACACGCTCGTTCCGTTCTCGCTGCTGCAGGAGACGATCGAGCAGTGGACCAACGTGTTCGGGCTCAGCCAGACACCCACCTCCACCGACACGCCGCAGACCAACTGGAACCGCCGCCGGTACGCCGACGCCAGCGGGACCGTCCAGGTCGAGGCGTACAGCATCCAGGGCGCGGGGCACAGCCTGCCGGCCGGTGGCATGGCCGCCGCCGCCGTCGCGTTCTTCGGCCTGACCGCCCCGCCGAACCCGACGACCCCGCCGCCCAACCCGACGACCCCGCCGCCGAACCCGACCACCCCGCCGCCCAACCCGACCACCCCGCCGCCGAACCCGACCACCCCGCCGCCGAGTTCGGGCGCGTGCCGGGTGGGCGTCGCGATCAACGCCTGGAACAACGGGCTGACCGAGAACATCACCATCACCAACACCGGAACCAGCGCCGTCAACGGCTGGTCGCTCGTCTTCACCCTGCCCGGCGGGCAGAGCATCACCTCGGGCTGGAACGCGACCTACTCGCCCACGTCCGGCCAGGTGACAGCCCGCAACGCCGCCTACAACGCCAGCATCCCGCCGAACGGATCGTTAACCATCGGCTTCCAGGCCACGCACACCGGCAACACCGCCCGGCCAGGTGCGTTCACCCTCAACGGCGCGACCTGCGCGATCGCCTGACCGACAGCGAGCCGTTCCGACCAGATCGAGCGGGCCCCGTCGCCCACGGCGGCGGGGCCGGCCCGATTCAGTTCCCGGACGGCACCTGGTCGACGACCTCGTCGTAGCCGACCGCGCCGGGCGCCGCCGTCGGCGCGTAGATCACGCGGAGCACGCCCGTCGGGAACACCTCGGTCGCGGTAACCCGCAGGTGGTACGGCGTGTCGCCGTCGTCGAAGAGCCGGCGCCCCTTGCGGGCCGCCACCGGGTGTACCAGCAGACGCAGCTCGTCGACCAGCCCGGCGGCGAGGAGCTGCTGGACGACCGAGATCGACCCGGGGATGAGGATGCCCTTGATCCCGGGGTCGGCCTTGAGCGCGGCGACGGCCTCGGGGAGATCGCCGGCGACGAGCTCCGAGTTGCGCCACGCGAAGTCCACCGGCTGGCGGGAGACGACGACCTTACGGACGTCACCGAGCTGCTTGGCGAACCCGGCGTCCTCGCCGCCGGCGGCCTCCCGGTCGGGCCAGGCCCCGGCGAAGCTGTCGTAGGTCACCCGGCCGATCAGCAGCACGTCGGACGTGTCGTAGTCCTCGGTGACGGCGCGACCCATGTTCTCGTCGAAGTACGGGAAGTGCCAGTCCGGGTCGATCTCGGCCACGCCGTCGGCCGAGATGAACAGCGTGGAGATGACCTTCGCCATCGCGGTGCTCCTTCACGTGAGGTGCTGTCGGGCTCATAGACGGGCACAGCATCGCAAACTCGTACGACGGTTACCGCCCTCTGCGGCCGGAAAACGCGGACGAGCCCCAGCCACCGGTCCCCGGGGCTCACCGGCCGTCAGGGCAAAGAAGGCGGCGCCGGGTCACATCCTCCACGGGGAATGGAGATCCCAGGGCGGGCGGTGCGGCTATCACGGAGCCTCGACGATGGGCTTACGGAACGGGCCCCAGCCGACGAACCGGTCGAACAGGGCGCGCGGGCTCGGCCCGTCGTGCGGGTTCAGGTGGTACAGGTCGCGCATCGCCTCGTACAGCAGCCCGGCCAGGTAGATCGACAGGCTCGGCATTGAGTTTTCGTACTCGGCCTTCAACATGAGCCGCGCCGTCGCGCACGGCCACGGCTGACCGTCGGCGCGGCACGCCCAGTGCGGCCGTAACGGCGTGTGCGGCGGGCCCTGGCGGTGCTGACGCGGACGGTCCGCGACCGGTCCCCGCTCAGGGACGGAAACCTGCGTAGATATCACTTCCGACCCCCGCTCGCCCGGAACTCCTGCGCCGGGGTCAGGTGACCTATTCGCCCGATCTCGTCCAAGCGGAACGCCTCGGTGTGCGACGTGACCCAGGCCGGAAGTCGCGGGGCAGGCCGCGGGGCAGGGCCACGCACAGACAATTTCGGAGCGGGTTCGCTGCGCCGGAACGTGAAGCGCACGGTGCCTCCTTCGCGCTTTCGTCGGAGGGGGCCGCCCCCGTGTTTACTCGCCGGACAGGGGCGGCCCCGGGTACGAACGCGTCCGCCGGGTTCGGGTCCTCCACCGGCCGCGCCGTCTGGTGACACTCTGTTCCGTGACCGCCTAGTGTCGGAAGGTGTTCGACCACGTTGGAGAGACCCCGACGGTCAACGATTGCCCTGGTGAGGGGACTTGGGGGGCGCGAGGGCTGGAGGTGGGGAGGAGTTGGGGACATGAGCATGACCGCAGCCGAAATCCTGCTTGACGAGTTGCGTCACGCCCGAATGGCACGGGGACTGAATCAAGACGACTTCGGCAGACTCATCAGCTACTCCGGCACCCATGTGAGCGCCGTTGAGACCGGCACTCGCCCGCCGACCAGTGACTACGCGACGGCAATCGACAGGGCGCTGACGACCGGTGGCATGTTCGCGAGGCTGGTAGAGCGGCTGGCGGCGCTCGACACGGCCCCGGTCTGGCTCCGCGAATGGATCAAGTTCGAGGAACAAGCTCGGGCGTTGCGTTGGTACGAACCGGCCTTCGTGCCGGGCCTGTTACAAACCGAGGCGTACGCACGGGCGACGCTTCAAGCGAGCGGATTGCTGACCACCGAGCAGATATCGCAGCGGGTACGGTCGCGAATGGAGCGGCAAGCAATCCTCACCCGCGACGATCCTCCCCACGTAATGATCGTGCTCGACGTCGCGGTGCTGCGCCGGACGGTGGACGACGACCGCACGCTGATGCGGGAACAGGTCGAGCACCTCGCGGCGGTCGCCGACCTTCCGCACGTCCACATTCATGTCGTGCCGGACGACGCAGGGCTCTACCCTGGCCTACAGGGCGGGTTCATCATCGCCACGATGCCGGATGGCTCTGTCGTCGGGCACACGGACTACCAGGTGCGGTCTCAGACCGTCAGCGGCACGGCCGAGATTGTTACGCTTCAAAAGACGTGGGAAGCGATCCTCCGCGACGCCCTCCCGCGCAGATCCTCCCGAGACGTGATCAAGGAAACGGCGAAGACATGGACATGACCCACGCCCGTTGGCGTAAGTCGACGAAGTCCGGGACGAACGGCGGCAACTGCGTGGAGGTCTCCGACAACCTGCCCGGCGTCGTTGGCGTCCGGGACTCGAAGGACCAGGCAGGTCCCGCACTGGTCTTCAGCCCGACGGCTTGGCGGGCGTTCGTCGACATGGCGAAGACTCACCCCGCGACCTGACCAGTACTACGCAGAGGCCACCGGTCCGCTGCGGGTTCTAGCGATCCCCGCAACTCCCTGAATTCTAGGGAGTTGCGGGGATCGTGGGTTTTGCGGACTTGGCGGTGGATTCGCCACGCGAGGCCCTGCGGCGCGGAACGCGGACGAGCCCCGGCCGATCGGCCGGGGCTCGTCGGGTCAAGCGGGATCAGGCGATGTCGAACCGGTCGAGCTCCATGACCTTCGTCCAGGCGGCCACGAAGTCACGCACGAACTTCTCGCGCGCGTCCTGGCTGGCGTAGACCTCGGCGAGGGCGCGCAGCTGGGAGTTCGAGCCGAAGATGAGGTCGACCGCGGTGGCGGTCCACTTCACCTCGTCGGTGGCCAGGTCGCGGATCTCGTACACGTGCTCGTCGGTCTCCGACGCCTTCCACCGGGTGCCCGGGGAGAGCAGGTTGGCGAAGAAGTCACCGGTGAGCACGCCCGGCCGGTCGGTGAGGACGCCGTGCGACGCGCCTCCGACGTTGTTCCCGAGGGCGCGCAGGCCGCCGACGAGGACGGTCATCTCCGGCGCGCTCAGGTTCAGCATGTAGGCGCGGTCGATGAGCAGCACCTCCGGCTGGGTCTTCTCGCCGGCGCGCAGGTAGTTACGGAAACCGTCCGCGCGCGGCTCGAGGACCCGGAAGGAGTCGACGTCGGTCTGCTCCTGGGTGGCGTCGGTGCGGCCCGGCCGGAACGGCACGGTCACCTCGACGCCCCCGTCGCGCGCCGCCTTCTCGACGGCGGCCGAACCGGCCAGCACGATCAGGTCGGCGAGCGAGATCTTCGCCCCACCGGCGGCGTTGAACTCCTGCTGGATGCCCTCCAGCGCGCTCAGCACCGTCGCGAGCTGCTCGGGTTGGTTGACCTCCCAGTTGCGCTGCGGCTCCAGGCGGATGCGCGCGCCGTTGGCGCCACCGCGCTTGTCGGTGTTGCGGAAGCTCGCGGCGGAGGCCCAGGCGGTGGAGACGAGCTGCTCGACCGTGAGGCCCGAGTCGAGGACCTTCGCCTTGAGAGCGGCGATGTCGGCGTCACCCACCAGCGCGTGGTCGACGGCCGGCACCGGGTCCTGCCACAGCTGCGGCTCGGCGACCCACGGCCCGAGGAAGCGCTCGATCGGACCCATGTCGCGGTGCAGCAGCTTGTACCAGGCCTTGGCGAAGGCCAGCGCGAACTGGTCGGGGTTCTCCAGGAAACGGCGCGAGATCTTCTCGTACGCCGGGTCGACGCGCAGCGACAGGTCGGTCGTGAGCATCGTCGGCCGGTACTTCTTCGACGGGTCGAACGGGTCCGGGATGATCTCCTCGGCGTCCTTCGCGACCCACTGCTTCGCGCCACCCGGGCTGGTGGTCAGCTCCCACTCGTAGCCGAACAGGATCTCGAAGAAGCGGTTGCTCCACTGCGTCGGCACGTCGGTCCAGGTCACCTCGAGACCGCTGGTGATCGTGTCGCTGCCCTTGCCGCTGCCGTGGGTGCTCAGCCAGCCGAGGCCCTGCGCCTCGATCGGGGCGCCCTCGGGCTCCGGGCCCACGTGGTTGTCCGCGACACCGGCGCCGTGGGTCTTGCCGAAGGTGTGGCCACCGGCGATGAGGGCGACGGTCTCCTCGTCGTTCATCGCCATCCGGCCGAAGGTCTCCCGGATGAAGTGCGCCGCAGCGGCCGGGTCCGCGTTGCCGCGGGGGCCCTCCGGGTTGACGTAGATGAGGCCCATCTCGGTCGAGCCGACGCCGGCCGCCATCTCCTTCTCGGAGGCGTAGCGCTCGTCGCCGAGCCAGGTGTCCTCCGGGCCCCAGAAGATCTCCTCGGGCTCCCACACGTCCTCACGACCGAAGCCGAAGCCGAAGGTCTTGAACCCCATCGACTCCAGGGCCACGTTACCGGCGAGCACCAGCAGGTCCGCCCAGGAGATCTGCTGGCCGTACTTCTGCTTGACCGGCCACAGCAGGCGGCGGGCCTTGTCCAGGTTGGCGTTGTCCGGCCAGCTGTTGAGCGGGGCGAACCGCTGACCACCGTCACCGGCGCCGCCACGGCCGTCCTCGATGCGGTAGGTGCCCGCGGCGTGCCAGCTCATGCGGATCATCAGGCCGCCGTAGTGGCCGAAGTCGGCCGGCCACCAGTCCTGCGAGGTGGTGAGGACCTCGGTGATGTCCCGCTTGAGGGCCTCGACGTCGAGCTTGGCGAACTCCTTGGCGTAGCTGAAGTCCGGCCCGAGCGGGTTGCCCTTGTGCGAGTGGGCGTGCAGCACCGAGAGGTCGAGCTGGTTCGGCCACCAGTCCCGGTTGGTGCGCGGACGACCACCGGTCTTCGGGGTCGGCGAGTCGATCGCCGGGTTCTCGCTCTCGCTGCCCTGGGCGGTCACCGAGTCGTGCGCGACCGGGCAACCGGCCGCAGCCTTCTGGTCCACGCCCTGCGCGCTGGTGGGGACGTTGTCCTGGGTGTCGCTC
The DNA here is from genome assembly GCF_040656575.1 of Micromonospora sp. NPDC049801. Lineage (NCBI taxonomy): Bacteria > Bacillati > Actinomycetota > Actinomycetes > Micromonosporales > Micromonosporaceae > Micromonospora > Micromonospora sp. NPDC049801. The sequence continues at coordinate 342,522 of NZ_JBFAMS010000006.1, read as the reverse complement.
ATGTACTTCCTTCCGAACTGGCGGATCGCTGGGAGATGCGGTCGGCCGCGCAACCGGGGCAGGTGCCCCAGTAGACGACCTCCGCCTCGTCGACCACGAAGCCGTGGTCGTTCGAGGCGGTGAGACAGGGTGCGTGGCCGACGGCGCACTCGACGTCGGCGATGGCGCCGCAGGAGCGGCACACGACGTGGTGGTGGTTGTCCCCCACCCGTGACTCGTAGCGGGCGGTCGCGCGGGCCGGCTGGATGCGCCGCACCAGACCCGCGTCGGTGAGCGCGCGCAGCACGTCGTACACCGCCTGGTGGGAGATGGTGGGGTGGTCCGCCCGGACCAGCGCGATCACCGTGTCGGTGTCGACGTGGGGGTGATCCCGCAGCACCGCGAGCACGGCCAGCCGGGGTCGCGTCACTCGTAACGAGACCCCTCTCAGCTGCGCTTCGAGGTCGGACATCACGCGCTGCACACTAGCTCACTTTTTTGGAACGGATCAAGTTTTCCCCGATCCCGCGCCTCGGCGTGCCGCCCGAGGGTCCGGAAAGTCTCCGGAAGTTCCGGCCGCTATTCGTCGGATGTTGTCCGGCGATCGATCGGTCACCACCCTCGCCGTCGCCACCCCTGATCGATTACTGACCTCGGAAGATGCGCACCCTTTCGAGCATGGCGACGCGCTGGTCGCCGCCGCAGACCTTCCGGAAAATGTTGACAAGTGGACGACCGGCTCAATACCGTCCCCATCGACGACACTCAATTGCCGTCACCACCCGCGCCGCGACTGCCGCCTCCGGTCGTCGTGCGGGACAACCGGTCTACCACCACCACGCGGTACGACTCCGTGGCCGACAGTCCGCCGGGTCGCACCGCACCGCTGGCCCCGTGCCAGCCGTGACGAGGAGGAAACACCTACATGATCGACACCGACCACACTCCCACCGCAGCACCGCGGCGCGGCCGGATACGGCTGCTCCTCGGCGCCGCCTGTGCGGTCGTCCTGGCCGTCACGGGCACGGTCGCGGTCACGGCCACCAGCGCGTACGCCGAGGCCGACCGGACGCTCACCTCGAGCCTGACCGGCACGCACAACGGCTACTACTTCTCCTTCTGGAAGGACGGCGGCAACGCCAGCATGACGCTGCGCGAGAACGGCCGGTACTCCAGCAGCTGGGACCGGAGCACCAACAACTGGGTCGGCGGCAAGGGCTGGGCCACCGGCTCGCGGCGGACGGTCAGCTACTCGGCCAACTACAACCCGGGGAACAACAACACCTACCTCGCCCTGTACGGGTGGACGCGCAACCCGCTCATCGAGTACTACGTGGTGGAGAACTTCGGTAGCTACAACCCGAGCAACGGCGCCCAGCGGCTGGGCACGGTCACCACTGACGGCGGCACCTACGACATCCTGCGCAGCCAGCGGGTCAACGCCCCGTCGATCGACGGCAACCAGACGTTCTACCAGTACTGGAGCGTCCGTCAGAACAAGCGCTCGAGTGGCACCATCACCACGGCCAACCACTTCGACGCCTGGGCCCGCGCCGGCCTGAACCTCGGCACCAACCACGCGTACCAGATCATGGCGACCGAGGGCTACCAGAGCGCCGGCAGCTCCGACGTCACCGTGTCCGAGGGCAGCGGCGGCAACCCGACCTCGGGGCCGACCTCCGGGCCCACCACCGGCAACCCGGGTGGCGGCAACTGCAACGCGACGCTCTCCGCCGGCCAGCAGTGGGGTGACCGGTTCAACCTGAACGTCGCGGTCAGCGGCACCAACAACTGGATCGTCAGCCTCAACCTCAACGGCGGTCAGTCCATCCAGAACAGTTGGAACGCGTCCGTCAGCGGCACCAGCGGGACGGTGACCGCCCGACCGAACGGCAACGGCAACAACTTCGGGATCACGATCATGGCCAACGGCAACTGGACCTGGCCGACGATCAGCTGTCGCACGAGCTGACCCGCACCACCGCACCACGTACCGGCCCCCGCCGCCACGCGACGGGGGCCGGGCCCTGCCCGGGTCCTCACGAGTACACGAGGTGCAGCATCATCCCGGCGTCGGCGTGCCCCAGGTTGTGGCAGTGGTTGGCCCACATCCCCGGGTTGTCGGCCCGGAACGCCACCTCCCACACCTCACCGGGCCGGACGTCGAACGAGTCCAACCAGAGTGGGCTTCCGGTGGCCGGCCGCCGGTCGCGGGACAGCACGAGCACGTGATGGCCGTGCAGATGCCACGGGTGCACGGTCTGCGACCGGTTGACGATCGTGAACCGGACGACGTCGCCGGGGTGGACGACCTGCGGCGGGATGTCCGGATCGGCCGCGCCGTTGACGGTGTGGGCGTAGCGCGGAAGCAGTCCACGCAGGTCGAGACCGCGATCGAGGACGAGCGTGAACGTCCGGTCGAACCGGGACCAGGGCGTCGGGACCGGCCGGCCGTAGCTGAGCGGGTCCAGTACGGGCCACCTGTCGGTCGCCGTCGACTGCGCGCCGGTCGAGTAGACCCGACGTCCGTCGACGTACAACGCCACCGGTGTGGCCGGGGCACTGAACACCAGGTCGTAGCGACCTCCGGCCGGGATCAGCACGGCGGTGTCCCGCAGCGGCGTCGGCCCGCCCAGGTCGTAGCCGTCGATCGCGGCGACCCGGAAGTCGGTTCCGGCCAGCGCGTAGCGGTGCGTGGTGCTGTCCGTGTTGATCAACCGCAGCCGGACCGGAACGCCGGCCTCGACCTGCTCCACCCGCGCGTCCGGTAGCGGACGCCCCCCGAGGGTGTGCACCGGCACCGTCACGTCGAGGCCGCTCGTCGGCCCGGGACGCACCACGAGGACGCCGTAGAGGCCCATCCGCACACCGACGTCGGACACCGAGTGGGTGTGGTACCAGTACGTGCCGGCCTGGTCGGCCCGGAACCGGTAGACGAACTCCTGGCCCGGCAGCACCGCCGGCTGCGTCACCCCGGGGACCCCGTCCTGGCTGTTCGGCACGTCGTACCCGTGCCAGTGCAGGGTGACACCCCGGCCGATGTCCCGGTTGCGCAGCGTCACCTGCACGACGTCGCCGACGGTGGCGGTCAGCTCCGGCCCGGGTACCTGCCCGTCGAACGCCCACGCCGCGACGTCGTGGCCACCGACGCGCACCGTGGCGGTACCGGCCGTCAGGGTGAACCGCCGGGTGGGCTCGTCGGAGATCCGGGCCTGCGGGTACCGGTGATCATGCGGTGCGGCGGGCGCCGGGCCCGGGGTGACGGCCAACCCGGTGCCGGCCAGCAGCGCCGCCACCGCCACCGCCACAGCCGCCCGGGACACCGCCCGGGACGGGCGCGCGTCGAGCAGACGCCACGAGAGGGCCGTCGCCGCGACGACCCCGGCGACCGCGAGCAGCCCCACCGACGCCGACACCGGGTAGCCGTGCAGGACCGTGACGAGCAGGGCGGCGCTCAGGGCGTACCCCGCGAAGAGGAGCGGCAGCGCGACGGACCGGATGTCGCCCGCGGCCCGCAGCAGCCGCGGCCCGGCGACGGCGACCGCCGCGAGCGACAGCGGCGCGGCGACGACGACCTTCTCCGCGGCGAACCACCAGCCGACGCGCGCGAGCGCGAGCACGGTCGTCGCGCGGGCGAGCGTGGCGAGCAGCGCGACGGTGGCCAGCGCGAGCGCCAGCGGCCGCCGCCGGGCGGCCGCCGCGACCCCGCCACCCAGCCAGCCGGCGGCGGCCAGGACCGCCAGCAGGAGGTCCGCCGCGAGCAGCGAGGCGGTGGTCATGCCGGCTCCCCCTGGGGTACGACCACCGGCGCGTCACCCGATGGCGTCGCGGCGGCCAGCCGGCGCGCTCCCCGCATGACGCCGACCACGACGTGCACCGCGACGATGCCGTTGACCGCGTGCAGCCCGCCGATGACCAGGCCGAACGGCGTGCTGACGCCGACGGCGTCGGTGCCGGCGTTGGCGAGCATGGCGAGCAGCGCCTGCACGACGACCAGGCCCAGCGGCAGGACCGCCAGCCCGACGAGCCGACCGGGCGCCCTGGCCAGCGCCGCGAACAGGACGGTGAGCAGGGTGAGGACGGGGATGACCGCCATGCCGTTGACGCTGTGCAGGGCGTACGCGCCGTCCTCGGCGGGCTTGGTGAACGCGCCGACGGCGGCGAAGACGAACTGGAGGGCGAACGCGGTGAGGAGCGCGCCGCTGCTGATGACGAAGGCCTTTCGCATGCTGGGCTCCTTAGAGCTGCGCCGAGGTCAACGCCTGGGCGACGTGGTCGGTGGCGGTGATCGCGCCGTACGCGACGATCCGGACGAGGTCGGCGTCGGCGGGGTGCGACAGCCGCCAGAGGGCGACGTCGCCCGGGCTGACCGCGCTGGGCGAGAACGCCGCCAGCAACGCGATCCGCGTTCCGACCCGGTCCCGGCCGGGCACGTCCCGGACCAGGTCGACGGCCCAGTCCGCGGGCCGGGTCGGGAACCGCCCGTCCTCCCAGCGCACGGTGGCCGTCACGGTCTGGCGGGCGACGTCACCCAGCAGCTCGCCGCCCCGGGTGGCGGCGTCCCGCAACGACGCGTACGCGACCCCGACCGGGCTGTCCCCCGCCCAGGCCGGCGGCGGGGTCGTACCGGTGGGCAGCAGCCCGAGGCTGCGTCCGGGCGCCTTCGGTTCCCGAGCGGATCTGGCGTACAGCCGGCCACCGACCGACCGCACCAGCGGGGCGCGTTGCAGGCCGCCGGGGAGCAGGTCGGGGTCGAGCAGCGCCGAGACGACCCGGTTGACGAAATGGAACGCGAGCAGGGTGCCGGTGACCTCGGGGCCGTACGGGCTGGTCCAGTCGCCGGTGCGGGGGCTGCGACTGGCCCGGGCCCAGCGGTCGAGTTCGGCGTGCCTCTGGTCGGCGGGTGTCTCGCCCCGGGCGACGACCTCGGCCAACCCGTGTTCGCCCAGGGCGTGCAGCAGCAGCACGTGGGCGTCGAGGCAGAACTGACAGCCGTTGGCCCGGGACACCACCGCCGCGACGAGTTCGCGGTCGACCCGGGACGTGTCGCCGGCGAGCAGGGCCTCGCGCATCAGCGACCAGGTCGCGGCCAGCACCTCGGGCACGGCCGAGAGCGCCTGAAAGGTGGGCAGCGGTCCGAGGAAGTCCTCGCGTAGCTGCTGGTAGACCTCCGCGGTGCGGCCGGTGGCCGCCCTCGTGGGTACGGGGGTGAAGAAGCGGTATGTCATGCGGTCGATGCTCGTGGCGACGGCCGCCAAAGACGTCGTGCCGGCGCAGACACTTCGCGCCGCCGGGATACCACGACCGTGGTACGCCGGATCTACCGCGCGCGCGGGATGCTCCACCAACGACGGCCGTTCTACAGTGCGACCATGCGCCGCGACCTGCCGTACGTCCTCAGCGGCCTCGCCCTCGGCGGTCTCCTGCTCGGCAACGCCGCGCTCGCACCGGACGCCGCGACGGTCGGGGCGCTCGACGTCGCTCTGGTCCTCGTCATGGCAGCGGCGCTCGGGGTGTGCCGGCGGCATCCGGTGCTCGCGCTGGGCGTGGTGACCGTCGCCATGCTGGCCCTGCACGTCCGGGTGCACTCGGGGGTGTCGGCCGCCTTCCCCGTCCTCGGCGTGGTCTACGTGACCGCCTGGCGGGGGCACCGGGCGGCGGCCGCCGTGGCCAGCGTCGTCTTCCTCGGTGGCTTTCTGGCCCACGACGTCTCGGTGGCCCCGGTCGACCGTCCCAACCAGTTGATCGCCGAGCGGACGGCCCTGCTGCTGGGATGGTTCGTGGCGGCGAACGTCGCCGGGCTGGTCGGCCGGCAACGCCGCGCCTACCTGGAGCAGGTCGAGCAGCGGGCCGTCGAGGCCGAACGCACCCGCGAGGAGATGGCGTTGCGGCGGGCCGGCGAAGAGCGGCTGCGCATCGCCCGCGACCTGCACGACTCCCTGACGCACAGCATCTCGGTGATCAAGGTGCAGGCCGGGATCGCCGTGCACCTGGCCCGCAAGCAGGGCGACGAGCCCTCGGCCACGCTACTGGCGATCCAGGAGGCCAGCGCCGCCGCGATGCGCGAACTGCGCACCACCCTCGACGTCCTGCGCGCGCCCGACGACGACCGTGTCGGGCTGGCCCGCGTCGACGAACTCGCCGAACGGACCCGTGCGGTCGGCGTGCCGGTCCAGGTGACCGTCACCGGCCGGCCACGGCGTCTGCCGGACGAGGTCGACCAGGCCGGTTACCGGGTCGTCCAGGAGGCCCTGACCAACGTGGCCCGTCACGCCGGTGCCGCGACCGCACGCGTGCACGTCGAGTACGCGCCGGCCGGACTGACCGTCGCGGTGAGCGACGACGGGCAGGCGTCGCCGGCCCGTCCCCCGACGCCGGGGGTGGGACTGCGCGGGATGCGTGAGCGGGTCACCGGACTGGGCGGCACCCTGCTGGCCGCCGCCAACGACGACCAGGGGTTCACGGTGCGGGCCACGTTCCCGCTGGACGAGCCGGCATGACCGGACGGTCGCACCGATGATCCGGGTCCTGCTCGCCGACGACCAGGCGCTGATGCGGGCCGGCTTCCGGGCCCTGCTGGCCGCCGAGGACGACCTGGAGGTCGTGGGCGAGGCCACCGACGGCGCCTCGGCCGTGCAGCTCGCCCGACGTCTCCGCCCGGACGTCGTGTTGATGGACGTGCAGATGCCCGGCCTCGACGGGATCGAGGCGACCCGGCGCATCGCCGCCGATCCGGACCTCGCCGCCACCCGCGTGCTCATCCTCACCAACTACGGGCTCGACTCGTACGTCTTCGCCGCCCTGCGCGCGGGCGCGAGCGGTTTCCTCCTCAAGGACGCCGATCCCGCCGACCTGTTGCAGGCCGTCGCCGTCGTGGCCGGTGGCGACGCGCTGCTCGCGCCGGCCGTGACCCGCACGCTGATCAGCGAGTTCGCGGCCGGGCCACCGCCGGCCGTGCCGACGGCCGGTCGGGATGTGCTGACCGCCCGGGAGCAGGAGATCGTCGAGCTGGTGGCGCGAGGGCTGACCAACGACGAAATCGCCCAGCGCATGGTGATCAGCCCGTTGACCGCCAAGACGCACGTGAACCGGGCCATGACGAAGCTGCACTGCCGGGACCGCGCCCAGCTGGTCGTGTGGGCGTACGAGTCGGGACTTGTCACGCCGCGCCGCCGGTGACCGTGCCGTCACCGGCGGCGCGACGCGAGCTGAGTGTCAGGACCCGATCGCGATGGCGAAGACGTGCATCGTCGGCACGTTCGCCGCCGCCCGTGCGCTGATGTTGGGCAGCACGACCTGGGTCACCGCCTTGTTCTGCAGCGCGACGCCCACGTAGTAGACGCACGCCGCCGTGGCCTGTCGGCCGTTGTTGGGCCGGTTCTGGTACGCGGACACGATGGCGGCGGTCGCGCCGGACACCGGGCCGCCGTACCAGTCGGGCGTGCTCAGGGTGAACGTCTGGCGGGTCCCGTCCGCGTACACCACCGTGCCGGTCCCCGAGACCGCGCCGTAGGTGCCGGTAATCAGGAAGCCGAGCGTGCTGCCGGTGCCGCTGATACCGAGGGTCTGACCCGAGGCGATGGCGTTGTCGGCCGTGCCGGGACTGACGTTGGGCCAGCGGAAGTTCACCCCGTTGCGGCTCACCGTGCCGCCCGGGCTCGCGCCGGCCTGCGCCAGGGCCTGCGCCGACAGGGTGGCCCCGTTGCCGTCGAAGTTGCCGACGTTGGTGTTGCTGTCGTTGGTGATGCCCGCGTTGGTAAAGCTCTGCTCCAACGTCGGCGTGGTGGCGCCCGTGCTGGTGACCCGGTAGGTGCGCCCGGCCTGCACGGTGACCTCGACCAGGTCGGACTCGACCCGGGTGACCCGGGGCGACGTGCCGTCGGCGGTGTCGACGACGCTGACGGTGCCGGTCAGGAACCGCGACCGCAGGCGGACGGTGCCGGCGCGGTCGGGTCGCACCAGCACCTCGGTGGCGGCGCCGCTGGCCCAGGTGATGCTGACCGTGTGCCCACCGCGACCCCGCAGGCCGGTCACCCGGCCGCTGGGCCAGGCCGGCGGCAGCGCGGGCAGGATGTGCAGCTCACCGATGTGGCTCTGGAGCAGCATCTCGGCGATGCCGGCGGTGGCGCCGAAGTTGCCGTCGATCTGGAAGGGCGGGTGCAGGTCGAACATGTTCGGGGCGAGCCGGGCGGTGGTGGCGAGGTAGCGGATCAGGTCGTGAGCCCGCTTGCCCTCCTCCATCCGCGCCCAGAAGTTGATTTTCCAGGCCAGCGACCAGCCGGTGCCGTCGTCGCCGCGCAGCGCCAGGGTCCGCCGGGCGGCCTCGAACAACTGTGGGGTGCCGCGCTTGGTGATCTGGTTGCTGGGGGCCAGCCCGTACAGGTGCGAGATGTGCCGGTGGTTGGGCTCGGTCTCCACCCAGTCGTAGAGCCACTCCATGATGTTGCCGCGCGAGCCGACCTTCATCGGTGGAAGGCGGTCCCGGGTGGCGCGTACCTGCGCCCGGAAGGTGCTGTCCACGTCGAGGATCTCGCTCGCGCGGGCGACGCCGTCGAAGAGGTCCCGCAGGATCTGGTTGTCCATCGTGGGACCGGCGCAGACGCTGGCGTTCGAGTGGTGGCTGAGTTCCGGTGAGTTCGACGGGTTGGTCACCAGGTAACCGAGGGTCGGCTCGGTCACCAGGGTGTTGAGGAAGAACTGCGCCGCGCCCTTCATGGCCGGGTAGTTCGTCCGCAGGAACTCGATGTCGCCGTTGAACTGGTAGTGGTCCCAGATCAACGTGGACAGCCACGCGCCGCCGGTCTGCCACATGCCCCAGAACGCGCCGTCCACGACCGCGGTGGCCCGCCACGCGTCGGTGTTGTGGTGGGTGACCCAGCCACTGGCGGAGCCGTACTGCACCTGGGCGGTGCGCGCGCCGGTGACGGCGAGTTCCCGGACCATGTCGAAGACCGGGTTGTGGCACTCGGCCAGGTTGGTCGTGTTGGCCGGCCAGTAGTTCATCGGCAGGTTGGCGTTGATCGTGTACTTCGAGTCCCAGGAGGGGGTCAGCGAGTCGTTCCAGATGCCCTGCAGGTTCGCCGGCTGGGTACCGGGCCGCGACGACGAGATCAGCAGGTACCGCCCGAACTGGAACAGCAGCGCGGAGAACTGCGGGTCGTTGACGCTGTTGTGCTGGGCGATGCGTACGTCGGTCGTCTGGTCGGCGGCGGAGGTGCGGCCCAGGTCGAGGGTCACCCGTCCGAACAGCGCCTGGTAGTCGGCGACGTGCCGGGTGCGCAACTGGTCGTAGCTGTAGGCGCGCGCCGCGCTGAGGCGCTGCCGGGCGATGCCCCCGTAGTCGCCACCGACGTTGCGGTAGTTGACGTAGCTGGAGCCGATCGAGATCAGCAGGACGACGCTGGTGGCGTTGGTGACCCGCAGGGTGCCGCCCGAGCTGGACACGCTGCCGCCGGTGACGGTGGCGTTGGCCAGGGCGAGGAAGCGGACCTGCCCGGTGACGCCCTCCATGCTCCCGGAGATGCCGTCGAGGCCGATCGTCGTGCCGTCCGGACTGGACACCGTCGTCCGCTGCGGGCTGTCGAAGGTGGCGGTGAAGCTGATCGAGGTGGCGCGGTCGGCCGTCAGCCGCATCGCGATGACCTGGTCCGGCGCGCTGGCGAAGACCTCACGCTGGTAGCGGATGCCGTTCAGGACGTACGAGGTCGTGGCCGTCGCGGTGGTGAGGTCGAGCGTGCGGTTGTGCTGGGACGCTCCGCTGGCCGACCCGAAGGCGAGCCGGAGGTTGCCGACGGTCTGGTACGCCAACTGCCCGCCGGGGTTGCCCATCATGGTCTGGTTGATCAGGTCCTGGGCCTGGGTCCACTGGTTGGCGTTGACCAGCCGCCGGATCTCCGGCAGGGCCGCCGCGCCCCGGGTGTTGCTGGGGTCGTGCGGGCCGCCGGCCCAGACGGTGTCCTCGTTGAGCTGAAGTCGCTCGGTGTCGACGTTGCCGAACACCATGGCGCCGAGCCGGCCGTTGCCGATCGGTAGGGCCCGCAGCCAGTCCGTCCCGGCGCCCTCGTCGTACCAGAGGGCGAGGTCGTTGGCCGCGAGCACCTGCGGCGGCGCGACGGAGTCGGCGTTGGCGGTCGCCGTCCACGGCAGCGGCAGCAGGGCGCCACCCGCGCCGGCCGCACCGATCTTGAGGGCCTGCCGCCGGGTCAGGTCTGACATCGATCCTCCAAACGGTGACCGATGTGGCCACCCAAGCGCGACAACGACGACCCCCGATGGTGGATCCGCGCGGTGACACCGACCATGCTGCGCAGGTCGTAGGCAGACCCGGTGGACGACCAAACGTCCGATGTGTTTCGGGAAGATTACTCCGGTGTCACGCAATAGGCAACGGTCGATTGCTTGCGCGATCATCGCTGCCGCCCTGCGCACCGACCATGATTGACGCCAGTGCGGCCATGTGGGGGCATCCCGCCGCCCGGTCAGCCCCATATCAGCGATGTCATGTCGATCATCGGTGGTCGTGGCGCGGATCGGCGCGCATGACGACGGTGCGGGTCAGGCCACCCGCCGCGTATACATCGGATGATTGCGGCAGCCGCGCCCGCGTCGGCCTCAGTGGACCGGCGGGCGCGGCTGGGTGTCGCTCACTCGGGCAGCGTCGCCCCGGACTTCTCGGCCACCAGGTACCTCGCGTACCAGTCGGGCCAGTTGTCGTCCCGCTGGCCGGTGCGCTTCTCGTGCTCGTCGTGGGCCGCCGCCGCGCGCCGCAGCGCGTCCGCCAGGTCGGTCGCCGACCGATACGACGTCAGATCGCCCTCACCGGCGTTCGGACTCATCGCGACCTCCTGGGTTCCTCGCCCCACCGTCGACGACCACGCTACGTCCTACGCGCCGGTGAGGTGCGGCGTTCGGGGCATCAGCCCGGCGCCGCCCTCGTCGCCCGGCGCAGCCCGAACAGGGCGACAAGCGCGAGCAGGATGACGGCGACGGAATATTCGTCGGCGGTCCGCGGGAGGCCCCCGGCGTACACCACGAGGAAGCCGGCGATCACGGTGGGAAGGCCGAAACCGACGTAGCAGACGACGTAGAGCAGCGACAGCACGCTGGCGCGTTCGTGCGCCTCGACCAGCGGCATGATCGTCTTGAGGCTGCCCTGGAACCCGCCGCCGAAGCCGACGCCGCCGAGCGCGAGACCGACGAAGAACCCGGGTACGGAGTCGGCCATGACCGAGACCACCGTGACGACCATGCCCAGGATGAGGGCGCCGATCCCGGTCAGGATGACCGTCCGCGCGGCGGTGTCGCGCAACAGCAGGACGGCGACCGACCCGAAGAGCGCGAAGACGAAGAGCACCAGACCGGCGACCACGATCGACGTGTCCATGAGGCTGCGCACGAGCGCCGGGCCGAGCGCGCCGAAGAAGCCGGCCAGCGCCCAGACCGCGAACAGCACCGGAGCGACGACCAGCACCGGCCCGCGTACCGGGCGCGGCAGCCTGATCTCCGGTCGCAGGCTGCGCCGCGCGCCCGGCATCCGGGTGACGGTCTCCGGCATCAGCGCGACCCCGACGGCCTGGATGAGCAGGACCGCGACGAGGACGACGTACACCAGGCGGGTCGGCGCGGGCAGGTAGCGGATGAACAGCGCCGAGAGCAGCGCCCCGCTGCCGGTGCCGAGGCCGGGTGCGATCGAGTTGGCGAGCGTCCCGCGAGCGCGGTCGATGTCCAGCATGGCCGCGCCGACGGCGCCCGTCGCCGCGCCCGCCGCGAGCCCCTGCACGAGGCGGGCGGCCAGCAGCGCGGGTACGCCGTTGGCGAGGATGAACACCAGCAGCGACAGGATCTGTACGGCGATCGCGGCGGCCAGGACCGGACGCCGGCCGACGTGGTCGGAGAGCTTGCCGAAGGTGAGCAGCGATGCCAGCACCGCGAGCGCGTAGACCGCGAACACCACGGTGGTCGTGACCGACGAGAAGTGCCAGCGCTCCTGGTAGATCCCGTAGAGCGGGGTCGGGGCCGCCGAGGCGGCCAGGAACGACACGAGGATCGACGCCAGCAGCACCAGGGAGACGTTCGGCGCGAGTCGTACCCGCCCCGCGATCGACATGTCCTGCTCCTCGGGCTGCGCGGCGCTCGTCGGACTCGACGGCCGCAGGCGCGTACCCGATGTGCCGCTCTCCATGCGCCGACTACTCGTCGGCGCGCGGCCCGAGATGCTCGCGCAGCGCCCGCGCGATGTCGCCGGCCGCGCGGAGCTGGTCCGGCGTGAGAGCGTCGACGAACAGCTCCCGGATGGTGCGCAGGTGCGGATAGGTGGCCCGCTGGAACGCCGCGGCCCCGGCCGGGGTGAGGATCACCTCCGCCCCGCGCGGGACGGTCGCGCACTCCTCGCGACGGATCAGCCCGCGTCGTTCCATGCGTCCCAGGTGGTGCGAGAGTCGACTCCGCTCCCACCCGATCTGCGCGGCCAGGGCGGAGGAGCGCATCCGCCGCTCCTTAGCCTCGCTGAGGGCGAGCAGGACGGCGTAGTCACCCGGCGAGAGGGAAGAGTCGACCTGGAGACGCGACCCGACCCGGGAGGTGAGCGCCTCTGTCGTCTCGACGAAGTCCCGCCAGATCCGCAGCTCCTCCGCCGTCGGCAACTGCCGGCCCCCGCGTCGTTCGGGTGTGGTGTCGACCATCGAACCCTCCGGGGAATTGACGTGTCAATTCGCAGGTTAGCATCATTGACACGTCAACCGGGAAGACCACTTCCCGCGTGTCGACGGCGAAGAACGCCGAGGAGGAGACATGTCCGCCGCACCCTTCGAACTGGGGCTCAACTCGTTCGGCGAGGTGGCCACGGACGGCGACCGGACCCTGAGTGACGCCGAGACCGTCCGGCTGCTGGTGGACGAGGCCCGGCTCGCGGAGTCGGTCGGGCTCGACGTGTTCAGCCTGGGCGAGCACTACCGGGAGGGGCACAACGACTCGGCCACCCCCGTCCTGCTCGCGGCCATGGCCACGGCGACCGACCGGATCCGGCTCGGCACCTCGGTCACCGTCCTGAGCACGAACGACCCGGTACGGCTCTACCACGAGTTCGCCACCCTGGACGCGGTCAGCGACGGCCGGGCCCAACTGGTCCTCGGACGGGCATCCGCGACCGAGTCGTTCCCCCTCTTCGGCTACGACCTGGCGGACTACGAGCGGTTGTTCGAGGAGAAGCTGGACCTCTTCCTCCAGCTTCAACGCGACGAAACGGTCACCTGGTCGGGAACCGTACGCACTCCCCTGGTCGCGCAACGACTCCATCCGCGCATGCGCCCGGGCGGAATCCCCACCTGGATCGGCGTCGGAGGAAGCCCCAACTCGGTGATCCGCGCCGCCCGGCACGGGCTCCCGCTCATGCTGGCGATCATCGGTGGACGCCCGCAGCGGTTCGCCGGCCACGTCGACCTCTACCATCGGGCGCTCGAACAGTTCGGGCAGGCCGCGCAACCGGTCGGGCAACACTCGCTCGGCCTCGTCGCGGACACCGACGAGGAGGCCGTCGAGACGTGGTGGCGGTACTGGCAGCCCACCGTGGCACGGCTCGCCGAGGAGCGCGGCTTCTACAAGCCGGACCGCGCGCGCTACGAGACCGAGATCGACCACGGCGCGCTGTTCGTGGGGTCACCGGAGACGGTGGCCCGCAAGATCGCAACCATGGCCCGCGACCTGCGGCTGAGTCGGTTCGACCTGAAGTACGACATCATGCACCTGCCTCGCGAGGCGCGGGCGCGCACCATCGAGCTGCTCGGCAGCGAGGTCGCGCCACGGGTCCGTGAGCTGTTGGCGAAGGAGCCCACCAATGTCTGATCTCGTGTTCGGCCTCGACACCTTCGGTGACGTGCCGGAGGACGACTCCGGCAAGCCCGTCTCCCACGCCACCGCCATCCGGCAGGTCGTCGACGAGGCGGTGCTGGCCGACGACCTCGGCGTCGACGTCATCGCCCTGGGCGAGCACCACCGACCCGAGTACTCGGTGTCGACGCCGGAGACGGTGCTGGCGGGCATCGCCACCCGTACCTCGCGGATCCGGCTCTCCTCCGGCGTCACCGTGCTGAGCTCGGACGACCCGGTCCGCGTCTTCCAGCGTTTCGCCACGGTCGACGCGCTGTCGCACGGTCGGGCCGAGGTCATCCTCGGCCGGGGCTCGTTCACCGAGTCCTTCCCGCTGTTCGGCTACGACCTGGCCGACTACGACGTGCTGTTCGAGGAGCGGATCGAGCTGTTCGCGAAGCTGCTCGACGAACAGCCGGTCACCTGGAGCGGCACCACCCGCGCCCCGCTCACCGACGCCGACGTGTTTCCCAAGACGGAGTCGGGACGCCTCACCACCTGGGTGGGCGTCGGCGGCTCACCGCAGTCGGTGGTACGGACCGCCCGGTACGGCCTGCCGCTCATGCTCGCCATCATCGGCGGCGCTCCGGAGCGTTTCGCGCCCTACATCGACCTCTACCGGCGGGCCGCCGACCAACTCGGCACCACCGCGCACCCGGTCGGGATGCACTCGCCCGGCTTCGTCGCCGACACCGACGAGGAGGCGAAGGAGCTGTTCTGGCCGTACTACCGGGTCATGCGCGACCGGATCGGCGCGCTGCGCGGCTGGCCTCCGATCCGCCGCCAGGAGTTCGACTCGGAGGTGGAGCACGGCTCGCTCTACATCGGCTCGCCGGAGACGGTCGCCCGCCGGATGGCCGCCGCCATCAAGGGTCTCGGTGTCGGCCGGTTCGACCTCATCTACACCGCCGGGGCGCAGCCCGTGAGCGCCCGGATGCGCGCCGTGGAACTGTACGGCTCGCGGGTGATCCCCATGGTCCGCGACATCCTGGCCAGCTGACCCGCCGGCCGTTGATCGGAGAGGAAGACATGAACGACAGCGGTACCGACCGGCCACGGACCCTCGCCATCCTCGGCGCCGGCAAGGTGGGCACCGTCCTCGCCCGGCTCGCGCTCGCCGCCGGCTACCGGGTGCTCGTCGCCGGCTCCGGGGATCCGGTGAAAATCGCCCTGACCGTCGAGGTGCTCACGCCTGGAGCGGTGGCGACCACCGCCGTCGACGCCGTGGCGGACGCCGACATCGTCGTCCTCGCCCTACCGCTGGGCAAGTACCGCACGCTGCCCGCCGAGGCGCTGCGGGGCAAACTCGTCGTCGACGCGATGAACTACTGGTGGGAGGTCGACGGCATCCGCGACGACCTGACCGATCCGCGCACCTCGTCCAGCGAGATCGTCCAGGCGTTCCTGGCCGGGTCGCGGGTCGTCAAGGCGTTCAACCACATGGGCTACCACGATCTCGAGGACGGGGCCCGGCCGACGGGCACGGCCGGCCGCAAGGCCATCGCGATCGCCGGCGACGACGAGGCGGACGTCGCCCCGGTGGCCTCGCTGGTGGACGCCCTCGGCTTCGACCCGGTCGTCGCCGGCCCGCTCGCCGAGGGCGTACGCCTCGAACCGGGTAGCGAGTTGTTCGGCGCCAACGTCAGCGCCGACGAGGTGCGCGCCATGCTCCGGCGCTTTCCCGAGTCGGAGCGCGGCCAGGCCGTCGCCGCCGCCCGGTCGGCCTGACCCGCTGGTCCTCTCAGTGCTCGTCGTCGAACGCCGTACGGGGATCGAGGTGCCGACCCCGCTCCTGCGCGGCGGCGTAGGCGGCGGGGCCGAGCGCCCCGACCGCGGCGTCGCGCACGGCGGCGAGGTCGGCCGCGTCGTCCGGGTCCGGCACCTGGCCGATCGCCGCGAACGCCGCGTCCGCGAGGCCGACCATGAGCGCCGCCCGCGAATGGTCACCCTCGGCGGACGCGAGCGCCGCACCCGCCACGCAGACGTACGGCACGAAGTCGTCCCAGCCGTGCTGGAACACCCGGGTACGGCTGAGGGCGAACAGCCCCCGCGCCTCGGCGAGGTTACCGAGACCCAGCTCGCAGAAGGCCAGGTTGTGCGTCTCGGAATTCACCGTCTCCGGTCGGCCCAGCGACTCGTTCAGCGCGATGCTCTCGCGATACAGGTCCCGCGCCCGGTCCAGGTCGCCGGCCATCCGCGCCACCGCCGCCAGCACGTGCCTCGGCCGCTCCTGGAGCGCGCGGTCACCCGAGCGAACCGCGACGTCGAGGGCCTCGCGCGCCCGGGTCTCCCCGAGCGCCAGGTCGCCGCCACGAATCGCCACCCGGGCCAGGCTGTAGCGGGCCTCCACCTCGCCCGCCGCGTCGCCGACGGCACGAGCACGCTCGATCTCGGCCGTGCTCATCCGTACCACCGCGTCGCTCTCCCCCCGACGGAAGGCCGAGCGGACGTCGTCACTGAAGCTCACGGTTACTTTCCCCCTCGTGCGTCGCGGCTCCGGCCCTGGCGGTGGCCCTCAGGCATGGAAGGCGATCCAGTTCTCCTGGAAACGGAAGCCCATCGACTCGTACAGCGGCCGGCCGAGCGCGCTGGACTGCAGGTACGCCGCGTCCGCGCCGGCCGCGACGCCGTCACGTACCACCTTCTCGGTGATCGCGCGGCCCAGGCCGCGACCACGCGCGTCCGGGACGACGGCGATGTTGAACACGCCGACCACACCGCGGGTGCGCATCCCGAGACCGGTGCCGAGGACCTGGCCGGCCTCCTCGTACAGGTATCCGTCGATCCGCTCGGCGTCGAGCACCGCGCCCCCCATCAGCGACCCGAACAGACCGTCCGGCACCTCGAAGCCCCTGGTCAGGACGTCCGTGTACCGATCGCTGTCCGCCGCGCCGACCTGCCGTACGCGCTCGCGCTGCGCCTCGTCCGCCCGGAACACCAGCTCGTCCACCCCGCAGGCCAGCAGGGGCAGCTCGCTGCGCGCGGCGAGCCTGTGCCGGGTGGCGAGATCGGCCACCGCGCCGTCGACACCGTCCCGGACCACGATCGACCAGGCCTCGACCTGCCCGGACACCTCGGTGGCCAGCTCGTGCAGGGCGTCGAGATCCGGCTCGCGCGACAGGTCGTACGCCACGTTCAGCGTCGCCGCTCCCGCGTGGGTCACCGCCGCACGGGCGGTGCCCCGCCGCGCGTAGTAGCCCTTCGGTGTCGCTCCGCACAGATCCTCGATGGCGTCGTCGTACGCCGCCGCCATCCGATCACCGATGATGTTCATGTCCCTGTCCCCCCTGACGCTCCCCCGAGCGTGCGCAAACATAGCCGCAACGCCGCGAGCTGCGCGAACCGAGGTGCGGCGGGGTCAGCGTCGGTGGGTGGCGCGCCCCGGCCACCACCGCCCGGAGCGGAGCCCCTGACTGGTGGCGCCGTGGAAGATGATCATCACGACCACGCCGACCAGGCCGAGGAACGGGTTCACCAGCCAGCCGAGCAGACCGGTCAGGCCGTAGAGGACCAGGCCGACGATCGGGCGGAACTCCTGCACCCGTACCTGGTCCTGGCCGATGGTGTCGGCCCGCAGCGCCGGGTGGCGGCGGACATAGGAGAAGAGCACCCACCAGGGCGCCGACATCAGCGAGGCGGCGAACGCGTACAGGACGACGGCGACCCGGAGGTCGTCGGTGTTGCCGTCGGCCAGCGCCGACGCCAGGACTGCGGTGGGAAAGGGAATGATCACCACGCCGAAGAGAATGCCGAGATTGATCGAGCTGAACGCCGGGGTGGTGCCCCGCACCAACTGGAGCACGGCGTGATGGTTCAGCCAGAGAACCCCGACGTAGATGAACGACACGACGAAGGCCAGGTATGACGGCCCTTCATCGAGAAGCCCCTCGGCCAGCCCGCCCTCGTGGAAATCCGGTGCCCGCAGGTCGAGCACCAGCAGGGTGATGACGATGGCGAACACGCCGTCGCTGAACGCCGCCAGGCGACCCGCGTCGGTCACCGCGGGATCACCGTCGCCTGCCTGGATCCCCCGTTGACCTGCGGACATTGCCGCATGCTAACAGTGACGCCGCGACAACCGAACGTGATTGCGGATCGGGGCACCGGCCTGAGCCGGTCGTCGCTCTTCAGCACGGCCACGGGCCGTTGCCGGGCGCACCATGGCGACGGGTTGAAGAGCGGCATTCCTCAGGGTCATATTCACACCTCTGCGGAATACCGCTCCTCACCGCGTGCCCGACGCGCCCGCCACCGGATGGTCAGCTGGCGTACGTCTCGAACTCGCCGACCCGGGGCGTACCGCTGGAGCTGTTGATCTTAAAAGTGATCTTGCTCAGCGTCGTCGCGGCGAACGTGATCGCACCCGCACCCGCACCGGAGGCCAGGACGGCGCCGGTGTCGTGGTTGACGAGCTGCCAGGACCCGATGGAGCCCTGGGTGCCGGAGGGCTCCCGGATGGTCACGCGGGACACCCGTATGGCGGATCCCCACTTGATCGAGATCGAACCGGTCGAGCCGGCCGGCGACCAGTAGGTGGCGATGTCGCCGTCGCGCACGTTGCCGTAGCTGGTCCCGCTGGCCTTGCTGGAACCGTCCGCGCCGGCGCCCAGGCTCAGATTCGTCCCGGTGGGTGGCGGCGTGGTCGGCGCTGGCGTGGTGGGCGCTGGCGTGGTGGGCGCTGGCGTCTGCGGCGAGCAGCTTCCGTCGGACACCCGCAGGCCCGTGTTGGCACCCGCCGTCTGGCCGACGACGTTCGGCACGCAGCTCGCGCCGTCCAGCCGGTAGGCGTACGGAACGCTGACGGTGGTGGTGGACGTCGGATTGGGGCCAGCCGGGTAGTTGTCGCTGCCCGGGTTGGACCAGGTGACGTTGTCGAAGATGTTGCCGCTGACCTGCCAGTAGCCGCGCTCATCGGTGTAGAACGTGCCCAGGACATCCTTCGAGTCGCGGAAGTGGTTGTTCTCGACCTTGGCTCGGGCACCGGCCCGGGAGTTGATACCGGACTCGTTCAGGCTCACGTAGCTGTTGTTGTAGACGTGGGCGACGCCGCCGCGCAGCAACGGCGTACGGGAATCGATGTTCTGGTACAGGTTGTGGTGGAACGTGACGAAGCCATTCGACAGGTCGCTCTCACTGGACCCGATGAGACCACCGCGCCCCGAGTTGCGCAGGATGCTGTACGACAGGGTCACGTACTGGGTGTCGTTCTTCATGTCGAAGAGGCCGTCGTACCCCTCCGACTCCCCGCCGGACGCTTCCAGCGTGACGTGGTCGACCCAGACGTTGCGGACGGCGCTCTCCATGCCGATGGCGTCCCCGCCGTTGGAGGTCGGCGAACCCGACTTCTTGACGTTCCGGACCGTGACGTTCTGGATGATGATGTTGCGGGAGTCGCGGATGTGGATGCCCACCTGGTCGAAGACGGCTCCACTGCCGACCCCGATGATGGTGACGTTGCTGATCTGCTTCAGCTCGATCACGCCGTCCGCCGTGCTGCAGCTCGATCCCGACACCTTGCTGGTGTTGCCGTGGTTGATCGTCCCGGTGACCTCGATGGTGAGCGGGGTGCTGCTGCTGGCCCGTCCGCACAGGGCCGCGTGGATCGCGGTGCCCGTACTGGCGCGCACCGTCTGTCCTCCCGCGCCACCGGTGGTCCCGCCGTTCTGGGTGGCGTAACCGGTGGCGGCGCCCACCGCCGCCGCCGGCCGGGGACCCTGGAGAGTCACGCCGGCCGCGACCCCGACAGCCACCGTCACGAGTGCCGCCGGAAGACGGCGTACGAGTGTTCGTCTCATCTCGCCTCACTTTCGAAGAATCGGTGTGACGCGTCGATGTCGGAAGGCGTCAGAGGACGGCCGTCACCCGACCCGGAATAGGCGACAATCAGTTACGCATCGATCATCGGCAATGCCATCACCCTGACGTCCGAGGCGGAGCCGCTGGCCAAGCGGCACGCGACCGGCAGCACTCCGAGGCGCACCCAATCGATCCGGGGACAAAACATCGACGTGACACGATCGTAGGAAAGCGTTTTCCGTGAAGCAACACCTACCGCTTGCAGGTTTGTTGCAGCACACCCCCCAGGCTCCGGTGATCATGAAGTCGTCGCCACGACACGCCGACAACCACGACAACGACTTCATGATCACCGGGGTGGGGCGGGGAGAGGGGACCGAGGGCGGGGTGGTGTGGCGTTGACAAGGCGGCATTGAACGAAATAAATTCCTGGCTACGAGAAACTGTTTCGCGCGCTCGCTGTGCGGCACTCACCCGCGAGCCGCGAATGAGCAGAGCGGCCGCCCGCCCCACGAGCCGGTCGACAAAGGAGGGTGCCGCAGCCCCGCCGGACCCGCTCGTCGCATCGTCACTCGTCGCGCCCCACAGCACCCCCGGCGCGAGGGCCGATCCGGCGTCGACTCCCGGCCGCCGCACCGGCGTTCCCCCGGTGACCCCCTCCGCGAATCGTCGCGGCGTGGGGCTCGGCGACCGGCAGGTCGAGGGTGACCGGCCCGGCTGATCCGGACAGCAGATCCGACAGCCCCCGCCTCGCGCGCTTGGGAGCGCTCCCGGCGACGCCTGGCGTACCGACGCTCTCCGAACCGACCAGCCCGGACGCGTCGGCCGCCACCACCACCACCTCGGGAGAAGTCTGATGAGAAAACGAAGGGTCACCAACGCCGCCCTGGTGTCGGCGGGCGCCGTCCTGCTGGCGTCGACGGCGGTCGCACTGGCCGCGCCCGCCGGCGCCGCAGCCGCCGGCTGTGCCGTGAACTACGCCGTGTCATCGCAGTGGCAAGGCGGCTTCGGCGCGAACGTCACCATCACCAATCTGGGCGACCCGGTCAGCAGTTGGACGCTGAACTGGTCCTACAGCGCCGGACAGACCGTCACGCAGGCCTGGAACACGACACTGACCCAGAGCGGCGCCGCGGTCACCGCCAAGAACGTCAGCTACAACGGCGCCATCGGGACCAACGGCACCGCGTCGTTCGGCTTCAACGGCTCGTGGACGGGCAGCAACCCCGATCCGTCCAGCTTCGCGCTCAACGGCGTGACGTGCACCGGCGAGCCGACGCCGACGACACCGGCCCCGACGACGCCGCCACCGACCACGCCGCCCCCAACCACGCCACCGCCGACCACACCGCCACCGACCACCCCACCGCCCACCGGCCCGGCCGACATCACGGTGAACAGCAACACCAGGTACCAGACCGTCGACGGGTTCGGGGCCGCCCAGTCCATCTGGGGTAGCGCCTGGTCGACCACCGACACCCAGACGCTGGTCGGGCTGGGCGCCAACCAGCTCGGCCTGTCCATCGTGCGTACCGGCCTCTCGCCGGAGTCCAGCGAATGGGCGACCCACGTCAGCTCGTTGAAGACGGCGAAGGCGTACGGGTCGAACGTGAAGATCCTCGCCTCGCCGTGGACCGCGCCCGCCGCGTGGAAGACCAACAACAGCCGCACCGGCGGCGGCAAGCTGAAGACCGACTACTACGACGACTATGCGAACCATCTGAACAGCTATGTGCAGTACATGCGGGGTCAGGGTGTGACCATCGACGTCACGTCCGTGCAGAACGAGCCGGACTGGCACCCCGACTACGACTCGATGGACTGGAGCGGCACCGAACTGCGCACCTTCGTCCGCGACCAGGGCGCGAAGGTGCAGAACAGCAAGCTGATGGTCGCCGAGGCGGTCAACCTGAACTACGGCTACACCGACCCGACCCTGAACGACGCGACCGCTCGGAACAACATCGGTTACATCGGCGGGCACCTGTACGGCACCGAGTCCGCAGGACGGCTGGCGCCGTACAACCTGGCCGCCCAATACAACAAGCCGGTGTGGATGACCGAGTGGAACCTGCACGCGGCGGACGGCGGCGGCTCGAACATCTGGGGCAACCCCAGCAACCTGGCCGTCTGGAACGAGACGCTCGACGACATCATGCGGACGGTGCACAGGTCGATGGAGGCCAACTGGGCCGCCTACATCTGGTGGTACGGCAAGCGCTACTACTCCTTCATCGGTGACGGCGAGGCGGCCTACGGCACCACGGCCGGCGCCCCGCTCAAGCGCGGGTATGCGTTCTCCCAGTACGCCAAGTACGTCCGGCCGGGCTACCAGCGGGTGGCCCTGACCAAGAGTTCCAAGGCGTCCCCGCTGGAGGTGACGGCCTACCAGGGGGACGGCAAGATCACGCTGGTCATCCTCAACCGGTCGAACAGCGCGGTCAACAACGCCGTGATCCAGGCCCCGCAGAACGTCAGCAAAGCGGAGTACTACCTGACCTCGCAGAACGCCAACGCGGCGAGCCAGCCGACAAGCGTGAACGGAGGCCAGGCCTCCATCAACGTCGGCGCGCGGAGCATCTCGACCCTCGTGTTCACGCTCTGACCGCCGGGAGGCGGCGGGCGTGAGCCAGATCCCTCCGGTCGGGGAGCGCCATCCCCGGCCGGAGGGAAGCCCGGCGGCGGAGACGCCGCGAGGATCACAGGCATGATGACGACGGCACCCCGCACCCGTGGCAGCGGCCACGGCCTGACGTACGCCATGCTCGGCTGGGCCGTGGCCTACGCCGGCCTACGCCTGGTGTGGACGGTCGGCCCGCCGCCGGAATTCCCACCCTTCGGGTCCGACCTGCTCGGCTTCACGGGCTGGCGGTCGGTGGCGTTGTGCCTGGTCGCGGGCGCGGTGGCGGTCGCCCTGGACCGTACGGCGACCTGGCGGCCGGCGCTCGCCGGACTGGCCTGGATCGTCGCCGGCGCGCTGGTCGCGGCGGCGGCGATCCTGCTGCCGGAGCTGGTGAGCCTCCTGCTGTTCGCGCCCGGCCCGTCGTTCGACCCGGTGGCGTTCGCCAGCCGGCTCGGCTGCGCCACCGGAGCGGCGCTCCTCGGCCTGGCCGTCTTCGACTATCAGCGCCGCACCCGGGGCGACTGCCCCGCCTGCTGCCGCACGGTCCAACCCGGTCGACGCCGCACGACGCCCGCGCCGTGGGCGCGCTGGGCCGCGTACGTGGCGGTGGCCGGGCTCGTGACCCGCTTCGCGGCGCAGGCCGTGGTGGGCTTCGACAACGTGGCGCAGGACGCCTCCATCATCGGGTTGGAGATCGGTCTGGTGCTGGCCGGTGTGCTGTTGCCGCTGGCGCTGGTGCACCACTGGGGTGAGGTCTGGCCGGGATGGGTTCCGCTGCTCGCCGGTCGTCGGATTCCCCGCCGGCTGTTGCTGGTGCCGGGCTTCGGGCTCGGGGCGGCCATCGTCGCCTACTTCGGCATGGGGATGGCGCAGGTGGCATCGGGGTCGGCCAGCGAATTCTCCGACGCGTTCCTCTGGGTGGCCATGTCGGCGTACTGCCTCCTGGGGCTCGGCCTCCTCACCGCGTCCAGCGACTACCACCTACGTACCCGCACAGCGTGCCGGGCCTGCGGGCGCTGACCGCCCGCAGGCCCCGCTCAGCTCAGCTCCGGTCGCGGTCGCCGACGTCGGGCCGCGCCGGCCGGGAGAGGGGATTCTCCCGGGCCAACGTCACCCGCTGGCCCCGTACCGGAGAGCGCGGCGCGGGCGGCACCGGCCGCCGCGACGCCTCGCCGGTTTCCGCCAGGAGGTACTCGGTCTCCTGCACCAGGTAGTGCGGTCGACGTTTGGTCTCGTAGTAGATCCGGCCGATGTACTCGCCGATCACGCCGAGGATCGTCATCTGGATGCCGCCGAGCCCGATCACACTGACGATGATCGTCGTGTACCCGGGGACGTCGATGCCCTTCTCGACGGCGTCGGCGACCACCCACGCCATGTAGGCCAGCGCGATGAGGGTGAGGAACAGGCCACCGTAGATGGCCAGGCGCAGAGGCCGGTTGTTGAACGACAACAGGCCGTCGAACGCGTAGTTGAAGAGCTTGCTGAGCGTCCACCTGCTCCGCCCGGCCTGCCGGGTCTCGTTGGGGTGCGCGACGACGGCCGTACGGAAGCCGATCCAGGAGAACAGGCCCTTGGAGAAGCGGTTGTACTCGGGCATCGCCAGTATCGCGTCCACCGCGAGCCGGGACAGCAGGCGAAAGTCGCCCGCGCCGTCCTGAAGGCGCACGTCGATCCACCAGTTGATCACCCGGTAGAAGGACCGGGAGGCGACCATGCGCACGAACCGGTCGCCGCGCCGGTCCCGCCGAGCGATCACCTGGTCGAAGCCCTGCTGGTACAGCGTCACCATCTCGGGCAGCAGCCGGGGCGGATGCTGCAGGTCGGCGTCCATGATGACGACCGCGTCACCGGTGGCGCGCTGCAACCCGGCGAGCATCGCCGCCTCCTTGCCGAAGTTGCGGCTCAGCGACGTGTAGCAGACGGTCGGATCGGCGGCGGCGAGCCGGCGCAGCGCCTCGAGAGTGCCGTCCTCGCTGCCGTCGTCGACGTACACCACCTCGACCTCGACGTCGGGCAGCTCGGCGAGGGCGGCGGACACGGTCTCGTGCAGCCGCTCGACCGACGCCTCCTCGTTGAAGCAGGGCACCACGACGGACAGTCGCATGCTCGTCACCTCACCCCGCCCGTACCCGGGCATCCGCCGTTCACGCGGTCAGAGGTGGTAGACCAGCGTGCCATCGAGATCCTCCCGGGTGATGCCCAACCCGTCGATGGGTCGGGTCGCGATGCTCTCCCACGGCGTTCCCACGGCACGGCTCGGCACGACAACCACCGACCGCACGCCGATCCCCCGTAGGTGCGCGACGCTGACCGGATCGGGGAACGACGCCACCGCCGTCCGGGTCTGCGCCTGACTGACCGGCTCGAAGCCGGCGAGACCGTTCGTCACGCGGGGGAACCCGTCGGTCGTCCACAACATGTACGTCAGGTCGCCCACCCCGCCGGCCGGCAGCACGAGGATCGGGTCCTGCACCGTCCGCATCGCGGCCGGCGGCGGCGGCACGGTCAGGTGGGGCGTGGAGTTGACGCCTTCCAGGGTGACCACCGTCAGGGGAATCAGCAGGACCAGCGGCGTGAGGGTCCGCGCCCACTGGCGGGGCGTGGACTGCCGCAGCGACTCGGCCAGAGCGGTCACCGCGCCGGCCGCCAGCACCGCGAGCAGCAGGCTCGTCCAGTGCATCATCCGGCCGGGCGTCCGCAACGCGTCCCAGCCCGGCAGGAGCGTGGACAGGGTCAGGTAGCCCGGGTCCCCGTCACCGCCGAGGGTGGCGCCCAGCCCCAACAGCACGGTGCCGACCACGCCGAGCCCCAGCGCGACCCGGTGCCGCAGCGGGTACGCCGAGAGGAACAGACCCGCCGCGGCCAGCCCGATCACCATCATGCCCGGCAGCAGCGCCATCTCCGGCGGCCAGGAGAGCTGCTCGCGCGCGCCGGCGTGCCGCTCACCCCACAGCCACGAGTCGGCGGGCGCGGTGACGAACCCGATCAGCGGGGGCGAGAACATCTTCGTCCAGTCCAGCGTCCGCTCGGCCTGCGGGTTGAGGTCGACGACGCGCAGGTAGACCGTGCCCAGCAGCAGCGTCACCAGGCCGAACACCCCGCCGCCGACGAGATCCGCGATCAGCAGCCGCCGGCCGAACGGGGGCCGTTCCCGCTTGCGCCACCAGGACCAGCCGTAGCAGCCGGCCGCCACCAGGACCGTGGCCAGCAGGAAGTAGACAAGCGGCAGGCCGATGCCGAACCCGAGGCTGACCTGCCAGGCGGCGACGAGCCACCCGGCCACCGCCCAGCCCGGCTTGCGCAGCTCGGGCCGGTACCCGTGGCGCAGCGACCAGCCGTGGCCACGGGCCAACATGGCCAGCGACAGCGCGATCGCCCCGCTGGACAGGATGTTCAGGTGCCCCGAGTGCGCCAGCCGCCAGGGCGCGTACGCCCAGGCGACGGCGGCGACCGCGCCGCCCCACCGGTTCGAGCCGAGCTGCCGTGCCAGGGCGTACGCCCCGAACGACGCCAGCGCGTGCAGCAGCACGTACAGCAGGTTGTAGTGGATCACGGCGGCCGTGAAACCGGAGCCCAGCATCCCCATCGGGGCGTACCCGAGCAGGGTGTCGCTGTAGGCGTACGTGTACGTCTCGGGGTAGAACGTGTTCGAGTTCCAGAGGTCACCCGGGCTGTTCAGCAGGGCATGCCCCGACCAGGCGACCTGCCACGCCTGCAACAGCGGATCACCCAGGTCGCCGGGGATCGTGGTCGCCGGGTGGCGCAGGGTCGGCCAGGTCAGCACCACCGCCAGCAGCAGGCTCGCCGCCACCGCCACGGTCCATTCGGAACGCGCCCAGTTCCAACGACCCCAGTCGGCCGGCGGCCGATCCTCGGGGATCTCCTCGGGGGGCACGTCTTCCGAGGTTGGTGGCGGGGTGGCGGACCGGATAATCATGAAATTGATGCTCTCCAATAGTGCCGGGCTTGTCCATCTGCTGTCCGAAGCGTGGCGTGTTCTCGCGCACGACGCAACGGCCGCATACCAATAGACGCTGCGGGGAGCGGAAACGGTGGCGCGGACGACGAGCGTCCGCGCCACCGCGCCGACTCGATCGACGGATGTCAGCCGATTTTGACCAACTGCCACTGCTGGTTGTTGCCGCCCCAGTCCGCGTACTGCACGACGTTGCCGCCGTCGGCGGTGGACGCGCCCTGCACCTCGACGGCCTTGCCGCTGTTGCGGTTGATGAGGCGTACGTAGCCCCCGGAATCGGCCAGCCGGAACTGCTGGTTGGTGCCGTTGCCGTCGGTCCACTGCACGACCGCCGCGGAGTCGGCGGTCGAGCGGTTGTAGACGTCCAGCACCTTGCCGGAGTTACGGGACTTCAGTCGGTAGTAGCCGCTACCCGAGTCGACGAACTGCCACTGCTGCCACGCGCCGTCGTTGCGGGTCCACTGGTCGATCCGGGCGCCGTCGGTGGTCGCCCGCTCGTACACATCCAGGGCCTTGCCGCTGTTGCGGTTGATCAGGACGTACCAGGCGGTGGTGTCGACCCCGGAGCCCGGCGGCGGGGTGGTCGGGGTGCCACTGCCCGCGTTGAGGGCGTTGAGGACGGAGGTGTACGCCGCCTTCTTGTTGCCCGACCGGTCGAACAGCAGGGCGTTGTCGGAGCCGCGCCAGGAGTCGCTGTCCCGCACGCCCCAGGTGGTGATGCCGGTGCAGCGCGCCACGGCGAGGCAGGCGCGGGTCACGGAGGCGTAGATGTTGGCCTGGTTGGAGCCGGTCATCACGTCCAGCTCGGTGATCTGCACGTCGACGCCGAGGTCGGCGAAGCGCTGCAGGTTGGCCTGGTAGTCGCTCGCCAGCGTGGTGCCGAGGTGGGACTGGAAGCCGACGCAGTCGATCGGCACGCCGCGGGACTTGAAGTCGCGGACCATGTTGTAGATGCCGGTGGACTTCGCGTTGATGCCGTCGGTGTTGTAGTCGTTGTAGCAGAGCTTGGCGCCCGGGTCGGCGGCGCGGGCGGCGCGGAACGCCGCTTCGATCCAGTCGTTGCCGGTGCGCTGCAGGTTCGAGTCGCGTCGACCGCCGGAGCCGCCGTCGGCGAACGCCTCGTTCACCACGTCCCACGCGTAGATCTTGCCCCGGAAGTGGGTGGCGACCTGGGTGACGTGGTTGATGGCGGCGTTACGCAGCGCGGTGCCGGACATGCCCTGCGCCCAACTCGGCTGCTGGGCGTGCCACAGCAGCGCGTGTCCGCGCACGCTCATGCCGTTGGCCTGGGCATGGCTGACGAGACGGTCACCACCCGTGTAGCTGAACCGACCCTGCTGGGGCTCGGTGGCGTCCCACTTCATCTCGTTCTCGGGGGTGACGCTGTTGAACTCGCCGTTCAGGATGCTGACGTACTGGCTGTCGGAGAGCTTGCCCGTCGCGACGGCGGCGCCGAAGTAGCGGCCCTTCTCGGCCGCCGACGCCTTCAACGTCGTTCCGGCGCTGGCCATGGGTGCCAGCGCGACCGTCATACCCGCGGTCAGCGCGACCGCGAGGGTCGCCGTCGCCAGCAGAGCTTTTCTAGGTCTCATGTCGATCCTTCTGTAGGTGCATCGGCGGTGGTGAGGTGCCACTTCGCTCAGGACGACCTGTTCCCGGCGGCGCGCGCCGGCTGGGCCAAGGAATCCGGGACGGTCATCCTGGGCCACCTCGCACCGGCACACGCGGAATCGGCCGGCGTTCGCCGGGAACCGCACGAGTCCTGAGACGGCGTCCGTTGCCCGGAGGGACGCCGCGCGTCGAGGCGCGACCACGGGACTCGCCCGGTGAGCCACCGACGCCGCGGACCTCTGCATCGAGGGTGAGCGATAACATGCTGTTCGTCAAGATGTAACGAGCCGGACATACGCCGCGGTGGCCGCAGTGACTCACGACGATGCTGCTACGGGGTCACAGCGGCCGGACCGTGCGGCGGTATCGATGGAAGCGATCCTTGTTATCGCTCACAGGGCCAGCCCGCCCCGCCCTCTCACCGCGCGCGACGTCGATCGGCCGGCGACAGGTGTAGCCCGCGTTCCCGAGGGGCAACAATCCGCTCATGGGTGGGACGCCGCGGGTCGACGAGCGACCGCTCGGGCGGCGGCGACGTGCCGGGGCCGATCCGACCCGGCGGTCGGCGGCACCCGCGTGACGCCGCCGAAGCACTGCCCGCCGCCGGTGGCCCTCGGCGCGGTGGCACTCGGCGCGGCCGCGCTCGCGGCCGCCCTGGGCGCCGAGCCCGCCTCCGCCGAGCCGACGCCGATCCCGACGCCGATCCCGATCCCGACGCCGACGCCGACGCCGACGCCGACGACCAGCGGACCGGTGGAGACCGCCACCGCTGGCGGCATCGTCGGATCGCTGGCGCGGGACCTGCTCGACACTCCATCGCACCTCGACCTGCCCCTGCCGACGGCGCTCCCCCTGCCGACGACTGTCCCGGTGCCGACGGCGCTCCCTCTGCCGACGGCAGTCCCGCTGCCGACCACCGGCTCCCTGCCGTTGCCGCTGCCGCTGGTGACCACGTCACCGGCGTCGACGGGCGGACCTACCGCTCCCACGCCCACCCGGGCACCCCGTACCCGGCGATCGTCCCCGCCACCGGAGGCGGGGACGCCGGTCACCTCGTCGACGACGCGCGCCACCCCGCCGTCGTCGGCACCGGTGACGGTGCGGGCATCCCGCGCCGACGCCGCCGACCGTCGCAGGCCGGCGCGCGGGCGGGCGGCGATGACCGCCGAACCGTCATCACCGCCGATCCCGACCCCCCGTCCGCTACCGGCGCAACCCGCGCTGGCACTGGCATTCGTGTCCGCGCCCACCAGCACCGGTGCCGGGGGCGCCGACCTGACAGCGTCGGCGACCGACACGCCGCCGTCCGTCGGGCCGCTGCGTCGAGGGGGCGCCGTCGGTCCCTTCGACAGTCGGGCCACCAGTCGACCCGTCCAGCGGGGTCCCCCGCCGCCCCGGCAGCTCCTGATCACCCATCCACGTCCACGACGTTGATCAGGAGAGATCATGGAGCTAGCCATCATCTGGGTACCCGCCGACATGGAGCCGTCGGAACACGCCATCGCGACGTGTCTGAACCACCTGCGCCGACATGACTACCGGCTGAACGGGATCATCCGCGCACCGTGGGAGACCGTCGAGCAGAAGATGGTCGACGGCGAGGTGGACGTGGTCGTCATCGCCGACCTCGCGCACCTTCCGCCGGACCGGTCACCCCGGATCGAGGTGGCCACGCCGCCGCCCCGTGGCGACGAGGACCGTCCGACGCCCGGCACGCCGTCCGGCTGACGCCACGAAGCGCCCCGTCCACGGCGGACGGGGCGCTTCGTCGTGCGCGGCGGACAGCGACCGGTACACGGTCGACCGCCGGGCCGCACCGGGGCTGCGACCACGTCCGGCCGGTGCCGGCCCGTCGACCGGTCAGTCGAGGTTCGGCGCGGGCTCGGAGACGTGGGCGGTGACGATCCGCCAACCGACGGGCAGGCGTACCCAGGTCTGGGTCTGCCGTCCCGTGGCGGAGCTGTCGGCGTACCCGAATCGGGTCGTCACCACCGCGAGGTCCGCGCCGAACGTGCTGACCCTCGTCTCGACCAGCCGGCGGCCAGGCGGCAGCGGTGGCTGCGCGGCCCGCCACTTGCGCTGCTCCTCCAGCCCGTACTGATGGTCGGCGAGGCCGAACCGCACCGTCCGGTCGGAGTCCCAGAAGTACCCGCAGATCGCCTCGGCGTCACCGTCGACGAGCGCCCGTTCGTATCCGCCGAAGGCCGCCGCCACCTCGGCGACCACGTCCGCGCGATCGATCTCCATCCGGTCCGTCCTCTCCATCCGGTCGGGTCGGCCCGGCGGCTCAGCCACGCGCCGCCGCGGTCTGCTGCTCGTCGGCCGCCCGATCGGCGGCCGGCGCGGACGCCTCGTCCAACTCGGCCTCCTCCGGGTCCGGTTCGCGTGGCGTGGGACGACCGAGCGCGAAGACCGCGCAGATCACCGCGACGAAGAGGTAGCCGAGCGCCACCTGGCCGTTGGCGTTCCACTCGACCCGCTCGCCGTGGATCAGCCCGACGAACGACAGCACCGCGCCCGAGCCGGCGAAGATCGCGGCGCGGACGAACCGCTTGTCGATGACGAAGACCACCACCGCGCCGAGCACCAGCCCGGCAAGGATGGCGCCCTGCCCCAGCACCAGCAGCCCGTCGTACACGACACCGGCGCCGTTGAGCGCCTCGTCGCCCACCGCGGCGGCGCTGGTGCCGGCCGCCGCCAGCGCGTTGTCGATCTGCCCGGTCGCCCAGGCCGCGATGTTCGGCACCAGTGCGGCGACCACGGCCGCGGCGTGCGCCCGCGGCGTCGCCTGGAACGCCTGCGCCCCGATCAGCAGGCCGATGTAGAGCAGGATCGGCACGATGGCCGCCGTCGGGAAGATCGCCGCGAGCAGTCCGAACATGCCGAGGAAGCAGAGCACGGCGATCACCACGCCGGTCGCCATCGAGTAACCGCTGCGGCCACCCGCGGCCTTCCAGCCCGGGTGGCCGACGTAGACGGCGGGCGGGAACGGCGAGCCGAGCGCCGCACCGACCACCGCGCCCGCGCCGTCGGCGAGCAGCACGCTGCGCAGGTTGTAGTTGTCCCCGGCGGTCGCCGCGCTCTCCACGTTCGTCATGCCCTCGGTGAAGTTGTAGACGCCGAGGGGGATGGCCGTCGCCAGCAGCGGCGCCATGTCGGACAGCCCGGTGAACAACAGGTCCAGCTTGAACGAGGGTACGGCGACCGCGATGTCCCGGGCGGCCGCCGTCACGTCCGGCACCGACATCGCCCCGCCGGCCCAGCCGATCGCGGTGCCCACCAGCAGGGCCGCGAGCCCGATCGGGAAGTTGAACGGCAGCTTGGTGTCGGTGAGCAGGCCGATCAGCAGCAGCGCGAAGACCGGCAGGGCGACCCAGGCCATCCGCCACATCTGCCCGGCCGGGTTCATCGAGATGAAGGTGATCGAGATCCCGGCGAGCGTGCCGAGCAGCGCCGCCCGGGGCGCGTACCGACGGATGTAGGGGCCGACGAACGCGCCGATCAGCACGATCACGCCGATGATGAAGGCCCACGCCAGCCCGGCCTCCCAGGCCCGGAGCGGGTCCTGGGTGCGCAGGTAGATCGGGAGCATGATGACGAAGATGACGATGAACATGTGCGGCACGCTCGGCCCGTACGGCAGGGCCGTCACGTCGGTGCGGTTCTCCCGACGGGCCAGGCGGCGGGCCAGGTAGGTGTAGTAGATGTTGCCGGCGACCAGGGCGATGCCGAGCGCCGGCAGGATGGTGCCGAACACCTCCCCCTCGGGCAGCTTCACCACCCCGATGCAGAGCCCGGTCAGGGTGAGCACGTTGACCAGGACGTTGACGCCGAAACCGAAGAACGCGTTGGTGTCACCACGCACCCAGAACGGGAGCGGGACGACGGTGGACTTCGAGGAGACCATGGCTGCTCCCGGTCAGGAGGAGGGTTGCAACGCGGACGTGGTGGGCAGCACGGCTCGGACCTGCGTCGAGTCGGCGACCCACCCGAAGATCCCGCCCTGGGCGGCGATCATGTCGAGCCCGACCCGGTGGAACTCGGGAAAGTAGGACCCGACGCAGTCGGCGAGTACGAGGCACTCGTACCCCCGGTCGTTGGCCTCCCGGACGCTGGTGTGCACGCACACCTCGGTGGTGACTCCGGCGACCAGGAGGCTGCGGATGCCCCGCTCGGCGAGCAGGACGTCCAGGTCGGTGGCGTGGAACGCGCCCTTGCCGGGCTTGTCGACGACCGGCTCGCCGGGCAGTGGCGCGAGTTCGTCGATGATGTCGTGGCCGTACTCGCCACGGACCAGGATCCGGCCGGTGGGCCCGGGATCGCCGATCCGCTTGCTCGGGGCGCCCCGGTTCAGCTTGGCCGGCGGGCAGTCGGACAGGTCGGGCAGGTGCCCCTCGCGGGTGTGCACGACGGCCAGGCCGACGGCGCGGGCGTCGGCCAGCAGGGCCGCGAGCGGCGCGATGGTACGGCGGAGCTGGCTCACGTCGTTGCCGAGGCTCTCACCGAATCCGCCGGGCTCCAGGAAGTCCCGCTGCATGTCGATGACGAGCAGCGCGGTGGTCGAGATGTCGAAGGAGTAGGGGCCGGGTCGCGCGGTGGCGATGGTCGGCATGGCTCACCTCACTTCGCCGTGGCGGCGATGACGTCGTCGGATGTGGCGACGCAGCCGAAGACGCCGCCCTGCATGGTGACCATGTGCAGGGCGGCCTCGTGGTTGGCCTTGTCGGTGGCGCCGGTGCAGTCGGACAGGATCAGGCACTCGTAACCCCGGTCGTTCGCCTCGCGCATCGTCGTGTGCACGCAGACGTCGGTGGTGATGCCGGTGAGGATCAGGTGGGTGATGCCCCGGGTCCGGAGCACGAGGTCGAGGTTGGTGGCGTAGAAGGCGCCCTTGCCGGGCTTGTCGATGATCACCTCGCCGGGCAGCGCGGCGACCTCGGGCACGATCTCCCACCCGGGCTCGCCCCGGACCAGGATCCGGCCGGCCGGACCGGCCCCGCCGATCTCGGCGCCGATGCGGGCCGAACGCCAGCGCTTGTTCGCCGGCAGGTCGGACAGGTCGGGGTCGTGCCCCTCGCGGGTGTGCACGATCAGCATCCCGAGCGACCGGGCGTGCTCCAGCAGCCGGGCGGTGGCCGGCAGGCCGGCCCGGGTGAGGCCGATGTCGTAGCCCATGGCGTCGACGTAACCGCCCGGCCCGCAGAAATCGGTCTGCCAGTCGATGCAGAGCAGCGCGGTCCGCGCGGTGTCGACCACACCGTCGTACGGCCACGGGTAGGGGTTGGCCGGTACCGGCCCGATGCTTCCCATCCTCTCGCCTCCTGTCGTGATCGCTGGTGCGGCCCGCTTCACCGCCGGGTGGCGGCGGAGCGGCGGTAGGCCCGCCACCCACCACTGGCGCTGATGTCCTCGGCCGGCGGGCTGGCGGCGTACGCCTCGCAGAGGAAGCCGAGCACGTCCCGCCCGTCGTGCAGCCGGATCCAACCGAGCGAGAGGGGCGCCGGCACGCCGGCCAGCAGCTCACCGAGGGCGGCGCTGGGCAGCCGCCACAGCTCGACCTCGATCGGGTGACCGGCCGAGGTGTCCGGCGCGACCCGGACCAGCCCCGGCAGCCCTTCGCCGTCGGCGGTGTCCATCCGGTAGAGCCGGTAGAGCGGCGCGGTACGGGCGGCGCCCGCGAAGGCCCCGCCGTAGCCGAGCAGCTCGCCGTTGCGGGACTCGCCCCTCAGGTGCCGGCCGACCACGGCGATCAGCACGTCCGTCGGCCGTGGAGCCGGCGGCGGAACGGGCTCGACGTCCGGGTTGGCCGCGCCGCCCGTGCTGAGGGTGGCGGCGAGCCGGGCCAGGGTGGTGTCGCTGAACGCCGGACCGAGCAGGGTGAGACTCGCCGGCCGGCCGGTGGCGGTGAAGCCGTTGGGCACGCTCACCGCGGCCAGGTCGAGCAGGTTCGCGAACTGGGTGTAGCGGCCCAGCATGGCGTTCCGCCCGATCGGGTCCTCGGCGATCTCGTCGAGCGTGAAGGTGGTGCCGACGGTGGGCACGACGAGCACGTCGACGTCCTGCCAGAGCGTGTCGACCTGGGCGCGCAGCTCACGCAGCCGGTGGTGCCCCCGGAAGGCGTCGACCGCGTCGTAGCGCCAGCCGGTCTCCAGCACGGCCCGGGTGACCGCCAACACCGACTCCGGGTTCGACCGCAGGAAGTCGCCCAGGCCGACGAGCCGCTCGGCCACCCAGGGACCCTGGTAGAGCAGGTCACCCGCCGCGAAGAAGGCGCCGAGCGGCACCGACCGCAGAGATCCGACGAGGGTACGCAGCAGTTGCACTCCGGCGGCGAAGCGGGCTTCCTGCCCGGTGTCACCGAAGAACTCGAGGTCTTCTGCCCAGGGCACCCCGAGGCGTAGCGTGCCCGGCATGCGGGCGACCACCCGCTCCGCCGGTAACGGACGGCCCCACGGGTCGGCCGTGGTGACACCACGGGCGGCGTGCAGCACGTCGACGGCGCCCGCCACGTCGGGCGTGAAGACCGACACGCAGTCGAGCGAGCGGCAGGCCGGCACCACGCCGGCAGTGCTGAGCAGGCCACGGGTGGGCTTGAGGCCGACGATCCCGTTGAGCGCCGCCGGCACCCGGCCGGAGCCCGCGGTGTCCGTACCGAGAGCGAAGCTGACCTGGCCGGCGGCCACCGCGACGGCGGATCCGGAGCTGGAGCCGCCGGAGATGAGGCCGCCGCCGAAGACGCTCTCGCAACTGCCGTACGGCGAGCGGGCGCCGGTCAGGCCGGTGGCGAACTGGTCCAGATTGGTCTTGCCGACGAGCAGCGCGCCGGCGTCGAGGAGCCGCCGCACGACCGGCGCGTCCTGCGCGGCCTCGTATCCGAAGTCGGGGCAGCCGGCCGTGGTGACCAGGCCGGCCACGTCGATGTTGTCCTTGACCGCGAACGGGATCCCGTACAGCGGGGAGGTGGGGTCACCGTGGCGGGTCAGCGACTCGGCACGGGCCCGTAGCTCGTCGGCCGGCACGGTGCTGATCCAGACCGGGCCCGCACCGCCTCCGGCCAGCCCGTCGAGGACGCGTTCGACCTGGTCCGCCGGCGTCAGACGACCGTCGCGGTACGCCGTCCGCAGGTCCGAGATGGATCCGACTGGCTCTGGCATACAGTCGATTGTCGACCGTTCTGTTACAGCGGGCGGCGCGTTCTGTAACGGGGACATGACGGCCGATTGGCCGCCGGCTGGGCCTGTTCCATGGGGCGGCCGAGCCGAGGCGAAGTCGGGGCGGCGATCCGGCAAGGCGCGACGGCGCGGCCAGGTGGCGCCCGTCCGGGCCGGACGGGCGCCGCGGGCGTTGATCAGCAGCGCGGGCAGGGAGATTCCTTGCGGACGCTCCAGGTGAAGGTGGTGCTGCCCAGGCTGCCGAATCCGTCGTCGGCGGTGACGGTGACGTTGTAGGAGCCGATCTGGGTGAGCGTGCCGCTGATCCGGCCGGTCCCGGGTTCGATGGTCAGCCCGGGCGGTAGGTTGACCGCCGTCCAGGTGTACGAGTAACTGCCGCCGGTGGCCTGCATCTGCAGCCCTCCGTTGTCCCCCTTGAGCGAGCTCTGGGTGCCTGGGTTAGTGACCGTCACCGTGCTGGGACTCGGGCCGGTGGGCGGAATTTCCGGAAACGAGCAGTTCAGCGATACCTGCTGCGACGCGATCGATCTGGTGATGTACTCCGGTTCGCCCGAGCGGTACTGGACGGTGGCGGTCGCTCGACCCGAGTAGAAGCCCGAGTCGCAGAGCGTGTTCGGGGTGGTGACGCCGAGTGCGACCACGGGGATCGAGGTGCCGTCGGTCCACAGCGTCGTCCGGCCGTTCACGGTCGTGCCGGCACCCCCGCTCGTCCCGTGGTACAGCAACTCCACCGCGAGGTCGACGCGCCGCACCGCGCCGTCGCACGTGACCGTCGCGGTGTAGTTGACGATGTTGTTGGCCGGCTTCCACGGCACCTTGTCCGGCAGGACGTACCAGCAGTAGTGGCCGTCGGGGGTCGCGGCGGCGGCCGGCGTGCTGAGGCCCAGGGACGCGATGGACATGGCCGCCGCGGCCACGGTCAGCAACAGGCGGGACCTGTTGCGACGCAAGAGATTTACCCTCATCGATGCATGTTCGCACGGGCGAGTCGGGGGCGGCAATGGCTCGTACAGCTAGTCCAGGTAGGAGCGCGCGCCGTGCCCGGACAGCACGGCGAGGACCTCCTCCGGGTCTCCCCCGGCGACCGCCTCGAACAACCGCCCGTGCCGGTGGACCCCGTCCAAGGGCTGCGCCACCTCCGCCTCACGCCGCAGGTTGATCGCCATGTAGAGCTGCAACTTCACCAGGATCGAGCCGTACACGGCGGACAGCTGGCGATTGCCGGCGAGCGCGACGAGCGCGACGTGGAACGCACGGTGCGACTCGGCGACCGCCATCCGGTCGCCGGCCCGGGTCGCCTCCCGCATCTCGTCGAGCGTCGCCCGCAACCCCGCCAGGTCGCTCTCGCGGCCGACCGGGATCCCCGCCCGCACCGCGAATCGTTCGAGGACGTCCCGCAGCTCGTACAGCTCCCGCACGTCACGATCGGAGAGGGTGGCCACCCGTACGCCGCGCCGGGGCACGTGCTCGACCAGCCCCTGCTGGGCCAGCAACCGCAGCGCCTCCCGCAGCGGCGCCCGGCTGATCCCGAGCCGACGGGTGAGCTGCTCCTCGACGAGGCGTTCCCCCGGATCGCTCCTGCCGCTGAGGATCTCCCGGGTCAACCGGGCGACGGCGAGGTCCACCAGACTGACGCTCTCCAGCTCACCGTCCATCGTCGGTGCGGCCATGTCGTTCACTCCGCCGAGTCTGCCACCTGTCGCCGTGGGAGCGGCGTCGGCGCGTCCCCACGGCCCGGCGACCCGTCCGGGCTGCCCACGACAGTGCCGCCCGCCGCGGATGTGCGGCGGGCGGCACGGTTGACGCGGGACGTCAGGAGATGACCACGTCACGGTAGTAGTGGCGCAGGATCGCCTGGTAGCTGCTGCCCGAGTTGGCGAGATCACGCGAGCCGTACTGGGACATCCAGTCGCCGTCCACCCAGCCACCGCACGCGGTGGTGGTCGCGCAGTAGTGCGCCCGCAGGATATTGCCGCTGCGGGTCAGCCGGTTCGACCAGGTCCGGTCCACCGCCGCCGACGTCGAGGTCTGCGCCGACGACGGCCGGTAGACCTGGTCGCCCGTGTCGTCCCGGACGTCATAGCACTGGCCGCCGGAGGTCTTCCGGGTCGAGTGCAGCGCCCAGTACCAGGCGTAGCTCTTCACGGCCATCGCACCGGCGTCCAGCGAGGCGGCCGGCCAGCTCGTCACCCACTCGTTCGGGAGGACGTTCTTGACGTACGTCTTGAAGTCGACCCGGTCGACGCGCCCGAGACTGACCCGGTAGACGAGGATGGTGCTCGGCAGCTTGCTGTTGGTGCCGTCGGTGCTGCAGCCCGTCGGCCCGCTCAGCAGTTCGTGCGAGGCGTTGTTGTTCTTCAACGTGGCGTTGAGGTTGCCCTTCGCCCCGGCCGCGAAGTCCTGCGTCGTACCGGCGAAGTTGCTGTTGAAGTAGACCCGCACGGTCTTGCCGGTCCGGTTCCACACCGACGCCGCGTTGTTCTTGACGCACAGGCCCTTGCCGGCGCCCGCGCCCTTGAAGTCGTAGCAGGTCGGCTGGGTCGTGCCGTAGTCGTCCAGCGAGTCGGTGAAGTCGGAAACCGAGCCGGCCTGGTTGCTGTTGTAGTAGTAGCAGAACTCGCCGCTGTCGCAGGTCCCGTCCCGTTCGGCCGCCGCTGCCGGCGAGGCGACGCTCAGGACGGAGGTGGACATGGCCAGGACGGCACCGACGATGGCGAGGCCCTTGCGGATTCTCATGACGTCCTACTTCTCGTTGTAGCCCTGGGAGTTCCAGAACGCGGTCGGGTCGGCGTTGTCCAGGGTGGGGTCGCCGACGCTGACGGCCGCGTGGGTCTGCCGACCGGCCCGGACCTCGACGTGGGTGTGCGCGCCCGAGCTGGAGGACACCCCGTGCCACGACTCGTCGGCGATGACCTGGCCCTTGCTGATGGCGTCACCCACGCTCACCCCGGACCTCGGCGCGGTGTGCAGGTAGATCACGGTCTTGTTGGACGAGGAGTTGTAGACCGAGATCGTGGACAGGCCACCGCTGCCGGTGCTGCCCTGCGCGACGTAGGTGACCGTTCCGGAGACCAGGGCGCGCACGTCCGAACCGACGCTGCGGGCGATGTCGATGCCCTCGTGCCGGCCGGGCGTGGTGGTGTAACCGTCGAAGCCGCACGTGACACTGCCGCCACTGGCCTGGTACAGGGCGTACGACAGGTTCGTGCGCGTCGACGGCGAGAACTGGTGCGAGGCGTTGTTGTTCTTCAGCGTGGCGTTGAGGTTGGTCTTCGCACCGGCCGCGAAGTCCTGGTAGGAACCGGCGTAGCCGCTGTTGTAGTAGACGCGGACCGTCTTGGTGCTGCGGTTCCAGACCGAGGCGGCCTCGTTCTTGATGCACAGGCCCTTGCCGGCGCCAGCGCCCTTGAAGTCGTAGCAGGAGGGCTGCTCGGTGCCGTAGTCGTCGAGCGATCCGGTGAAGTCAGAGATCGATCCCGCGTTGTCGCTGTTGTAGTAGTAGCAGAACTCGCCGCTGTCGCAGATCCCGTCCCGGGCCGCCGCCGAGGCGGGCGATGCGACGCTGAGGATCGAGGTGGTCGCGGCCAGCGCGACGCCGACGGCGGCCAGGCTCTTCCGGATGTTCATGGGTGTCCTTTCGAGGGTGGTGAGGGGGTGCGGGTCACTGCCCGCGCTGGTACTGCTCCCAGGTCTTGATCGGGATCTGGGGTCCGTCGTCCGGGCCCTGGTTGGCCAGACCGTTCATACCGAGGTAGTAGTCGCCGACCTGGTGCTGCGCCTGGCTGGACAGGTCCGTGTCGCTGATCGCCACGGCGTGGATGTGCCACGGCCAGTCGCCCTGGTTCGGGTTGCGGACCCAGGCGGCGAAGCCCACCTGGCGCAGGGCCCGGGCGACGGCGGTGCGCCGGGTCGCGGTCATGCCGGTGACCGCGATGTCGACCACACCCCCGCCGTCGTGCGTGCCGGCCGAGGTCGGGTCACCCCCGGGGTTGTATGAGCCCTGTTCGAGCACCAGGGTCTGGCCCAGCAGACGCTGCGCCTCGGCCAGCATCGCCTGGGTCCGGGCGTTGACGACGTACCCGTCGCGCGGGACCTTCGCGCCCGGACCGATCGTGTTGGCGACCGTGTAGCGGTCCAGCCCGAGCTTCGTCAGCGACGTCGTGCCGGGCAGGCCGTTCGCGGCGAGCCCGGTGTAGCCGAGCGAGCGTTGGTACGCCGCGTACGCCGAGACGGTGACCGTGCCGAAGTAGCCGTCGACCCACTGCGCGTTCAGCAGGCCCCGCGCCTGCAACGCCTGCTCCACGGCGAGCACCGAGCTCTTCGCACCGGGGGTCAGTGTGTTGTCCGCCCGACGGGGGTCGATCTGGGCGGCCAGGACGGTGGCCTCCATGTCCACGATCGGCCGCGCGGCCGCGGTGGCGGTCCGCTGCGGTGTGGCGCCGGATGCCGCCGCGTGGGCCGGGACGCCGACGGCCACGCAGAGCGCGGCGAGTCCGACGGTCAACCAGGGACGTCGCAAGATGGGTCCTCCTCGTAGCCGGTGAGTCGTTCTCGGTTCGACATCACCCTGCGAGAAGCGCCCTGCTGTTCGGTACCCCCGGCGGCCTGTCAGATCCGTCAGACCGTCACCGACCTCGATGAATGCGGTGTTGTCAGCTTGGCTTGGAGCCCGTGCCTGACATCGCGGCCGGACCTCAGGCGGTCACGGTGACCATGAAGTACACCGGCCGCCGGGTCGGGAAGTACTCCCGGCCGGCCTCGTCGACCATCTTCCAACTGACCCAGCACCTGCCCGGGCGGCTCGGCGCGGTGACCCGAACACGGATCATCACCTGTTCGCCGGGCGGCGTGTCGCCGATCGGCACCCGATCCGGTGTCCGGCAGCCGGCACCGTCTGCGGCGGGGTCCATCCGCGCCAGGTACCGGTTGTGCCAGTCGACCTTTCCCACGTTCGCGAGAGACCACACCTTGTCGAACTGGGCGTTCACCTTCACCTGGGTGCCGTCGGGGATGGTGACGTCGGCGACGAACCTGCTCGAGTCTCCGGGGATCAGGGAGTCCGAGAACGCCGTCGCGTTCGGTGACGCGGACGGTGACGGTGACGCCGTCGGTGCGCTGGAGCCGTCGGCGCCCGACCGGCCACGAACGGTCGCGCCCAGGACACCGGCCACCGCCACCACCAGCACCACCGCCGCGATGTTCAGCCACGGCAGACGGCGTCGCCGCGTCGTCACGACGCGATCCTCGGCCCCCGGATGCTCCACGACCTGCACCACGCCCTGTTCCGCCGGCGCGGACGCGGCGACGACCGGCGCGGGGTCACCGTCCCCGCTGGACCGGGCGGCCGTCACCGGGCGCTGCGCCTCCTCCCATCGACGCCGCCACAGGGCCTCGTCCGCCTCGCAGGCTCGGACGAACTCCCGCGTGGTCTCCCACGAGGGAAACCGGGTGCCGGCGGCGGCCTCGTGCAGGGTCGTGTGCGAGATCCGTCCTGATCGCCCCGCCATCTTGCGGAACGAGGGGTCTCCCGCGGCGCCGCGCAGCGCCCGTAACTGCTCGGCGAACCTCTGGGCGGGCCGTCCGTCCTGACCAGACTCCCCGGCACGCTGGTCCTTCATCAGTCCCCCATGTCAGACGACTTTGTCAGACGTTGTCAGAGCGTGTCAGAGGCTACCGAACGACCGACGGGGAGGGTTCAGGTGTGCGGGGTGGGTCGGTAGACGAGTTCCTGAGTCCGGCCGTCGAGCGTGCGACCCTCGACCAGCTCCAGGTCGAAGTCGGCCGCACCGTGGAAGATCGGCTCGGTCCCGGTCTGACCGGTGACCACCGGGAAGAGCGTCACCTGGATGAAGTCGACCAGGCCGGCGGCCAGCAGTGCCCGGTTCATCGAGAGGCTGCCGTGCGACCGCAGCGGCACCTCGGACTCCTCCTTGAGCCGGGCGACGACGTCGACGGCGTCACCGCGTACCAGGGTGGCGTCCGGCCAGTCGAGCGGTTCCTCGATGGTGTTCGACACGACGATGGCCGGAAGGCTGATCATGCGGGTGACCCAGGCGTCGCGGACGCCGGACTCCTCGACGCTGTCGGCCAGCATCTGTCGGAACAGCGCGAACGTGCGGGCGCCGAAGACCATGCGGTGGTCATCCGTGTACGTGGCAAGGCGACGTTCCAGCAGCTCGGGACCCTGCTTGCCCCAGTAGCCTCCCCAGTTGCCGGTGGTGCTTCCGAAGCCGTCGAGGCTGGTGAAGACGTCGAAGGTGTAGGTGGCGCTCACGCCGGTCTCCTCCTGTGGGTGAGTTCGCTACGCCGCGCCTTCAGGAAGGCGCGCTCAGTATCGTTGCCGGTCAGCGCGATGGCCTCGTCGTAGGCGGCGCGGGCCTGCGTGTCGCGTCCGAGCCGAGCCAGCAGCTCGGCCCGGGTGGCGGGCAGCCGGTGGTACCCGGGAAGCTCGACCGTCTCCAGCGCGGCGAGAGCCGCGTCGGGACCGTGCGCCTCGGCCACCGCGACCGCCCTGTTGAGGGCCACGACGGGGTTCGGCGTGAGTACGAGAAGCTGGTCGTACAGCGCCAGGACCTGCCGCCAGTCGGTGGCCACGCCGTCGGTGTGCACCGCGTTGATCGCGGCCTGGATCTGGTACGGGCCGGGCCGGTTGCGTCGCAGACACCGCCGGACCAGGTCATGCCCCTCGGCGATCAACGTGTCGTTCCACAGTGACCGGTCCTGCTCGCCCAAAAGAACCAGCTCACCGTTCGGGCCGAGCCGGGCCGGGCGACGTGCCTCGATCAGCAGCAGCAGGGCGAGCAGGCCGAGCACCTCGGGCTCGTCGGGCATCAGCGCGGCCAGCTCGCGGGCGAGCCGGATCGCCTCGGCGCACAGGTCGGTCCTGATCAACGGTCCGGCGGTGGACGTGTAGCCCTCGTTGAACATCAGGTAGAGCACGGTGAGCACGGGCGGCAGCCGGTCCGGCAGCTCGTGGTCGGCGGGTACCCGGTAGGGAATGGCGGCTTCCCGGATCTTCTTCTTCGCGCGCACGATCCGCTGGGCGATGGTCGTCTCCCGGACCAGGTAGGCCCGGGCGATCTCGGGGACCTCGAGGCCACCGAGCAGGCGCAGCGTGAGGGCTGTGCGCGCCTGGAGGGCGAGCGCCGGGTGGCAGCAGGTGAAGATGAGTCGTAACTGGTCGTCCCGCACGGGTCCCACCTCCTGGGGCGCGTCCTGGTGCTGGAGCAGCAGGGCCTGGGCGTGCCGGGCCTCGCGGGTCGACTCGCGGCGGAGCCGGTCGATCGCCCGGTTGCGGGCGGT
This sequence comes from Micromonospora sp. NPDC049801, assembly GCF_040656575.1. Taxonomy (NCBI): domain Bacteria; kingdom Bacillati; phylum Actinomycetota; class Actinomycetes; order Micromonosporales; family Micromonosporaceae; genus Micromonospora; species Micromonospora sp. NPDC049801. The sequence continues at coordinate 300,197 of NZ_JBFAMS010000006.1, read as the reverse complement.
CGTCACGATCCAGCCACCCGGGTTGGGTGGCGGCGTCCGCCACTTCTCGAGCGCCGTGGCGAAGGCGTCCTGGACCGCCTCCTCGGCGAGGTTGATGTCGCCAAGGAGACGGGCCAGGGTGGCGACGCAGCGGCCGTACTCCGCGCGGTAGATGCTCGCCAGATCCATGTCGGCCGGCCGGCTCCGGGTCAGGCCTGGGACAGGTCGTCGAAGGGGCGTACCTCGATCGGTCCGCAGGCCGCCGCGCACTTCTCGGCCCAGGCGAGCGCCTGGTCCAGGTCGGCGCACTTGAGGACCCAGAAGCCGACGAGGTGCTCCTTCGTTTCGGCGAAGGGTCCGTCGCTCATGGTGCTGGACCCGTTCTCGATCCGCACGACGGTGGCACTCTCCGGAGACACGAGCCCGCCGCCGAAGACCCAGACGCCCGCCGCCCGCATCTCGTCGTTGATGCGGCCGGTCTCGGCGAACACGACCTCGGTCTCCTCGTCGGACATGGCGGGCGCGCCCTCGACGGCGTGCACGGACAGCAGATACTGCTTCATGACGATCCTTCCGGTAGCTCGACAGCGGGATGGGGTGGTGACGGCTCAGGCGGCCAGGCGGCGCGCGACGACGGGGATCACGATCGCGGCAGCGACCAGGTGGGTGAGCATCAGCAGCGCCTTGGTGGTCGTGTCGGCGTCGGCGATCACGTCCGGCACCAGGGACAGGACCGTCAGCGCCACCGTCGTACGGACGAACACGTGCCGCGGGCGTCGCGCGAACCGGGACAGCAGCACGGCCAGGACCACGCCGACCAGGGAGAAGACGGCCGTCAGCATCCCGAACCCGGCGACCGGGATCGGAGCGCCGCTCACGTCGAGGCTGACTCCCGCCGCGCGGCCGGCGGCGGCGACGACCATGGTGGCCGCGCTCGCGGCGACCGTGGCGACGGCACCGGCCCAGATCAGCGCGCCGCGCGTCGACGTGGCGGCGCGGGTGGTGTTCGCGGTGGTGGTCATCATGCCCTCCAGCGGGTGGGTGCCCGTCTCGATGCCGGGCTCTCACCATGGCTACGAACAGAGCCGGTCCCGATCGACAGCCCCACCCACGATATTTTGGCGGCCTCGCCGCCGGTGTGCGCCGAGCCGTTCTCCGGGCCGTCGGGTCGGGTTCAGTCGGGACGGTGCGCGGCCCCGGCTGACGCGCGAGCCGGAGAAGCCGGTCCGGGAAGACATGCCATCAGGATTAATAGAAACTTAAGGGTACGAGGGCAAAAAATTGTTATCCGGAGCCGGCTCGACGGCCACCAGGACAGTTGTCCACGGCCCTCCTTAATTCTTTTTCCGCAGATTGCCGCGCGCCTCCGACGTGCACATACTTCATCCGACAGAGCGTTATCGTCGACTCGAAGGAAATCACTGGTAATGCGGACTCCTCCCCCCGCGCACGTCGCACCGCCGGATCGGGCGCGCAAGCGCCGCCGCATCGCTCGCATCACGCTCGCCTCGGGGGTCGCCGCCGCCCTGGTGGGCAGTGGCATCTACATCGCCGGCGCCCAGGCCGAAGAGGTCGCCGTGTCGGGCCGGATCCAGGCGGAGGCCTTCGCGGCCCAGTCCGGCGCGCAGACCGAGAGCACCGGCGACGCCGACGGCGGCCGGAACGTCGGCTGGCTCGGCAACGGAGACTGGCTGCGGTACGACGGCGTCTCGATCACCGGCGCCGAGCTGAAGGCCCGGGTGGCGGCGAACAACACCGACGGCGGCGCCGTCGAGCTGCGCCTCGGTACGCAGACCGGCGCCCTGCTGGCCAGCTTCCCGATCGCCCACACCGGCGGCTGGCAGAAGTGGACGACGGTGACCGCCACGGCGGCCAGCGTGCCGTCCGGCCCGCAGACCGTCTTCGCCGTCATGAAAAGCAGCTCCCGGTCGGACTTCGTGAACCTGAACTGGTTCACGTTCGGCTCCGCGACGGGTACGACGCCGAGCGCGTCGACCACGCCGAGCGCCAGCCCGGCGACGCCGACCACCCCGGGCACCACCCCGACCACCCCGGGCGCCACGCCCACCACGCCGGGCACCGCGCCCGCGGCTGGCTGGGTACCGGTCGACCAGGCCAGGTGGGACCGGGAACTGGCCGCCTTCAACGCGATCACGCCGAGGCCGGTGACGCCGGGAACGACCCGCGTTCCCGAGTTCCACACGGACTGCGAGCTGGCCAACTCGGCGCCGGATGACCCGATCGTCGTCCCCGGCCTGCCGGGCGCGTCGCACATGCACACCTTCTTCGGCCCGAAGATCGACGCGTTCACCACGACCGACAAGCTGCTCTCCTCGACGACCACCTGCAACGCCCCCGGTGACCTGAGCGCCTACTGGACCCCGGAGCTGCGCAAGGACGGCAAGCCCGTACCGATGAAGAGTTTCCGGGTCTACTACGGCTCACGGGTGAAGGACCCGTCGACCGTCAAGCCCTTCCCGCCGGGCCTGCGGATGGTCGAGGGCGACGCCAAGAAGCAGGTCGACACGCCGAAGAACGCCGGTAGCAACCAGTTCTGGTGCGCCGGCAGCGCCGAGACCGGCCGCAGCGCCGACGGCAACTGGCCGGTCTGCGCCTCCGGCGGCAACCTCATCTTCCAGCTCGTCTTCAAGGACTGCTGGGACGGCAAGAACATCGACTCACCCGACCACAAGTCGCACATGGGCGACCCGGTCAACGGCGTCTGCACCGGCAAGTACCCGGTGGCGGTGCCGAACCTGTCCTTCATGGTCAACTACCAGTCGCTGGGTGGCAACGGCCTGAGCCTCTCCTCCGGCAAGCCGTCCTCCATGCACGGCGACTTCATGAACGCCTGGGACCCGGCCCACATCGGACCCCTGGTGAAGTCCTGCCTGAACCAGAAGGCCAAGTGCGGCACCGAGGTGACCTTCGCCGGCGGCTGACCCCACACGCAACCCGAGAGGCGGGGGGGGGGGGGGGGCGGGGGGGGGGGGGCGGGGGGGGGGGGCCCCGCCCCCCCCCCCGCCCCCGGGGGCCGCGGTGCGGGAGCACGCGCAAAAAACGAACCAC